>NZ_JBOGQF010000029.1:0-15711 GCF_050748925.1 Nitrososphaera sp.
TTCCTGAATGGAACGTGTCAAGGGGCGGGCTGATAAAACTGCCCGATGCCATGACGTTTGATGAGGCGTCGCTTGTAGAGCCTCTTGCATGCTGCATCAGGGCGTGGAACAAATGCAACTTTCAGAAAGGCGACGACATTGCGGTCCTTGGCGCGGGGCCGGCCGGCCTGATGCACGTCCTGCTGGCAAGGGCGTTTGGCGCCGGCAAGGTGTTTGTGTCCGACGTTAACGATTTTCGGTTAAAGTTCGCTGAAAGGTATGGCGTCCAGGCATTCAATTCGATTACTGCCAAAGACTTTATCCAGAAGATAAAAGAGCAGACTGGTGGCAGGGGCGTCGACATTGCAGTAGTCGCGACGGGGAGCACAAAGGCACTTCTGCAGTCGTTTGACATGACGAGAAAGGCGGGCAAGGTAATGCTGTTTGGCGTGCCGCCAAAGGGCTCGGAGATGTCGTACGACATGAGCAAGCTGTATTCCAGTGAACATTCATTGATCCCAAGCTATGCAGCGTCTGAGGTAGAGACGAACCAGGCCATCAGGCTGATTGCTGAAAAGCGCCTTGACATCGCGTCGCTCATCACACACAGGTTTGACATCAAGGACGCGGCGAACGCAATAAAGTGCGCGCATGAAGCAAAGGATGCGATGAAGGTCGTCGTCACGACCGGCCCGTAGAAACTATATATAATAAAAACAGGTTTTTCACCCTGATACATCATGGACTGGGGAATGAAAAACCGCTTTTCAAAGATCATCCGCCCTGCCGACGGCAGGTGCCTCATGCTTGCAGTGGACCACGGCTACTTTCTGGGCCCCACCGAGCGCCTTGAAGACCCTAGAAAGACCGTGGCGCCGCTTTTGCCCTATGCCGATTCGCTGATGCTCACCAGGGGGGTTTTGCGCAACTGCGTCCCGGCAGAGCGCGACGTGCCGATCGTGCTTCGCGTGTCTGGCGGTACTAGCATCGTCGGCGAGGACCTGTCAAAGGAGGCGATAACGACCTCCATCGAGGAGGCCATAAGATTGAACGCGTCGTGCCTTGCGCTCTCGATATTTGTGGGCAGCAAGTACGAGCACCAGACGCTGGCGAGCCTCGGCAAGCTGGTCGACGAAGGCGAAAAGTTCGGCATCCCGGTGCTTGCCGTGACCGCGGTTGGAAAGGAGATGGGCCGCGACGCCAGGTATCTCGGCCTCGCGTGCAGGGTGGCGGCAGAGCTGGGCGCGCACATTGTCAAGACCTACTATTGCGAAAACTTTGAGCAGGTAGTCGAATCTTGTCCCGTGCCCCTCGTGGTGGCCGGCGGCAAGAAACTTCCAGAGATGGACGCCCTGAAACTCGCGCACGACTCGGTGACGCACGGCGCGGCGGGCGTGGACATGGGCCGCAACATCTGGCAGTCAGACTATCCCGTGCCGATGATAAAGGCGGTCAAGGCAATAGTCCACGACAATGCGGATGTCAAGGAAGCGTACAGCATCTTTACCCGCGAAAAGGCGGGCAAGAAAGAGCCGCAAAAGGTAAAGGCCGTCGCCAGGCCGGCGGATTTTGACTAGCAGGGCATCTTGGAAAAGTGCTGGTGGAGCATCTTCCACCCGCCCTTTCTGTCTTTTTGCAGCACTATGGTCACGCGCGCCTTATTCTTGATGGCAGTCCCGCGGAAAGAATAGTCATCAACGATAAGGCCGGTGCTGTCAAGCGTAAACGTCGCTATTGCCACGTTGTCTAGGACGTCTATCTTCATCTCTTCGATCTTGAAATCATAGTCGGAGATGCTCGCAAACTGAAGTTGCTCAAGCATCATCGCCCGGTCCAGCTCGCGCCTGTCGTATGGAGGCGAGTCGCCAAACTTGGTAAAGTTGTCGTGAAAGAACTCGGGGAGATTTTCTATCTCCTTGCTCTTGGCTATTTGAAAATAATTGTAAATAAAATCACGGATAATAGCGGAATCAGTCACAGACAATAACGTTCATCAGGGTTGCAGCGCGAAACCTTATAAATTGATGTATTTAGCACGCGGTTTCTTCTTCCAGTATCAAGTGCCAGGATTATTTGTGAACAAAATACTGACGGAAAAAGATTTCTTGGATTTTCAAAGGTATCAATCTTCTATTATCAGTCGTCTTCTGTATTTATTAGCAGCACCGGACACGGTGCGATAATGAACGGAAAGCAGACCGTCAGTATCCTGCTGGTATCGGGTGCTGCAATAGTTTTGCTCTTTGCAGCGTCATTCATTGGTATCGGGCAGGTCGGAAAAGCGTCGGCGCAAGATAACCAAGGCAATACTTTAGATACAACACCGGGCGCCGCAGTCAATGGGACGGACACTTCGCAAGAACAACCTATGCCTGCTGGTCCCATAGTCGACCCTAAAAAGAGAGTAGTCGTGCTGCAGGGTACGGTATCATCCTTTGGCGATCCTGCTGACCCGAGCTTTAACGCGGTGGACATACTTCCTCCGCGAATGGATGGCGTCATCTATGAAGGCACCATCACATTTTCGGCAAGCAAGAAGGTGATCATTGGAGTGTACCAGGGATACGGGGTCACGAATGCTTCGCAGGTAGACCCATCCTTTGGAGAGCCCCTGAACTTTCCAATTGACGAGCAGAACAAGATAGCCATTAACGTCATCGAGCCGGATTACGGGACGTTTGCCGCCCCTTCTGCAACGATGCAGTTTGTGGGCAACGGGTTGATGGCCCTGACACTTGACGAAGAGCCGTTTGTCATCACATACACCCTTTCAGCAGTCACGCGCAAGCCACAGCTTTACACCGACGTGAGCAGCGCAATGCCTTCCGGCAACGCCACAGGAGCAACAGAGCAAGATAATCCTGTCTCAATCGTCCCAGGGGCAACAGGACTGGGAGACAGAGCCTATTCGCCCAGCCCTCTGACTGTCAAGGTCGGAGACACTGTAACTTGGATAAACAACGACTTTGAACAGCATACCGTGACGTCCGGCACAGGCATGAGCGATCCAAACAGCGGGGATGAGCTGAGCTCTTATCTGATGAGCTTTGGGGCCAGGTACGAACACACGTTCGACGAAGCAGGGCAATACGAGTATTATTGCCAGATTCATCCCATGATGAAAGGAGAGGTAGTGGTAGAGCAATAGGCGCTACCCTCTTTTTTTATCAACCGCGGCTAAAGGGCGTGGCTACAAAGCCGGCGCAAATGCAAAAACTTTTGCAGGATGGCTCTCATTGATGCCGCCTAATGACAGCTTGGAAGTCGGATCCAAAACTTGGCGCTTTGCAAATAGTTATCTTTATAAATTATATCACTGCAATCCAGTTCCAGATGCCCCAAACAGGCGAGCTCTCTAGGCACAAGGTTAAGATTCTAGTCCTACTGGTACTTGCCTAGACAGGTCTCTGCACAACTGCGGGCATTTGTCTTGAAAAAATTGGTGACAATGTAAATGGTGGAAATGACCGGCGCAAAAGCGTTGATCCATGCCCTTGAAAAGGAGGGCGTAGACGTAGTCTTTGGACTTCCCGGCGGGGCAAACCTTCCGATATATGACGCCCTCGTAGGGGCAAATCTCAGGCACGTACTCGTGCGCCACGAGCAGTCGGCTGCCCACATGGCAGATGGATATGCGAGGATAAAGAGGAAATCTGGCGTCTGCTTTGCGACGTCCGGTCCGGGCGCCACCAACATCATCACAGGCCTCGCGACCGCGCACGCCGACTCGATCCCGATGGTCGCCGTGACCGGCCAGGTTCCATTAGCCATGATAGGCAAGGACGCCTTCCAAGAGACAGACATCATCGGCATTTCAAACCCTTGCACTAAATACGCGTTCCAGCCGAGGCAGGCCGGAGAAATCCCTGACAATGTGAAAAAGGCGTTCTACATCGCCGAGAGCGGGAGACCGGGGCCGGTGCTCATCGACATCCCAAAGGACGTCCAGCAGGCGACCGCAGACATGAAGTTCCCAGACCTCATCAAGGTGAGGGGCTACAACCCTATTGTGGACGCGGACTTGTCCGAAGTCGGCAGGGCGGTAGAGCTCATACTCAAGGCGGAGAGGCCGATAATCATGGCAGGCGGCGGTGTAATACTTTCAGGTGCGTTTGCAGAATTGCAGACGCTCGCAGAGCTTCTCATGATTCCTGTCGTGACCACGTTCAAGGGCAAGGGCGCGTTCCCCGAGAACCACCCGCTTGCAATGGGCCCGATAGGCATGCACGGGCATCCGGAGGCAAACAAGATAATCATCGAGGCAGACTGCATCATAGCCATCGGCGCAAGGTTCTCAGACAGGTCGGTTGGCAGGTTTGACGAGTTTGGCAAGGGCATGAGCATCATCCACATGGACATCGACCCTGCCGAGATTGGCAAGAACAAGTCAGTCGATGTCGCGATTGTGGGAGACGTCAAATCGTCGCTCAGGACGCTCGTGAAATTATTGACGAAAAAGGTGGTCAAGAAAGAGGCTGACAACCCATGGCTCAAGCGCAGAAAGGAGCTGATATCATACTACACAGAGACTCTCAAGGACTATCCCCGCGAGATAACTGCGAAAAAGTCGCTCAAAAAGTTGCGCGAGTTGCTCCCCGCTGCAGGCATCGTCACCACGGAGGTCGGCCAGTGCCAGATGTGGGCATCGCTCCACTTTGACGTGATATCGCCCGGCACGTTTTTCAGTTCAACAGGTCTCGGCACGATGGGCTTTGGCTTTCCCGCCTCGATAGGCGCAAAGGCTGCAAGGCCAAACGTGCCGGTGGTCGACATTGCCGGCGACGGCTCGTTTAACATGACTGAAAACTCGCTTGCAGTGTCTGTGCTCGAGAAACTTCCGGTAATCGTGTTTCTCATGAACAACTACATGCTCGGCATGGTGGCCCAGTGGCAGCGCACCTTCTACAACCGCAGGTACAGCGGCGTGCACCAGCACTCGTGCCCCGACTATGTGAAAGTAGCAGAGGCGTACGGCGCGCAGGGCATCCGCGCCCAGTCGATGGCAGAGCTTGAGAAGGCGATAAAGACTGCCATCAAGAGCGACGTTGCGACGGTGATCGACATACCAATCGACCCGGACGAGGACGTGTACCCGTTCGTGGCCCCGGGCACCGGCCTCAAGGACATGATAACAGGAGCATAATGGAATGTCGCAGACTGCAGACTGGTACATCGTGTCGGCCCTCGTCGAAAACAAGCCCGGCGTCCTCTTTAGGATAACAAACCTTTTCCGGGCTCGCAACTTTAACATCGAGTCTATAACCGTGGGCCTCACCGAGCAAAAGGACCTCTCTCGGATGACGATAACTACAAAGAGCGACGAAAAGACCCTCGACCAGCTCGTAAAGCAGTTGCGCAAATTGATCGACGTCGTCGAGGTAAAGGTGCTCGACCTTGACAAGGCCGTCTACCGCGAACTTGCATTGATAAAGATGAAGGCAGTAGACCCGACGACTAGGAGCGAGATAATGAACTATGCCAACATCTTTCGCGGCAACATCATCGACATCGGCAAGGAGACGATAACCGTAGAGATAACGGGCACGCCGGACAAGATTGACGCCTTTATGAACCTCGTCGAGCAGTACGGCATCGCGCAGTTGGCAAGGACCGGTGTCTGTGCCTTGCCAAGAGGTGTCGAGCTTTGAGCAATGAAAAGGTAAGGGTCTTTGACACCACCCTCAGGGACGGCGAGCAATCGCCCGGCGTCACGGTTACTCCCGACCAGAAGGTGCAGATTGCGATAAAACTCGACGAGCTTGGAGTCGACGCCATAGAGGCCGGCTTTCCTATAGTGTCTGCAGGCGAAATGCGCGCCATCAAGGAGATCGCCAACAAGGGGTTGAAGGCAGAGGTGTGCGGCCTTGCCCGCGCGACAGTGGCGGACATTGACGCGGCAATAAAGTGCGACTTGAAATACGTCCACACTTTTATCGCGACGTCAGACATCCACATGCAGTACAAGCTGAAAATGACGCCCGACCAGGTGTTGCAACGGGCAGTCAGGGCGGTCGAGCACGCCAAAAAGCACGGCCTCGCAGTCGAGTTCTCGGCAGAGGACGCGACGAGGTCAGACAGGGCGTTTTTGCTAAAGGTGTTCAGGGCAGTCACCGAGGCCGGCGCAGACAGGATAGACATCCCCGACACGGTAGGCTACAGGACGCCGGACTATATGGCGCAAATAGTAACAGAAGTCAGGGAAGCAACCAAGCTCCCGGTCAGCGTCCACTGCCATAACGACTTTGGCCTTGCAGTGGCAAACGCGATAGCAGGCGTCAACGCCGGCGCCGCGTGCGCCCACGTCACGATAAACGGCCTTGGGGAGCGCGCAGGCAACGCCTCGCTTGAAGAGTTTGTGATGGCGCTTGGTATCCTTTACAACAAAAGGCACAACATCAACACGCAGATGATCTACGAGACTTCCAGGTTTGTCTCCAACACGATGGGCATAATCGTCCAACCAAACAAGGCAATAATCGGCGAAAACGCCTTTGGCCACGAGTCGGGGATCCACACTCACGGCGTCATCAACAACCCGCTCACCTACGAGCCCATAGCGCCCGAGCTTGTGGGGCGCAAGCGGTGGCTCATGGCAGGCAAGCACGCGGGCGCGCACGGCATCAGGGCGATGCTTGGAGAGTTTGGCATCAACCCAACTGAAGACCAGTTGCACCTCATCGTCGAAAAGCAAAAAGAGATCGCAGATAGAGGCAAATCCATATCGACATCCGAGCTATTGTCGATAGCAGGCGAGGTGATGCACAACCCGCAGTTTGAGGAAAAGTTCAAGCTCTACGATTTCCAGATCTTTACCGGCATGCACACGATACCGACCGCAGTCATCCGCTTAAGCGCCGAAGGCAAGGAACTCATTGCGTCAGAGACCGGTGTCGGGCCGGTGGATGCAGCCCTCAAGGCCATCCAGAAAATAGCCGGCGATGTGGCAAGCGTCAAGATCCGCGAGTACAGGCTCGGCTCCATCAGCGGGGGCTCGGACGCCCAGGCAGAAGTGTCGGTAAAAGTCGAGGACAGGAACGGCAACGTCGTGTCGGCGAAAAAGGCAAACCAAGACATCGTCGTCGCGTCAGTCGAGGCCATGATGGACGCAATAAACAAGGTCCTTTTGAAAAGAGTGCTCGACTCCAAGGGCTAGGCCGTGATGGTTGAATGAAGTACAGCGTCTCACTCATCACCGGTGACGGCATAGGGCCAGAGCAGGCGGCCTGTGCAAAACAGATCCTTGAGGCAATCAGCGACAACTCTTCCACCAAATTTTCGATAAAAGAGGTCGAGGCCGGCGACGCCGCGCTCAAAAAACACGGAAAAGCGCTGCCGGAATTTTCAGTAGACGCCATCAAGAAATCGCAGGCGTGCCTCAAAGGCCCGGTAGGCGAGAGCGCGGCGGATGTCATCATTGTTCTCAGGCGCATGTTTGACCTCTATGCCAACGTCAGGCCGGCAAGGTCGTACCCAAACATCCCCGCGCTTTCAGGCAAGGTCGACATGGTCACGGTGCGGGAAAATACGGAGGACGTGTACCTCGGATGGGAGTTTAACGCCGACCCAAACACGGTGGTGGCCTTGAGGATAACGTCGGAAAAGGCGTCGAGGAGGATAGCGGAATACGCGTTCAAGACCGCGACTGCCCGCGACGGCAAGCGCAAGGTGGTCGCGGTGCACAAGGCAAACGTGATGCGCAAGGGCGACGGGCTCTTTGCCGCGACCTGCCGCGACGTCGCCAGGAAATACCCAAAGATACAGTACAGCGAGCTATACGTAGACGCGGCGGCGATGAACCTCATACGCAACCCGGAAGATTTCGACGTCATCGTGACCACGAACCTCTTTGGCGACATACTCTCAGACGAGGCCGCGCAGGTAGTCGGAGGGCTCGGCATGGGGCCCGCGGCAAACATTGGCGAAAACTATGCGCTGTTTGAGCCGGTGCACGGCGCGGCGTTTGACATTGCGGGCAAGAACGCCGCAAACCCCTCGTCGATATTGCTGTCGGCCAAGATGATGCTCGAATGGCTTGCAGACAGGCACGGCGACAGAAAGGCGGCTCAGGAAGGCAGGCGCATAGAAGACGCCATAGTCGGCCTGCTAAAGCAGAACAAAAAGACCAAGGACATTGGCGGCAGGCTGTCGATGACGCAATTTGCGGATCTTGTCGCCAAGTCGATGTACTAGTTCTGCTTTGGCGCCTTTTTTTGCCAAGCAATCATCATGAGGATGAAAGGTATGGTCATAAGCCCAGTGGCGATGAGCACTGGCTGCAGTATAGAGATCAGGACGTCGCCTTCGTAGCCGGCCAGGTTGATAAAGGGCACGGGAAATACTGTAAAAATCCAGAACCCGGCTAGGACCGCAAGGACGAACTTGTTTCTTTTTACGACTGCCAAGAAACTCAATTTCTTGACTCCCTTGCGCTGGCAGGCAATACACTTGACCGTGGTCGTGCTCCCCGACACGTCGTCAGGCACAACGCAGGCGGTGCAGACGTGGTTTTGGCAAAAGTAGCACTTTTTCTCTGCAAAGCGCGAGCCGCAGACAGAGCAGTTGGCCATCAGTCATTTTCCGCATAATGAGAATATTACTTTTGTTGCTCAGAGCAAAAAGACTTAAATTTCCTTCCTAAAACAGTTGGTGAGGGTCAGAAAATTCCGACACTTGCAAAGACCTACACTGGCTATGCCGCCAAGCTGATGCTTGAGGACGGCACTATTTTTGAGGGGATCGGCTTTGGATACCCGACAGAGATCGCCGGCGAAGTGGTGTTCAACACCGGCATGGTCGGCTACACAGAGACGCTAACAGACCCGTCGTACCGGGGGCAGATACTGTGCATGACTTATCCGCTCGTAGGCAACTATGGCGTCCCCAGTTTCGACGTCAAGGACGAATATGGATTACCAAAGTTTTTCGAGTCAGACGGCATACAGGCCAGGGCGCTCTTGATTCACGACCTGTCAGACGTCGCAAGCCACTGGAGCGCGGTCAAGACGCTCGACCAGTGGCTCTATGAGGAAAAGATACCGGGCATCTATGGCATTGATACTCGTGAGCTGACGAAAAAGCTGCGCGTGTACGGCGTCATGATGGGCGCCGTCATCGTGTCAGACAAGGGCCCGGTCAACGATTTGAAATTGAAAAAGATGGCGTCAGGAGCCAAGTACGAGGGCCTCAATTTCATGCCAGAAGTATCAACTGCAGAGCCAAAGGAATACGGCGACAAGGGCAAAGACTGCATAGCGGTTCTTGATACGGGAGTAAAGTACAGCATCATCCGCAACATCATGCGCACGGGCTACCGCGTCGTGCGCCTGCCGTGGAACGCGGCTTACGACCAGGTAATGTCGTTCAACCCCAAGGGCGTCGTTATAAGCAACGGACCTGGCGACCCCAAGGTCTGCATGCCGACCATCAAGACGGCTGCAAAGCTGATAAAGATGTCGACGCCGACGCTGGGCATCTGCCTTGGCAACCAGATACTGGCCCTCGCAGGCGGCGCCGACACTTACAAGTTGAAATTTGGCCACAGGGGCCAGAACAAGCCGTGCATCGACCTGCGCAACAACCTTTCCTACGTCACGAGCCAGAACCACGGCTATGGCATAGACCCAAAGAGCCTCGACGGCACGGGCTTTCACGTGTGGTTTGCAAACGCGGACGACGACACGGTCGAGGGCATCGAGCATTCAAGCAAGCCGGTGATAGCGGTCCAGTTCCATCCCGAGGCTTCGCCGGGGCCCTACGACTGCATGTTTGTGTTTGACAGGTTCAAAGAGATAATCGGCAGGGGCAAGATAACAGACGGAGTAAAGCCCGCAAAACCAAAAGCGAAAAAACAAAAGAAAAAGGTAGTTAAAATTGCCAAGAGATGAGTCGATAAAAAAAGTACTGGTGCTGGGGTCCGGCGCCATAAAGATAGGCGAGGCGGGGGAATTCGACTATTCCGGTTCGCAGTGCCTAAAGGCGCTTGCCGAAGAAGGAGTGAAAAGCGTCCTCATAAACCCCAACATTGCGACTATCCAGACGGACACGCGCTTTGCAGACAGGGTCTATCCCGTCCCGATAAACACAGAGTATGTGGAGAAGGTTATCCTGGAAGAAAAGCCCGACTCTATCATGCTCGGGTTTGGCGGCCAGACGGCGCTCAACTGCGGCGTCGCGCTGCACGAGCGGGGCATACTTGAAAAATACGGCCTGCGCGTGCTTGGCACCCAGATAAAGGGCATCAATGTCACCGAAGACAGGCAGCTGTTCAAGGATGCCATGGTGAAAAGCGATGTGCCGGTCCTGCAGAGCTTTGCCGTCAATTCTATAGAAGACGCCCTAAGGGCGGCAAAGGAGATAGGCTATCCGGTGATCATCAGGGTCGCGTTCACGCTTGGCGGGCGCGGCGGCGGCTTTGCCTACAACGAGATAGAGTTGCAAGAGATAGTCCAGCGCGGCCTCAACCTCTCGATGGTGCACCAGGTGCTGATTGAAAAGTACGTGGGCCACTGGAAGCAGGTCGAGTACGAAGTCATGCGCGACTATAACGGCAACAGCGTCATCGTCTGCAACATGGAAAACGTGCTTGCCATGCGGGTGCACACCGGCGACAACATCGTCATCGCGCCCTCGCAGACACTCAACAACTATGAATACCACATGCTGCGCTCGGCGGCAATCCGCGCCACGAGCTACTGCGAAATAGTGGGCGAGTGCAACATCCAGTTTGGCCTCGACCCCGAGTCAGAGCAATACACGGCTATTGAAATTAACGCGAGGCTTTCAAGGTCGTCGGCGCTTGCAAGCAAGGCCACAGGTTATCCATTGGCATACATGGCTGCCAAGATCGGCCTCGGCTACACTCTTCCCGAACTGCTCAACAGGATAACCAAGGTAACGACTGCCTGCTTTGAGCCGTCGCTTGACTATGTCGTGCTGAAAATGCCGAGGTGGGATTTCAGCAAGTTCGAGATGGTCAAGCGCAAGCTCGGGAGCGCCATGAAGTCGGTAGGCGAGGTGATGGCCATAGGCAGGACATTTGAAGAAGTCATCCAAAAAGCCATCAGGATGAGCGCCACCGGCAAGGACGGCCTTGTCGCAAACGGCAACGACTTGCAGGAAGCCGACATTGAGCGCATCGAGCAGGCGCTCCTGCAGCCAAATGATGAGGTCATATTTGCAGTCGTGCAGGCCATGAAGGCCGGCCTGGGCATCGACAGGATTTATCAATTATCGCACATCGACACGTGGTTCCTCACAAAAATAAAGAACATTGTAGACATGGAAGAAAAGCTGCGCAAGCAGGGCAACTTTGAACAGGGCTTGGTAAGGGACGCCAAAAAGATGGGCTTCTCTGACAGGCAGCTGGGCAGGTGCCTTTCAACCGACGAGATGCAGGTGCGCAACTTGCGCGAAAAATTCGGGATAAAGCCGGTCGTCAAGCAGATAGACACGCTGGCGGCAGAGTGGCCGGCCAAGACCAACTACCTTTACCTCACCTACGGGGGCGACGCGGACGACGTCGTGGTAAAAAAAGAGGTCAAGGACAAGAGCAGGATGGTGGTCCTGGGCGCGGGCCCCTACAGGATAGGAAGCAGCGTCGAGTTTGACTGGGGCACCGTCAACATGGTGTGGGGGCTGAAGGAAAACGGCGTAAAAGAGATTTCCGTCATCAACTGCAACCCGGAGACGGTGTCGACAGACTATGACATCTGCGACCGGCTCTACTTTGAAGAGCTGACGCTAGAGCGCGTGCTCGACATATGCGACAAGGAGAGCCCGACCGGCATCGTCACGTGCGTCGGCGGCCAGACGGCCAACAACCTGACGCCGAAACTTGCCAGAAACGGCATCAGGATAATAGGCACCAGCAGCGAAGACGTCGACAGGGCAGAGGACAGGGCCAAGTTTGGGCAACTGCTCGATTCGCTTGGCATCCGCCAACCGGCGTGGAAGCAGTTCACCAACCTTGCAGAAGCCAAGGAATTTGCAGAGACGGTGGGCTATCCGGTGCTTGTGAGGCCGTCGTACGTATTATCGGGCGCGGCAATGAAGGTCGTATGGGCAGAGCAGCAGTTGGAGAGGTTCCTGACAGATGCCACCAACGTCAACCCCGAGCAGCCGGTCGTCATCAGCAAGTTCCTGCAAGACGCCGCAGAAGTAGAAGTGGACGCGGTGTCAAACGGCAAGGAAGTAGTCATCGGCGCAATAATCGAGCACATCGACAACGCGGGCGTCCACTCTGGCGACGCGATGATGAGCATACCGCCGTGGAGGCTCGACAGGAGCGTGATGGATGCCATCACCGACTATTCAGTCAAGATTGGCAGGGCGCTCAACGTAAAGGGCCCGCTCAACATCCAGTACCTGGTAAAGGACGAGCAGGTGCTGGTGATCGAGGCAAACGTGAGGGCGTCCCGGTCGATGCCCTTTGTGAGCAAGTTTGCAGGGCTCAACCTCATCAACCTGGCCGCAAAGGCGATGCTTGGCAAGCCGCTGCCGCCAAAGGCCAAAGACCTGTGGCTAAAGGCGCCCGGCTTTGGAATCAAGGTCCCGCAGTTCTCGTTCATGCAGCTGGAAGGCTCGGACATTGTCCTTGGAGTCGAGATGCAGTCGACAGGAGAGGTCGCGTGCTTTGGCAACAGCTTTTACGACGCGCTGTCAAAGGCGTACATGGCGGCGGGGTACTCGATGCCGCTGTCAGGGTCGGTGCTGATAACCATCGGAGGGCAAAAGAACAAGGAGAAACTGTTGCCGCTGATATCGATGCTGTCGTCGATGGGCTTCAAGATCCTTGCGACAGAGCACACGGCAGAGTTCATGCAGAACAACAAGGTAGGCGATGTCGGGCTGGTGCACAAGATAAGCGAGCCGGACAGAAAGCCCAACATCGCGGACCTCCTTTATGAAAGAAAGCTGGATTTCATCATCAACATCCCGGCGACGTCGACGCTGGAAAAGTACGTCGGCATGCTGCAGGACGAATACCTGATACGGAGAAAGGCGGTAGAGACAGGAACGCCCGTGCTCACGACCGTCGAGTCGGCCAGCTCGTTCATCAAGACACTCCAGTGGCTCAGGAACAACACGCCGACGCTTGCCCCTCTCGGCAATTACATAAAGCTGGACTAGTGTGTGTTTCCAGTGAAACACCGCACTCAACTAGTTCTTTTATACATTTCAAAAGATTCCAGAAAAAAGGCGTTTATGCGATCAGCAGAGTGCAAACCCCTTGCTGCCCGAATGGTTTAATTTCCAAGGTCCAACTGCCAAGTTGGACATATACAACTTTCTACTGATTTTATGTTGATTAACATGGTAGGTGACATCTCTAAAGAATTTTTACTGTGATGTAATCAAGATGAACCAAGAAGTGGGGGAGCTCAAGCTGAGCGTGTACGGAGCGTGTCGTTGTGGTATCGCTCGCGCATCTTTGGTCCTGCAATTACGTAGACAAGGGCCCCACCAATTCCAGCTATTGCAAGAAGCACAAGTGTGAGCATTGTTTCCATTTGATCGCCTCATTATCAATATGAGTGAGAACACATATGAACCTTTGTAATATTTGTAAAGAATATTTTACTATTTTACAAATAATAAAATGATTCAATTATATATGTTGAATTATTATAACAATTGGATATCAGTTATAAGAATTTTACATAGCAATCTCGATATTAGTAGTTAATTGTGATGTAAAGGAGTATGTCAAGGTCATGAACGGCGCCATGGATGTGGCATGGAACGAAATTGTGGATATGGTAGGAAATAGTGTCTTGCCCAAATGAATTATCGACCTGCTTTAAGTTATAATCAAGATAGCATTTTTAGAAATAAGCTGGCATTATAGAATATAAATTCAATTTGTATAAAAAATTAATATCCAGGCAGAACAAATAGCCATGGGGTTGTCAGGTGGTAATACTATCAGAAGTGGACAAGAAGATTCTGACAGTTTTGCTTAACCCTGAAGGCCAGATGTCATCCCACGACCTGGCAGAGAAGCTCAATCTTCCTCGCACTACAATCCAGCGTAGGCGTAGGTCTCTGGAAAAAAGATTCTTGACTGTTGCATATAGTTTGAACCTTGAGGAGCTAGGCTACAGGCGCGTAGACCTGCTGATTTTTGCGCATAGCGGAAAGACCATGTCTGTCGGAAAAAGGCTATTGGAATTCGATCCCGTGGTATATGTTGCGAGAGCCATAGGGG
Organism: Nitrososphaera sp.; assembly: GCF_050748925.1. Taxonomy (GTDB): domain Archaea; phylum Thermoproteota; class Nitrososphaeria; order Nitrososphaerales; family Nitrososphaeraceae; genus Nitrososphaera. Next base: position 14,186 of record NZ_JBOGQF010000029.1, read on the forward strand.
AGCATACAATCGATTTAAAGGCAGAAATAATCATAAAAGATAACTTGGAACTGCTTGAGCTTTTAGAAAAGATAAAGTCCATGGACGGCGTCAGGGATGCAATATGGAGCGAATCCATAGAAGTAATCGGGAGAAAAAGGTCCATCCCTCTTGAAATCATAAGTAAAATGTAAACAGAAATTCAGATAATAGATTGATTGGAAGATATGATGGCAGGCGTATAGTTAGCGCCTGATGGCTCTTTAGAATGCCTGCAAAATCTTTGATGCATCTGCGTCTGCGCCGTCGAGCAGCGGGTTAATAGGTTGATTCGACCATGTATATGTAAATGCCTATTAACAAAAATGACTTTGATAAAGGTCGAGTCGGGGACACAATTATTGGAAGAATTCAGACCTTTCTTGGTTCAAATAAGGATGCCTACACTGAAGGGGAGATCCTGACACGTCTCTATCCTGACCATCATGCGTGGCCCGGTGATCATAATGGTTTCAACAATGCAATGCACCCCTTGGCTTATGCGGGAAAAGTCGAAACAAGGTATGTCGCTACAGATGCAGGGGTCCAGACTTACTATAGGGTAGTATAGATGTCCAGCATTGAGGCGGATCAGTTGCGAGACGAAATAAACCAGAAACTGGTTGCAAACGGATATAGCCCAAAACTAAAGTCCATCCGCATCCGCAAATATGATGGAAGCTCGCAGGCCGGCGTCACATCAATTGAAATATCTCACGAATTTGAAAAAGGGTATCTATCAGAGACAGAGATAACCCGAGCGAATCTGTTTGTTTCCAGATTAGTCAGGGAAGTTCTAGACTTGAAACGTATGTAAATATTGTCAGCAACAGACAATGTCGACGGCGGGATACCCAAGCCATCGTAAAATGACCTCACGTGATATAGTGCGAACTGCACCATATCCTTGTCTAGAAATACCAACTTTGTTTTTCAAGCTTTTATCTCAAGCATGTTAGGGGCTAGCTGGTTGTGCGTGAAGCGGCAAGTATGTCATCTATCCTCAGCATCATTGCGGTAGCTTCGGTTGCCGACTTTAGCACCTGCTCCTTCACAGCAAGCGGCTCTATGATGTTTTTCTTGCGCATATCCGCAACCTTTAACTCCTTTACATCTACGCCTATCCACGGATTATTTCCTGACAATTGCTTTGAGCGTATTTCAGCGATGACATCAATTACATCCATCCCTGCATTTTCTGCCAGGGCGATTGGAATCGACTCTATCGCATCCGCGAATGCCAGAATGGCATATTGTTCCCTTCCTGCTATGCCGGATGCCCACTTTCTCAAATTCTGCGATATCCAGGCTTCAGGTGATCCTCCTCCCGCCAGGACGGCGGGTTTCTGGACAACGTCTTTTACAACCATGAGCGCGTCGTGCATGGAACGTTCTGCCTCATCAACTATTTTCTCAGACCCCCCTCTAATCAAAATCGATAATGCTTTGGGATTTTTGCATTTTTCAACAAAGACCCATTTGTCAGTCTCTACCTTTCTTTCCTCCAC
>NZ_JBOGQF010000030.1:0-14834 GCF_050748925.1 Nitrososphaera sp.
AACTTACGGATTGCGTCTCTCAAGCATCACGATAGATGCAGACGGCTCGCCTTCCGGTTATATAGCATGGTACAACCACTCGGCCAACCTTAGCAGGATACGCGCGCTCCGCCCTTCTCTCAAAAACGACAGGTACGGCGTGCAGAGGATGGAGATGCTGGCCATCTATTTCGCGCTTGCCGACAACCAACGCCACATCCGCCACGTGGCAGAAGGCCAAAAGAAAAAGCACCTTATCGTCAACATAAGGAGCGACTCAAAGACAAGCGTGGAACAGCTGCAGGGTATCTCTGAAATCCGCGACTCACTCATGAAGAGGATATGCTCTGCCATCCGCAAGCTCCTCGACCGCATGACCTACATGACGGTCTTTAACCACCTTGACAGGACGCGGAACATCGCCGGCCTGCTCCTTGAGCGGAGGCGCAGAAAGGAGGAAGAGAGGCGCTTGACACACCTCTATGAAAAGGCCTTTGTGATGTCGCCTCTGGAAAAGATGTTCTCGTACGGCATGGCAACGACGGCCTAGCCTGCCACTCAAGAGCAAGATTTTGACCTCTAACTATATTAACTCACTCACAATAGTAGTAACGAAATAACCTGTTGCAGGATCCTCAGCCGCAGCGGATGACCAAGGTTATGGGCCATTCGATACGATATCTTGACTACGGCCGGCCAAATGAAGGCGCCAAGGACTTGGTGCTCCTCCACGGCATAGGCGCCTCGTCAGAGAGGTGGCTCCGCGTCGCCCCGACGCTTTCAAGATACTTCCGCGTCCTTGTGCCGGACATCATCGGGTTTGGCTACAGCGACAAGCCGACCGTCGAATATACAATGAATTTTTTCCAGGACTTTCTCGCCGGCTTTTTTGAGAGCCTGCGGGTCTCCCGGCCAAGCGTCATTGCCTCCTCGTTTGGCGGCCATATTGCCGCAGAATATGCGATAAGGAACGCGCGCAGCCTGGAAAAGCTTGTGCTCGTGTCTTCAGCCGGCATGATGAGGACATCGACGCCCGTGCTTGACGGCTACATAATGGCCGCGCTCTACCCGACTTATGAAAATGCGTTCAACGCCTTCCGGGCGATGGCGCACGACTCTGCGTCCGTCACCGAAGAGACGGTGGCAGACTTTGTGAACCGCATGAGGCTCCCAAACGCAAAATACGCGTTCATGTCGACGCTCCTTGGCATCAGGTACGCGCCGGCCCTCCGGGGCAGGCTGTCTGGCATCGTGGCCCCCACGCTTGCGATGTGGGGCGACAACGACAAGATGATACCCGTCCAGTACGCAAAGGAGTTCCGAGAAATTCCCGGCAGCGAGCTTGTGGTGATAAAGGACTGCGGGCACACGCCCTACGTCGAAAAGCCAATGACCTTTAACAGAATAGTGCTAAAATTCCTGGCCGGCAAAGAAGTGATGCTCTAGCCTTCTTTACGTTTTTTACGCTCTATCGGGATGACGATAACCTGCACCAGATCGCCGTCTTCGATGTCCAGTGCCTGCCTCTCTGCCTCCGGGATTGATATCCTGCCACCGCTCTGCACAGTCGTCTTGAACATGGCGTTGTAAAAGCTCATGCCCTTGAGCATGGTAAAGTAGTTCTGCATCGCGTCCGTCTGGAAAGACGAGAACTGCCTGGCAAGGTCCTTCTGGGCCTCGCCGCCCTTTTCCATGACCTTCTTGAACGCTTCGACTGGGTCTGCCGGATTGTCGCTCATTATAAGCAGTGATACCCCGTCATTTATTTAAGTTAGCGGCGGGCGAAAGTTCAATAACTCTTTTGCCCGCTAGCAGCACGTGCGGCCGTCGCTTGTCCACAATTTCAACCCAGAGACGAGCATCAACAGCGGCCAGGCGTTCCTGTGGCAGCAGGTAAACAAGAACTGGTATGGCGTCCACGGCGATTGCATCGTGAAATTCTCAAAGTCCGATGACGAGTTTGAATTCTCTTCTTTTCCCGAGCGAAAAGGCGTCGAGCGCGACCTGTTCCGGCTCGACGACGACATTGACTCTATATCTGCTGAAATGTCACGCGACCCTCTCATTGCGGGCCTTTTGAAAACGTACGGCGGCCTGCGCCTGATGAGGCAGGACCCGGAGCAATGCCTCTTTTCGTTCGTCTGCGCAAGCAACACAAACATCCCGATGATAAGGAGGATGCTCTACACCCTTGCGAAAAAGTACGGGCAAAAGGTATTTACTGACGGCATGGAGTTCCACACTTTTCCTTCTTCAAAGGCGATGAGCAAGGTATCTGAAAGCGAGCTGCGCGCCTGCGGCCTGGGCTACCGGGCAAAGGCGATAAGGGCCGTCGCGCAGGGCATCAAAGCAGGCACGCTCGATCTTGTACTACTCAAAAAAGCCGGCTATGCAGACGCCAAGCAAGAGCTGCTAAAGATATACGGCGTAGGGCCCAAGATAGCCGACTGCGTGCTCCTCTTTTCACTTGACAAGCTGGAGGCGTTCCCAATCGACGTTTGGATAGCCCGGGCCCTTGCCACCCACTATGACTGGCTGGGCAAGTTTGGGGAAAAACTGACAGCCCGGCAGTACGAGGCGTTGTCTGAAAGCGCGAGGAAGCACTTCGGACGCCATGCCGGCTATGCCCAGCAGTACCTTTACTATCACATGCGGCAGGGCAAAAAGTGGTAGCTATTGCGTCAGGTCGTGGATGCTTCTGCGGATGATGAGCCTTGCTTCCGGAGAGACGCCGTACTGTTCCAAGACGGCGCCGGGGTCGCGTATCAGCGTATTGCGGAAATCTGGCTCGCTTGCGGCTTTAAGCAGGATTTCACTTATTATCTCGGCTTCCTTCTCTCGGCGCTCCAAGGATAGCCGCTAAAGGGCGTTCAATATTTAATCTTAATGCACGATTGGTCTTGCCAACAAAATGGTTGCTGTTTGAAAAGTATTGTTGACTCGGCTCCATAAAGCAAATCCTGGGATTCACCTGTAGGATTGAGCGTAGGGATAGAGCTGGTAGGCGACCTTGGGTACCTGCTCATAGTGTGCGCCGGGGTGGGCGCGCTAGCCTACATCTTTAAACAGCCGATGATCCTCGGCTTTCTTGTCGCAGGCATACTGATAGGGCCTTTCGGGCCTTTTCCACTGATAAAAAGCACGGAAATGCTCCACAGCTTTACCGACATTGCGATTGTTCTCCTGCTCTTTGGCGTCGGCCTTGCGTTCCCGCTAAAGCAGCTGCGTGCGATTGGCAAGCTGGGCGCCGGCATCGCGGTTATCGAAGTCCTTGTGATGCTTGGCATTGGCTTTGCCGTGGGCGCGGGCCTTGGCTGGTCGTTCTATGACGCCATGTTCCTTGCGGCCGCGCTGTCGATAAGCTCTACTGCCATCATTGTCAAGGTGCTTGAAGATATGGGCAAGATGGATGCGACGTCGTCCATCCTCATGATAGGCGTCCTTGTAATCGAAGACCTCGTGGCAGTCGTCATGATAAGCGCCATGCACTCTGGAGTGGTGAGCGGCTCTTTTGACATAATGCAGATACTGACCACCATTGGCCAGATAGGGCTCTTTATTGGCGGCACCATAGCGGCCGGCGTCCTTCTGATGCCCAAGCTCTTTTCGCTCATCTCGAAACTGGAACGGTACGAGATAACGGTCATGTTCGCCCTTGGCACCGCGTTTGGCCTTTCGTTCCTCTCTCACGAGCTTGGCTTTTCTGCCGCGACAGGGGCGTTTCTTGCCGGCGTCATAATCGCGGGGACAAAGTTCTCCGACCAGGTGTCTACGCTCATCTCGCCGACGCGCGAGATCTTTACCGCGATATTTTTTGTCACAATAGGGGCGCTCATGGACCTGTCTGCGATATCGCAGTTCTGGATACCTGTGGCTATAATAACGGTGGTGACAATACTTGGCAAGTTTGCCGCAGTCTATGGCGGCGTGAGGGTATTTGGCTTTGACAAGCAGTTTGCGATAGGGATAGGCCTGAGCATGGCGCAGCTGGGCGAGTTCTCGCTTATCGTGCTAAAGACGGGTCAGGACCTCGGCGTGATAAGCGCGTTCCTCTTCCCGATAGTTGGGACTGTAGTCGTAATAACCACGTTCATAGGGCCTTTACTGGTCAAGTTTGGAACGCGCCTGGTAGCCGTCTACGAATAATTGTTAAAGCCCCAGTTCAGGAAAGTTCGCCTGCTTTACTCCCAGCTCGCCCTGCAGCGTCCTGATCTTTTTGGCGTACTCCTCCATCTTTGTGCGGTCGTTCTGGACCTTGGCTATCCTGTAGCCCTTCCATGCCTTCTTCAGCGCCCCCCACGTCTGGCCTTTTGTAAAGTTCCCCCTAGAACTCATCACCTCATGCGAAGTGGGTCGTAAGATATAAGATTTGTCAGTCTGCGCTGTCAGGCCACTGGCAGGCTGAATGCAAAGGTTGCACCCTTGCCGTTTTCGTTGTTGCGCGCCCATATCTTGCCGCCGTGCGACTGCACCACGCTTTTAGCTATGAAAAGCCCGAGGCCAGTGCCCTTCTCTGATTTGCTGGCAAACTTTGAGAATAACGTCGGGAATATCTCTGGATCAATTCCCCTGCCGCTGTCCCTGATGCTGACTATTGCAAAGCCGTCAATGACCTCGGCACTTGGCAGTATGGTGCCTTCTTTTGTAAATTTTATCGCGTTATCCAGCAGGTTGTATATGACCTGCGCTATCCTCGCCCTGTCCGCGTTCACGCTGACGCATCCTTTTGGCGCAAAGGATATTCGCAGCCTGTCCCTGTGGACGATGAGGCTCCTGGCGTCTTCGACTGCCTTCCCTATAACTTGGTTCACATCGAACGATTCTTTGTGCATCTGCAAAGACCTGCTTTCGATCCTTGTCACGTCAAGGATGTTTTCTGACAACTGGCGCAGCCTTTCCGCATTCCTTATTATGATGTTGACAAGCTCGCGGTTCTGCTCATCCGTTATCCTGTGGAGTAGTATCTCCGACATCCCAATTATCGGCTGCATTGGGGACCGGAGCTCGTGAGCGGCAATGTCGATGAACTCTTTTTGCATCCTATCATGCACCTCCAGCTGCTCGTACAGCTGCGCCTGCTTCCACAATGTATTGAATATTGAAACATAGGTCTGGACTGTGGCCTTGCTGTTTGAAAAAGTAGCGAGTCCCATTGCCTCGATTGAGGTTTCTTTTGTGTCGTCTTTTACTTCTACCGCCAGCGAATAAGTGCTATCCACGACCAGGAGCGAAGTCGTGGTCTGGGATGCAGGATGCACATGCTGTACCACAATCCTGCCGGCGCATTGCGGCTGGCGGGCAAGCCTCTCCACAAAAGACCTCACTTCATCGCTAAACGGGGTCAGGATTTTCGCAGTTATGCCCACCTTTTCTATTTCCTTTGTCAACAACTTCAGGGCGCCGGCCCGCTCTTGGCGCTGAAACGCATTGGCGGTGGAGAACATTATCAGGACCTCCTTTCTGGCTCCTTTCAGGATGTCGTATGCAAGCGCCTGTATCCTGACCGGGTCTTTTATGGTCTCGATGAACTCGGGTTTTATTCCCTCCTCAATTTCCCTGATTCTTTCGCTGGCGGGGATGGCCTTTTCCCAGAACGCGTCAAAGATGTACTGCCCCTGCCTCACCATCTCCGGGACATTGCTGTATATGACCTCTGTCAGGGGCTTGGCTTTTGCAAGGACCGTCGTGGCCATGTACTCCCCTTCAGTCACCGCTATGCCTCCTTTGATGTCGCTCAGGTGGCGCAGCTCGTCAACCATTCCTGCCAGTCTTTTGCAATATCTGATATTCTCTTTTGTGATGTCAGTTATGGCCCTTATCCTGCCGCCCCTTTTCCTGATGCCTTCATAGCCTTTCCTGTAAGCGTCGATTTCAACTACTATGGACGCGCCTCTGGTGTCAAAGTAAATGTCCATTCGCTTTTTCGCATTTGACATGAATTCGATTCCTCTTCCTACTGCTTTTTCGGCCCCGTACAGCATTTCGGTCAAGGCCCTGTCGTTTCTGACACTCAGCGAGACCATGGGATTTCACTCACCAGAGGAAATACTGCACTGGATGATAAAAGACTCTTGGCGCCCCAGGACAAAGCTATTGGTTCTGTAGTTAGCATTATTCATCCCGCAATGGCGCTTTTGACTATACCCATGAATGCTTCGAGCTCGACAGGCTTTCTGATCACGTCCTTTGCCCTGACGCCTGGCAGCACCGTAACGAGTTCATCGGCCGCGTCTAGGGCCGAGATGAAGATGACCTTGGCATCCGGGTTTGCCAGCTTGACTTTCTGATAAACCTGAAGGCCGTTGACCGGCTTCATTCTGATGTCTGTAAGCACCAGTCCATAGTGCGTCGGGACCCTGCCAAAGTGCTCCATTGCAGATACGGGATCCGAGAATGCACTGACGTTGAACCCGTGATCGATCAGAAACAGCCTGTACGTCAAAAGAGCGTCCCGCTCGTCGTCAATGAGCAGAATATTGGGGGATTTATGCATGCTCTCCTTTGCAACCGGTCTGGCCTCTGACGGCGTATTCTGCAACATCTGCCGGAAAAATACGTCAATCTCTTCTTTTTGGGTGCCTTGAAGGTCATGGTCGCCGTCAACAAGAATCTGCCTGAATTGACTGCCGAGCCAAGTCAGAGAAACGGTGCCAGAATCTCGTGAATAGCTGACCCACTGCAGCATCTTTAGGAATCCAGATACCTCATCATTGTAGCATAATTAAGGCCAGTCTTGCCTGCCAGAGACGTCTTTTTCGTGCTGCCTCCAAATGAAAGGACCGTCAGCATCCTCTTTATGACATCAACCGAAAAAGAGTCATTCTTCAAGCCTAATCCGCCTCCTAGAGCGCGAATGGCGCCACCAGAGGTGAAATTTTCGAATACATGAGCTAGTATCAAGGACGAATTATTTAAGAAATCTGTTACCCTTGTTAGATTTTCTACTTGGAATACACAAGATTGTAATGATGGAATCCCGCTGATTCATCGACGCATAGCCAATGATGCTCATCAAGTGCTGAGCAGGCCTTATTATTTCTGCAATAAAGAACACTCTCATGTCAGCCAATTGGATTAAATCCAAAGCTAGCAACAATAGAGAGGCCACTTCCTGCAAATGCGACGTGACATGCGTCCTGTGCATTTCTATAGCTGCCTTTGTCGTGCTAATTCCTCTTGCCGCATATCCAGCGCTGTTTCAGACTGGCATGGGGCAAAGCGACGCCGGGCAGTCCAGGTTGGAAAGGGTCGTTTCTGTCCAGTCTGAAGAAAAAACTCTCGTAACTCGGGGCGGCGTGGTGATAAACGAGCTATCCACGCCTGCATACGGAGATGCGACCGTCGTAACACGCGGCGGCATAGCAGTAAACAATGTCCACCCTGCGAACTCTGAAAGCAAAATCGTCCTGTCCAATCCTGCATCCGCGGGCCCGCAAAACGCCGCGTATGGAGTGATCCCGCTTTTGATAGCCGCGCTTGTGACAGGCACTTTCCTGACCATGCATGAGCGCAGAAAATATGGGATGGCTATTGCCCCCGGGATGGAAAAACACGGATACCCGTAGGAATTTCAGGCATTAGTTCAGTCTGGTAATGGGCTGAAAAGATAAAAAGGAAAAAGGGGAGAGGCTTGCGCCTACTCTGTCACATACGCGCGCTCGCCGTGCTGCGAAAGGTCGAGGCCTACTTCCTCTTCCTTTGGAGTCACGCGTATGCCGCCTGGCCACACTGCGTCCATTATCTTGATAATGGCCGCCGTGATGCCCATTGCCCACGCAAGCGCCGCGAACGCGCCAACTGCATTCTCGTAGAGCTGCGCCGGGTTGCCAAACGCAAGGCCGTTGTCCCCCCACGGGGTGAACCTCTTTTCTGCAAGGATGCCTGTCAAGAGCGCGCCTGCAAGGCCGCCGATTCCGTGTACTCCCCATGTGTCCAGGGCATCGTCCCACTTGCGCTTGTTCTTGAAGGCGACTGCCGCGTAGCAGACTATCGAGGCTACGATGCCTATCACGATTGCAGACATTGGGGACACGAATCCCGAAGCCGGCGTGATGGCCACAAGCCCTGCTACTGCGCCAGACGCTGCTCCTACGGTGGATGGCCTTCCGGTGTGCGCCCATGATATGAGCGCCCATGTGACTGCCGCCATGCCTGTCGCAATCTGGGTGGCAACGAACGCGCTTGTTGCGTTCGTCGCAGCAGCTGCCGCTGAGCCTGCGTTAAAGCCGAACCAGCCTGTCCACAGCAAAGCGGCGCCAAGCACAACGAGTGAGACGTTGTGAGGCTCCATCGGAACCTTGCCATAGCCCAGCCTGCGGCCAAGCATCAGTGCGATGACAAGCCCAGACCAGCCCGAGGTGATGTGGATGACCGTTCCGCCTGCAAAGTCAAGTGCGCCAACGCATCCGCCCCATCCAAAGCCACAGTAGCCTGGGGTCATGCCATAGTTGTCAGCCGCGGTGATCTGCCATGTCCAGTGCGCTGCAAAGTCATAGACGAATGTTGCCCAGATGACGATAAAGATGATGAACGCGCTGAATTTCATCCTCTCTGCCAGCGACGCTACGATAAGCGCGGGCGTGATGATGGCGAACATCATCTGGAATATCATGTATGTCTGGTGCGGGATCGTGTATCCTGTTATGCCTCCATAGGCGTTGGAAGGGACATCGTGGAGCACGTTTTCCAGGCCCACCCAATCCAGAGTTCCAATGAAGCCGTAGCCGCCCGCATCAGGTCCAAAGGCCAGAGTGTAGCCAAACAATACATATTGTATTGCGATAACGCCTGTGGTGATGAATACCATGTGTAGGGTGCTCACTGCGTTCTTTTGCCTTGCAAGGCCGCCGTAGAACATTGCGAGCCCTGCGGGTGTCATCATGAGCAACAGCGCGGACGAGGTGAGCATCCATGCGTTGTCACCTGCGTTTATCTCACAGGGGACAAGGTTCTGGTTTCCCTCTTCGTCCGTTTCTATTACAAAGCTGCCATCCTCGTTTGTCTGGAAGCAGTGGTACTTCACTGCCGGGTCATCTGGGGCATACGCAAATGCGCTGCCGGTCATCCCGGCGCCTGAAAGCGCAACAAGCAACGCGGCCAGACCTGCCAGACCGATTTTTGAGTTGAGTAAAGTCTTCACTTTACTGTCTGCAATCATGAAAGACAAAGCAAAGAGGTTTGAATAAAAGCATTTAGTTAAATTTCCGAGAGTGCGCAGGTATTTTGAATTATCATGAAATGCATGTGAGTATCCACACTTGAAATAGTTCGATATTTAGCGTAAAATCTGCATTTTATGATACGGGAGCTTATATTTAAAATACCTGCATTTCTTCGCCTGATTGACATAAATATGTGCAAGAGGCACCTCAACAGGTGACCGCGCTGGACGATAAAGTGCAGGACTGGAAGCAAAGCGTAGTCACGCATATAACGTCTTCAGACGACCCGTCCAAGCTTGCGGATCATGCCCTCCATCTCGCAAGGATCCTTGCGTATCCTGACATTGACGTCAAAAAGACGCTTGAAGGCATCGACGTGATGAGCCAGCACGTCGTGCAGGCGCTGAAAAAGACGGCAAGCACGCCCCCCAGGCCGACCCAGGTCATTGAAGGCCTCAACAACTACCTGTTCAACGATTTAAAGTTCCGGCCAAACACCGACGACTATTACAATCCGCTCAATAGCTACCTCAACGTCGTGCTGGAGCGCAAGGCCGGGATACCAATCACGCTTTCGATACTCTACATGCGGGTCGCGCAGGGCGCCGGCTTTGCGCTGGAGCCTGTCAATTTCCCCGCGCATTTCCTGGTCAAGCACGTGATGGAAGGAGACAACGGCGAGATTATCGTGGACCCGTTCAACGGCGGCAGGATAATGGATGACTATGCCCTCAAGGCGCTGCTGGAGCGGTCGTACCCGCGGCAAAACATTTCACTCACCCGTGTCTTTGTGGAAAAGGCCACGGTCGCACAGGTGGTGGTGCGAATGCTCAACAACCTGAAGGGAAGCTACTACGAGGCGCAGGACATGGAAAAATACGAGCTGGCAAACGAGATGGTGCTTGCCATAGACCAGTACAACCCGGACGCCATCCGCGACAAGGGCATAGCGCTGTTGAAAAAGGGCATGGTGGAAGACGCGCTCAACGTCCTCAACATGTACCTGGAAGTCGACCCTGAAGCCGCAGACGCCGACGAGGTGTTAGACATCATACGGCAGATACGCTCAGGCAAGAGCGAGCAATGAGCAAGTATTTCCTCATAGGCATGGTGCTTTTGGCGGCAGGTGCGACGTCGGCAGTGCTTTTGAATGTGCAGGGCGCGTCCTGCTTATCGCAATTGGCAAGGCTTGACCGGTCGACCATGCCTGCCGGGGCTGCAGACCTTGAGCGTGACTGCTTTATCGTCACCAATTCCTACGTCTACTCTCTTTTTGCAGCCGTCATCGGCGCTGCGGTCCTTGCATACTGGTACTGGAAGAAAAGGCAATAAGTCTCTGCGCGCTGCAGTTAGGCGTGGACTCGCTTGAAAAGATTGCAGCCGAGGTGATGGGCTGTCCCCTGTGCAAGCTGGCTCGTACGAGAAAGAACGCCGTGCCCGGCGAGGGCCAGCTGGCTGCAAAGATACTGTTTATCGGCGAGGCGCCGGGGCGGAGCGAGGACGAAAAGGGCAGGCCGTTTGTGGGGGCCGCCGGCAAGATACTTGACGACATGCTCGCCAAGGCCGGCATCGAAAGGTCGCAGGTTTTTATCACAAACGTGGTAAAGTGCAGGCCCCCAAACAACCGCGTGCCTGAAGACGACGAAGTGGCGGCGTGCCACCCGTACCTGGAAAGGCAGCTTGCGCTTGTACGCCCCCGGATAATCTGCATCCTTGGCCGGACCGCATATTCGTCGATACTCGGCGGGGGCTCTATAACCGCAAACCGCGGCAAGATAATCGAAAAGGCGGGCCAGAAATACTTTCTCACTATCCACCCAGCTGCCGCTATTTACAACAGGAGCATGCTCGGGCTCCTGGAGGCTGACCTGAAAAAGCTTGCCAAGGAGGTCAAAAAGCCGGAAGGCAAGGGCAAGGCTTCGCTGGAGGATTTTATGTGATCTTGGAAGAATCTTTTTACAGCCGGGCGACCGTGCAGGTGGCAAGCGACCTTATCGGCTGCCTCCTTGTGCGCACCCTAGGCCTCGATGGAAGAAGGCAGAGGCTGGCCGGCGTCATCGTCGAGACGGAGGCATATGGCCATGCCGACGACCCTGCAAGCCACGCATGCAGGGGCATGACGCGCAGAAACGAAGCGATGTTTGGCAGGGTAGGGCGCTCGTACGTCTATTTCACGTACGGAAACCACCACTGCCTCAACGTCTCAGCTCGCTCGCCTGACGCCGCGGCGGGCGCAGTGCTGATACGGGGCGTCGAGCCAGTGGAAGGGGTTGAGGAGATGGGCAGGTTCCGCCAGGTCGGCGACTTGCGCCTGCTTGCGTCCGGCCCCGGCAGGCTGGCGCAGGCCATGCAGATAACGCTCGCCCACAATGGCGTCGACATGACAGACCCCGGGTCTGGGCTGTGCATACTGCGGGGGCCAAAAAGGGATGTGGCGGCAACTGCAAGGATAGGGATAACCAAGGCCGCCGAGAGGCCGTGGCGCTTTGTCGACCCGCAAAGCCCGTTCCTTTCAAGAAAGGCGCGTAGCTACAGCTAGCTTGCGGGTAAAAACAAGCTCCTTGACTGGTTTTTTACCAGACGCCGGAAGGCAGTGGCAATGCCAAATACATACAACATTACGATGGATGATGAAAAGGCCGAGACCAAGCCGGAAGTGTTGTTCAGGATTTACGGCGCGATAGAGGCGCAGGCAAGGCAGGCAGCCCCGCCCGCAATAAGCCACGAGCTGCGCATATCACAGGATGCAAAAATAAAGACGAGGTTCTACATCGCAGTGTCTGACAGGATGGCCCCGCACCTCGTGGCCTCGATACAAAAGCAGGTTGACACGTACGGGTATGGGCTGAAATCCTATTTCTACAAACTGCAGGAGCAGCTGATGGCGCAAATGTTTGCAGGCGCCAAGGACACGATAGAGATATCCCTCAAGTAGCAGGCCTGCGCTCGATCGAAGCCTCGTATTCTCGCTCGATCGCCTTTCTCATTTTTTCCCCGTCTATTCTGGCCTTTAGCATGGCGGCAATCGACGCTCCGCCGGCCCCGACGCCTTCCTTGACAAAGCCGCCGGCAAACGCCTGCAGCCCCGGCTTGGCCGACTCGCCAAGGTGAAGGTCGCACGCAAGAACCGGCACCCTTGCCACCGCCCTGACCAGCCCCGCAAGGTCTGCCGACCTGTCGCCGGCGACGTAGCAAGTCGTCCCTATGCACGCCCTGCCAAGCGGCGTGCCGATTTTTTTCATTATTGCCAGCACCGCCGCCATCTGCGTCCCGCCTGCGAGCATAACCCTGCCTCCTTCATCTATTGCGCCTGCCGCGATGCCTGCCACTGCAGGCATCATGGGGTCGCCATAGCGCGCAACCGCCTCGATGGGGTTGTCAGGCTTGCCTGCGCGGGCATACGCAGAGGCAACCACGCGGTTCTTTAGCTCGTGGGGGTTGTCGGGCATGCTGCTGCTCACCTTGAACCTCCCATCCACCCCGAGGGCCCCAAGCACGGCAAGTGCCGTGGTGGTCCCGCCCGGTATGCTCTCGCCCACAACAACGAGGTCAGACGCCCTTGCCAGCTGCGCGCCAAGCGTCCTGCCGTATGCAAGGGCTCTTTCAACCTCTTCGACAGGCATCGCATCTTCCTTGGCAATGTTGCCCCCCGGACTGGTGCCAAACGATATCGCAGGAACGGCGGGCTTGACCTTGGCTCCTGAATCCACTACCAGCAGCGGGATGCTGGCAGCCTGCAGGGCCGCCCTTGTGATGAGCGCCGGGGTGGGCTTGCCATCAGGAGTCGCGGGGACGACCGGTATGCACCTGCACCGGCCGTAGTGGAGGAACTCGGCGTCTGCCGGCGACGTGAACTTGACCATCCCAGGGTTGGCGCCGGCCACCGTAAGGCCGGGGATCTCGCTTGTGGCCGTGTGCGAAATGACGCAGACAAACACGGGGCTGGATGCCGAGAATCTTGCTATTGCCTGCCTGCTCCCTGCGATGTCGCCCAATGCTCAGTCACCAACGCCCATGAACTCTAGGAATTCCTGCTCGGTGCGGGGCTGGAGCACATGGTTGAGTTTCTTCTCGCGCCCTATCGTGGACGTGGGCGAAGGACCATAGTTGTGGCCAGGGTACATCACGAGCTTTTCGTCAAGGTGAGCCACCTTTTCAAACAGGCTGTGGTACATTTCTCTTGGGTCGCTCCCCGGCAGGTCTACCCTGCCGCAGTTGCCGACAAAGAGCGTGTCGCCCGTAAAGACAATGCCGTCCGTTATCAGGCAGACGCTGTCCTTGGAGTGGCCCGGCGTGTGGACGACCTTGATTTCGATGCTGCCGACCTTTATCATGTCGCCTTCGGAAATTGCAATATCCTTGTCAAGCTGCGACGAAGCATGCTGGATTATCTTTGCGCCTGTCACCTTGGCTACCTGCTCGTTGCCAAGCACGTGGTCAAAATGCGAATGCGTGTTTATCACGTATTTTGCGGTCCAGCCGTTCTTCTTGAGTGCCGAGAACACCTCGTCAAGGTCCCACGACGGGTCGATGACGGCCGCCTCGTCGGTTTCCTCATCGGCAATGATGTAGCAATAGTTAGCCATCTGCCCTACGGGTATCTGCAGGACCTTCAAAGCACTCCCCTCTCTGCCTCTGGCGGAATGCCTATCCGCTCGACGTGTACCGGACCGGTGAATTTTTTCCTACCCGAAAGGCCCTTTTTCATGCGGTGGAAGGTTATGGTGGCGTCGGCCCTGACGCACTTGTCGTACGTCTTGCCAGTGTTGGGGTCCATCCCTGAAGGCACGTCGACTGCAAGGACAAAGGCTTTTGACTTGTTTATCAGGTCGATCGCCGTCGCATGCGGGTCGCGGATCTCGCGCTTGATCCCGGTGCCAAACATGCTGTCAAGGATGACGCCTGCCGACATGATGCGCTTTTTGACATCTTCCGTAATCTCGTTTCCAAACATTATTTCCACTGAATCCATCTTTTCAATGATGCCCCAGTTGAGCCGCGCCTCTTCGCTCTTCAGGTCCGACGGGCTACCGAGCAGTATGGCGGTAACCTTGGCGCCATAGCCCGCAAGGTGGCGCGACGCCACAAAGCCGTCGCCCCCGTTGTTGCCGGTGCCGCAGACGGCGACCACCTTTTTGTTTTCCAGTTTCCTGAACCTGCCTGCGACAAGGTCGGCTATGCCGTGGCCGGCGTTTTCCATCATCAAGAACCTGCGCATCCCGATGCCTGAGTGGCCGTTTTCCTCTATCCTGTACATCTGGTCCGAAGTGATGGCGCCGACTTTCACGAGATGCCAAACGGGCGCGCCGATATAAAACCTAACCATTCAAAAACTTTTTCATGTCGTCGCTGAGGTTCGCTACGTCGCCAAAGGTGAGGCTTTCCTTGCCTCCGCCCTGCCTTGTCCACGTGATGTATCCGTCGTTGTCGACAATGATGGAGCCGAGCCTCTGGAGGTACCGCAAAATCACGTTTATCTTGTAGTCGCTCATCGAGGGAAGGATCCTGCCGAGGTCGCGCAGCCTCGGGTAGCCTTCAAACCTGTTGATGGCTTCCAGGAATTCGCTGACCTCCTGCTCTGTTACCTCGTTTGCCGGCCTTGCCTTTCTGTCAGGCTTTTTCCGCTTCACGCCGGAAATTCAAGCGTCGCCTTTTCCAGCCTCAATATGGGGACATAGAGCGATTGGGCGTCGG
>NZ_JBOGQF010000031.1:0-14713 GCF_050748925.1 Nitrososphaera sp.
CCTTGAAAAGATGCAGCCGTTCATGGGCGGCGGCGACATGATAAAAGAAGTCCACAAGTACGAGACGCGCTACAACGACCTGCCGTACAAGTTCGAGGGCGGGACGCCCAACATTGCAGACGTCATCGGGTTTGGTGCGGCATTAGACTATCTGAACAACATTGGCATGGACAGGGTGCGCGAGCACGAAATAGAGATTACAAAATACGCGCTGGACAAGATCACGGCAGTAAAAGGCGTGACGCTGTACGGCCCGCCAAACGCCAAGGACAGGGGAGGCGTAGTGTCGTTCAACATCGGCGACATCCACCCCCACGACCTGGCGACCATAATGAACGACCGCGGCGTGGCGATACGCTCTGGCCACCACTGCGCGCAGGTGCTCATGGAAAGGCTGGACGTGTCGGCTACGAGCAGGGCAAGTTTTTATATCTACAACACAAAAGATGAAGTCGACACTTTCATTGATGCGCTTTCAGAAGCTAGGAGGCTGTTCAAGATTTGAGTGACGACATTTACCGAGAGATCATCCTGGACCACTACCGCAACCCGAGGAACAAGGGCAAGATATCAAGCCCGGACGTCAGCATACACGACTCTAACCCGCTGTGCGGCGACGAGATAGACATCCACCTAAAGGTGGAAGGTGACAAGATCAAGGACATAAAGTTCGAGGGCCGCGGATGCGCCATCAGCCAGGCGAGCGCCTCGATGCTGACAGAGATGGTGATGAATAAGCCGCTGACGTCAGTCAAGGACCTTTCCAAGGACGACATCTTGGAGGAGATTGGCCTGACTAGCCTTGGCCCGGCGAGGATAAAGTGCGCCCTGCTTTCGCTAAAGGTGCTGAAACTGGGCATGGTAAAGTATTACGCAGACAGGGACCCTGATTCTGCGAAAAAGCTGCAGGACGACACCAGAAGCCTCTAAAATGTCCACCACCAAGGTCAGCAGGCAGGACATCCGAAAGGTCATTGCGGACAATTTCAACGACACTGACATCAGGTTCTCTAACGACGAGATGCTCGTCCTGTTGAGCGAAATCGACCGGTACAAGCCAATGAACCTCGACGTGCTCGACTTTGAAGACGTGCTTTTAGAGATGGAGGAGTCTGGGTTCCTGCGCCCGATTGCACAGAATTTCAACACGCGCTATTACAAGATAATGACAGACCTTGTAACGAAAACCTGCAATGACTGCAACACCCAGTCGTGGTTTGCAGAGGCCGAAGAGCCCAAATTGTGCCCGCAGTGCAGGTCAAAGAACCTATCCTAGGGGAAAACAATTAAACGGCAACCTGCGCGTCCTTGCAGCGTTGGAGTCTGCCAGCCCGCCCTGGATGTCCCGGACGCGGTCGATAAAGTTTGTAGCGTTTGTCGCGGCGTTTGTCGTTTTCAGCATAATCGTCGCTTCTGGCGCGACCAACGCGATTGACGACCCCGTCAACAGGTTTGCAAAGTCGATTCAGGGCGACCCCGGCTTTGACACCGCGATGCTGGCAATCACGACCGTGGGAGACGTGGGGACGCTGTTTTTGTTTGCGATAATCATCACGATAATCAGGCGCACGAGAAAGGTCGGCATGATCTTTCTCATCACAATAGTCGTGCTTGCGATTTTCATAATGTACATGAAGCCGTTCATCGGGAGGCCGGTGCCACCCTACGAGTTTGCGCCGGCTGTTGAACTGCCAGAGAATTTTGGCATCGAAGGCGACAGCCTCACCCCGTTTTCTGCAGGGTTTTCCTACCCGTCAGGCCACATGGCGCGCGCAACCGCCCTTGCGTTTATCATCGGATACCTGCTCTACAGAAAGTCAAGGATAGCAGGATACGCAGTGTGGGCGTTTCCCGTGATGATAGGCATAACGCGCGTCTATGTCCAGCAGCACTACCCGATGGACTTGATAGGCGGGTTCCTGATAGGCGTCATAGTCTCGGTGGCGTTGAGCAACGCCATGAAGATCTGGCAGCCGTTCCAGCTGTCGAGGTTCAAGGGCAAGGAAGGTGAGCAGAAGGCGTAGGCGCTAGCGCCCGTTTCCAGTGGAAAAACTCGGAATTACTAGTTCTTTAATATGCGGAATGCATTTGCGTCGCTCGTTGTGGCAACTTGCGGCGGGATCTGCCAGGCAGCTTTTTCTGATCGATGATCGGGCTTTAGGGTTAAGTCCCTCCGGCCCCGCTCCCACTTGGCGTCTAAATAACCAAAAACTTGTGAACTTCTAATCTAGGGAAAACTCCCCTTGGGGCGCAATGTCTTTTATGTTATTCGCGATAGACCAAGATGCGTATGCAAAAAATCACTCCATTCCTATGGTTCGATAACCAAGCCGAGGAAGCAGCAAATTTTTACGTCTCGATTTTCAAAAACTCAAAGATCGTGGGCGTGACCCGCTATGGGGAAGCAGGGCAGGGGCCTAAAGGTAGCGTGATGATCGTGGTGTTTCAGCTCGATGGGCAAGAATTCATAGGGTTAAACGGCGGGCCCCATTTCAAGTTCACCGAGGCCATATCGTTCTCCGTGGACTGCAAAACGCAGGAAGAAGTGGATGAATTCTGGAGAAGGCTCTCGGAAGGCGGAGAGGAAGGGCAATGCGGCTGGCTGAAAGATAGATACGGGCTGTCCTGGCAGATCAATCCGACGATCTTGGGCGAGATGCTCAGTGACCCGGATCCTGAGAAATCGAAAAGAGTCATGGAAGCGATGCTCAAGATGAAGAAGATTGACATCGGGCGCTTGAAGCAAGCGTACGAGAAACGATAACCCAATAGACCGCGCCTCGATGGCTTGTGCCTTGTTTATGATGCCCGCACCAACTGCGGAGCATAGAACTTGTCAGGTAGCCTTGCCTTCAAACCTGTCAAAGGCTTTCGGGCTAGCGAGTATCCAGCCGTAATGATCGTCGTCGTGGACATAGCGCACGTCGCGCACGACAGGCACGAGGTTTCGCTTGCGCAGGGTAAGGACGAATTCACCCTGAAAAGTCATGCCGAGCTTTTTTGCCTTGTTTGTCAATTTGTCCCCGCGTGGCAGCAGTATGCGAAACGCAAAATCGTCGCTGCTTTTTTCATAGGCGTCGGCCATCCTGTCGGCCGCCTGACGAATGTCGGAAACGTCCCTTACCGGGATGGTTCCATAGACTGGAAAGCCGGCGTACTGCGTCATTTGTACTTGGCAAACGCCTGCTGCAGGTGGCCGTGCAGCGTCTTTTGCCATGCGGGGAATCCTTCAGGAATCTCAGGATAATCGTGATAGTGGGCCGTTAGGGTCTTGTTGATGGTGGCACAGTAGCGCAGGTCGTCTGCCAGCTTTTTGTTTACGGCGCCCCTTATCATCATGCCCAGCTTGTCGACCGTGCTGAACTCGGGGTGCTCGCCCTTCGTTATCTTGTCAATGTCCATCTTTGACAAAAAGTGCTTCATGCCATAGTTGATCTGCTCGTTTGTGAGCCCTTGCAGCATTCTCCGGAATACTTCGAGACCTGCCGTCTTGTATCCATAGTCGTTGATGAAATTCTTGTTGTACTTCCACAGGTTGCGCTCCGAAACGTCGTTTGCCTGTATGGCCTCGACGGCGTCTTTGCCGGCTATTGTCGCCGCAATTATCGCCGGCCCGATGCCTCCTGCATCAAGCGGCTTGGGCATCCACGCCGAGTCGCCGACGAGCATGTAGCCGTTTGCAACCATGCAGTCGTTCTGGCGCCTGACAGACACCTGCCAGGTGCCCCAGGCGTTGCCGTCGTCCATCTCGCCGTCCGCGAGCACTGGATTTTTGATGACAGGATTGTACTGCACGTACTCGTCGATGAGCGTCGTGAGGTTTGGGTGGACGCCCATCTCTTTGTTGCGAGCCTCAAACGCCTTTTGCTGCACGCCAAGGCCGATGTTGACCTTGTCCTTGCCCTTTGGGAACACCCAGCCATAGCCGCCGGGCGCAAGTTTCTGATCCAGATGAATGATGCAATAGTCCGGGTCAAAGAACGTGGTGTCTTCGTGCGCGAGCTGGAAATTGTAAATGTACCTGCCGGTTACCTCAAGGTCGTCGCGCTCAATCCTGCGCTCGATATGCGACTTTAGCGGAAAGTTGGTGCGCAGCACAGAGGTCACGCCTGTGCAGTCGATGACCAGCTTTGCGGTCTTTTTGAAAGGCGCCTTGGTCGCAAGGTCCTCGCCTTCTACGCCGACGACGGTGTCGTTTTCGATTATCAGCGAGCGTATCGCCACGCGGTCCTTGAACTCGATCCCCATCTTTTTGCAGTCTGCCATCTGGCGCTGCGGGAGCATCTTGCGGTTGAGGATATAACCCTCGCCGTCAAACGCGACCTTGGTCTCGTGATCGGGCGAAAACGCGACGACGCCCTTTACTGGATGCTCGATCTCGGGCTTGCCCCAGCTGATGTGGATGCGCTCTGACATGTAGTCGACGGTGTTTTTTCCCACCGCGTCGCCGCACACCCAGCCGCTGATGGTCTTCATCCCTTGCTGCGGAAAGACGTTCCTGTCGATAATGAGTATCTTTAACGACTGTTTAGAGTAATATGCGGCCGATGTTGCAACTATCATGCCTGCAAGGCCGCCGCCTGCCACGATAATGTCATAGTCACGCTGTCCGGGCATCGCTAGGCGAGAAATTCGCAGGACTCTATTTAAATCATTATAAAGTCCTGCATAACAGTGGCGTACATGCAAAAGCCGTTCGTGTTCTTTGACCTCGGGCAGACGCTTGTATCAGAGTGGGATTTCATCGGCCACTTTGACAACAAGTTCCAGGAGCTCCTGAACGGCTTTGGGGCGCGTATAGACATGCGAAACTACAAGGCGGTACGCGACAGCATCATACGCGACAGGAGAATAGGCCATGGCAGCGTGAGGGAGCTGATAGGCGAGGTGTGCAAAGTAGTGCTCCCGGCAGGCTATGGCCCTACGGTAGCGGAAAGAATAGAGCCCGAGATCAAAGAGGGCAGAAGGGCACTATTCCGGTTCGCAGAGGGGGCGGAGCAGGTTTTGCAGTTGCTGTCAGTCAGGTGCGACCTTGGCATCATCGCAAACCAGTCCGAAGACATACTTGGACTGCTGGCAAGTTCAGGTCTGGAAAAATATTTCAAGGTAAAGACGATATCAGGAATTGCAAAGCTGAAAAAGCCGGATCTGCAGATATTCCAGCTCGCGCTAAAGGAGGCAGGCAAGGAGGCGGGCGACTGCATCATGGTTGGCGACAGGCTTGACACCGACATTTGCCCCGCAAACAGGCTAGGCATGTCGACAGTGAGGGTCATCGACTCGCTCTTTGCGCTCCAGCAGCCAAAGGAGGAGTGCGAGCTTGCCACGCGCACTGCCATCCGGCTGCTAAAGGTGCCAAAGGCGGTGGAAGAGATATTAGCGCAAAAGGGCAAGGACAAGTCATGAGCATCGTGAAACTGGTCAGTGGGACGCGCAGGCACCCTGCCAACAGGGCGCTTCATGCTGCAGGACTGCCAATCTATGCCACAGGCATTGCGATGGTGGCAGGGCATTTTGCGGGTGCAGGCACGGACCCGCTGCTGGGAGCCGCGCTCTGGTCAGCCGCGGTCGTAATACTCGTTTCAGGTCATGCGATAGAGGGCAACGTAATGTCAATGACGCCGGTGCTTGTCACCCGGCTCGTGCATCGCTCACTGTCGCATTATCTTGCCAAGCACGGCATCCATCTCTTCGGCAGATAGCTTTGGCCGGTTCTTGAACATCGAGTGGACCGGGCCCGCACCGTCGCCCTGCCTCCGCGGTATGATGTGGACGTGGACGTGAGGGACTTCCTGCCCCGCCTCGCTGCCATTGTGGATGGCTATCGTCGACGCGGTCGTGTCTGCCGCAGACTCGATTGCTTTAGTTATTTCGTGCACGAGTGCAAACACTGCCGCGGCGTCCTCTTTTTCCATGTCCTGCACCTTGGCATAGTGCGACTTTGGCACGACAAGCGTGTGGCCGGACGCAAGTGGGAACGCGTCCAGAAAAGCCATGGCCCTGGCGTTCTGCCTTACAACCTTGGCAGGTATCTGGCCGGCGACTATTTTGCAAAAGACACAGTCTGGCATGGCAATCCAATCCGCAATGCGAAATATTAACCCGCCGGGGCTGCGAGCAGTCTTGCCAGCTTGGCCTTTGCCGCCACGTATTGGCCGGCGTCTTTTTCTATCGCGACTGACGGCGCGCCCTTTTTGGCGACAAAGCCTATCCTCTCTGGCGCAAAGTGGTGCTGACAAAGTTCGCCGGCGACCAGGCTGAGCGCGTCCTTTGTCCCGACCAGTATGTGGCAGCCGTGCTGCGACGCAGTCGAGTTTTCAACGAGGCTTTCTTTTGTAGCAAGCCGGGCAATATCTTCGTGCCGGAGAGGCAGCTCGTTTATCGCAAGGTGTGCGTTTGCAAGCTCGGCAAGTAGCCCGAGCGCAAAGATGCCCCTTGCGCCGACTGGGTAGACCGCGGTAATGTGCGCCTGCCTGTCATACGGCGAGCCATAGTCGGGGCAGTATTTTGAGATTATCTTGCCAAGCGCAAAGTGGGGCTCGCTCAGGCTCTTTATCGCCTCGTCCCTTGCCGCAGTTATCGCTGTGACAGGCACGCCGGCGCGCTCAAACTTTTCCGCGTTGGCGCCGTCCATGAGCGTCAGGGCGTGCATGCTGACAGCCGCGAGGCCGCCAAACTTGTCTGTGATCATTATCTCCATCCCCTCCTCTATCTGGTCGTACCGGGTCGGCAGCTCTTTGTTTGTTATCGCGACGGCGCTGGTGCCGTAGAACAGCCTGCCGCGCTTGAGCGAGCTATAGTCTTCCATCACCATGTTGTAGCGCGACATAAACGCGTCAAGGTGCACCCTTATCCTGTCGTTCATCTCCTCTGAAGGCGCGTCATAGATTGGAAAGAACTTGTAGAGCGCGGAGTTGCCGCAGCCAAGCAGGTTCAGGCGCTCGATTGCATCCGTCATGGCCACCCGGACGTGCACGTCCGACTCTGGCTCTTTTGTGACGTCTGTCACCTGCGTAAAGGACGTGAGTGCGGGCATGTAACCGTCCTTGTTGCCGCGGCGTAGCTCGATATAGTCCAGCATGCCAAACTGCGCGTCGGGGTGCTCCGTCATTGAGACCGGCGCGCTTGCGACAGACACCTTGGCATGGAACGCTGCAAAGAATTTTGACAGTGCTTCTGATAGCAGCTGCGGCGACTCGGCCGTGCCGGAATGGACGCGAAAGAGCGCAAGCGCGCGCTTGACTTCGACTTCCTTGTCGACAGCAGGGTTTGCAAGGTCATAAACGCGCCTTGTGAGCTCGGGCTCTTTGCCCTCAATGTGCGGGAACGGGTCAAACCACGAAGGGGTTATCTTGATGCTGCTCTTTTTCACCTCGGCAAGCGCCGCCTTTACAACGTGCAAGTCGGCCTTTAGCGAGCAGGACGAGACCCACTTTAGCGGGTCAAAGCCCAGCTTTCTGTACTGCTCCACGTTATCCCAAAAATTGTTAGCCAACCCAAATTCCCCTAGCAATCACTATTTCTAAATGAACGAATTACACAATATATAGAAAATAACTTGTTAATAAACAAATTTCTTGCACGCCTCACGCAAGGAACAAGCAATATAAGGCGTCCAAGCTGATCAAGCCCGTATGAAGATTGACGCCGCGCAGGCGGAGCGGCTTGCAAAGGAATTTGAGGACAAGACCGCCCAGGAGGTATTAAGGTGGGCCCTTAACACCTTTGGGGCCAGGATCGGCCTCGCCTCAAGTTTTGGCGCCGAGGACGTCGCGATAATAGACATGATGGCGGGGATAAGCAAGGAAAAGACCAACGTCTTTACGCTAGAGACCGGCAGGCTCAACCAGGAGACGTACGACGTCATGGACGATGTGCGCACCCGGTACGGCATCAGGATAAACGCGTACTTCCCCGACCAGAAAGAGGTCGAAGAGATGATACGCTCGCAGGGCATGAACCTGATGTACGCGTCAGTCGAGAACAGGAAATTGTGCTGCGAGATACGCAAGGTGCATCCCCTGAATCGCGCGCTCGGCGAGCTGGACGGCTGGATAACAGGCCTCAGGCGCGACCAGGTCGCCACCAGGGCAGAGACGAAAAAGATAGAGATAGACGCTGCCCACGGCGGCATTGTAAAGCTGAACCCGCTGGCAGACTGGACGTCTGACATGGTCTGGGACTATATCAAAAAGAATAACGTCCCCTACAACAAGCTGCACGACTCGGGCTACCCAAGCATCGGGTGCGAGCCTTGCACGAGGGCGGTGCAGCCGGGCGAGGACCCGCGCGCTGGAAGGTGGTGGTGGGAAAACGCCGCTGCAAAGGAATGCGGCCTTCACTTTGACCCGACGAAAAAGAGCAAGTGAGCGACATGGGCGAGCCACACGGGGGAAAACTGGTCAGCAGGCATTCAAGCCGCAGCCTGGACGGCATGGACGCAATCGAGGTTTCATACGACCTTCGCAGCGACGTTGAAAACATCGCCGACGGGGTGTTCAGCCCGTTGGAGGGGTTTGTCGGCCGCGACGATTTTGAGAGCATCGTAAAGAAGGGCAGGCTTGCAAGCAGCGGCCTTGCGTGGACGGTGCCCATCGTGCTCGACTTAGACGAGGCGACGGCCGCAAAGGCTAGGCAGGCAGGCGAGGTCGCGCTTGCCACCGCAGGCGAGCGATTTGCGTCATTAAAGGTAGAGGACGCCTTTGCGTTCAACAGGCTAGAGTCCGCAAAGTCGATCTATGGCACCGACGATCCAAAGCACCCCGGCGTCGACAAGATGGCAAACATGAAGAGCCACCTGCTGTCCGGCAGGATTGAAGTCGCAAGGAGCATGCCACAGTCCCCGCTGAGAAGGCGCAGGATGACGCCGGAGCAGACGAGGGCGCAGTTTGCAGCCAAGGGCTGGAAGACCGTCGTCGGCTTTCAGACGCGAAACGTCCCGCACGTCGCCCATGAGATGCTGCAAAAGGCTGCGCTCAACCTTTACGACGGGCTGTTTGTGAACCCGCTCATAGGCAAGAAAAAGCAGGGCGATTTCAAGGACGAAGTGATTCTTGCTGCATACGAGACTTTGATAGAGAACTATTACCCGGCGGGCAGGGCCATGTTTGCGAGTTTGCACACGGAGATGAGGTACGCAGGCCCCAAGGAGGCCATCCATCACGCGATAATGAGGAAGAACTTTGGCTGCACGCACTTTATCGTCGGGCGCGACCACGCCGGCGTCGGTACCTACTACCACCCGTTTGCGGCGCACGAGATATTTAAAGACTATCCAGACCTTGAGATACAGCCGGTGTTCTTTCCCGCTTTCTATTACTGCAAAAAGTGCCTCTCGTACGCAAACGAGCGCAACTGCCCCCACGGGCCGGAAGCGAGGGACGAGCTGAGCGGCACGAAAATGAGAAAGATGGTCAGCTCTGGCGAGATACCTGCAGAGCACCTGATGCGGCCGGAGATAGCAAAACTAATCGTGTCGTTCAAAGAGCCGTTCGTGCAATAAAAAAGAGAAAAGCGCCCGGGCTTATTCAAGCCCCGGGACGTTGTTGTTTGCCGAGTTGTACGCCTTGGCCTCTGTGAAGAGGAGGAAGGTAAAGAACACCGGCTGCGTCGGGTTGTCTACAGACCACGGGGTGGACTGTGGCAGCGGCGCCTCTACGTCTACTCCCCACTCTGCAAGCTTGGCGTAGTCAAACGGCGGAGGGTTTGTCAGCGACAGGTCGTCAGACAGCGGGGTAAAGCTCTGCGCCTGCTCTGACGTCAGAGGGCCGATGTCGCCTGGCAGCACGACGCCGCTTGGGACGTTGACGAGGAACATGAGCACTACCAGAGGGGTGCCGTTGTTGTTCTGCACGTCAGAGTAGAACGAAGCCTCGTCCACCACCTTGCCGACCATCAGGTGCAAAAAGATGTTTTCTGCAACCAGCTTGCCGCCGTCGGACTCGTCATAGACGTTGGCGTGTCCGTAGAGTGCGACCTTGTTCCAAGTCAGTGGCACGTCAGACCTGTCGATCATCGAGTGGCCGTGCTGGTACTGGTCAAACGCAACGCCGTCGCCTGCTACGAGAAAGTCGGGGGTCCTTGTCGGCAGAGGTGTCTGTGCGGGATCGTCGTTGTTCCACTTTGTGTCCACCATTTCTACCCTGTATGTGTGGCCTGCCACCTGGTGGTCGCCGTACGTGATCGGGGCGACGTAGGTTGCGACAAACTTGTTGTCGCCTTGCTCGCCTGCCTCCTTGAAGACGCCCTTGAAGGTTGCGTCTGTTTCTACGCCGCACGTCAGGGCGTCACCGCATGAGAATGTGCTGTTGAAGAACGGGAATATGCCGCCAGGGCCAAAGACGTTAGTCTTGCCTGCGTTTGGCTCATAGATAGCCTTACCGCCTGCAAAGGCCTTGACGTACGGCTTCTCGACCGCGTCTGCCGCTTCCGCGTCCATTGTCCTTGTGCTTGTTATCGCCATTACCGCCGGAACCATTGCAACCAGCATGGCTACAAAGACCGTGCCGATAATGACGTTTGTTTTCACCTTTCCGTTATCGTCCCGGAAGTTCATCACCGACGCTTTTGCTCCGGCTATAAAGGATTTTTCCCCAATTCACACCCAGATCTTCCCCCAATTTTGGACAACTTTATATCCGCGGGAAAGGGCGAATTCTTGGATGTTTATCGCAGGCAGCACAGGCCTCCCGGGGTTGGTGTTCTCGCTGCCGGCATTTTTCCGCGCCGCTGGAGGCCCGGGGACCGCGGGCGCAGGCGGCTACATTGACCCCCGCTTCAAGCGAATATTGTGGTACCTTATCGCAAGCAGCAGGGGCGGCATCAACAGGGCCAAGATAATCGACCTTGTCAACTCGAGGCCGGCAAACGCAAACCAGATAGCGTCAGAGCTGAAACTCGACTACAAGACGGTGCTTCACCACCTGAAGGTGCTGTCGGAAAACGGCCTGATAGTCACCGACAACAAGGAGACGTACGGCGCCATCTACTTTTTGACGCCCCTGATGGAAAAGAACTATGCGTCATTCCAGGAGATATTGGTCAGAATTGGGAAAAAGTAAATTAGGCAAAACAGGGGGCTGCATTCCGTAGATGGACTTTATGTTAGGCGCTGCCGGCGCGGCGCTCCTGAACATAGGGCTGCTCGGAGGCATCGTCGCGCTGTACGTGTCCAGCCTCAGGCTGATAAAGTCCTACTTTACATGGGGCTTGGTTATTGTCGCCTCGTTGTTCATAGTCCAGAACGTCGTCATCGTCATTTTCTGGTCAAACCTCTATACCGCGGGGCCTGCAATCAAAAACATCGTCGACGCCGCCGCGCCGTACCTGTTTGCGATAAACGCGGCGCAGTCCGGCGGGCTTGCCGTGCTATTCTGGATAACCAGAAGGTAAAAAAAGGGTCAGGCCAGGAGCGGGATTTTGGGCTCTTCTTCTGGGTAGCCCTTTATCAGCTCTGCCATCTGGGTAAAGTGCTGGAGGAATTCCCTGCCCTTGCCCGTCGTCCTGTATACCTGCGCGCCCTCCTCGGTGTCCTGCTCCAGCAGGCCACGAACCTGGAGTTCGTTAAGGTAGTAGAGTATCTGCTCGTAGCTCAGGTTGGCGCGGTACATGATGTGAGTCTTTTTCATGCCGACGGTAGATAGCGACAGGACGTCAGCCATTATCTCGATCTTGCCACGGTTGTTTTTTCTTTCAGACATCACTCTATCAGATTGTTATAGATTATTTAGGGGCAGGGTGGAATTCGTGCGGGAACGCCCGTTCCAGCCTATTTTTCAGGCCGAGATTACGGCTCTAAACGGCTTGAAGGGCAAAAAGCAGGCTCCTTTTAGCCCAACAGCCATCATTATTGTAGATGCATGAGCTGCCAAAATACAGGCGTACAAATAGCACCCAGTTCCCGGATTACATTCGTTATTTGCCGATTGCTTTCTTGGCTTCGTTGAGCGCCTTGGTGGCCTGGGAAAGGTGTTCCCTTGCAGAAGCATAATCACCCTTGGCCACGTCGGACCTCGCGTCTTTGACGAATGAAAGCGCCTCGTTGATTTTTTCGCCGGCGTACGAGCTGTCGCTGTTGTCAAGCAGGGCCTCGGCCCTCTTTTCCAGCTTGTCTGCCGACGCCAGGATCCTCTTTGCCTGCGAATTTTCCGCCTGCGCAACGAGTTTTGCGCGGGCCTGCTCAAGGAGCACGCTTGCATTTTCAAGTAGCCTGTCGGCGCCCTTCGCGTCGCCCCTGCCTATCATTTCTTCCGCCTGCGAAAGCATTTCCGCAATGTCTCCGAAATCCTGCCTAACGTCGTTCTTTTCAGACAGGTCGGCCAGCCGCCCGTAGAGGTCCTGGAGCATCGCGAGCTTTTCAGATCCGCCTGAAGTGACAGCCATTGTCTGCTGCTCCATCTTGGCCACTGTAGTCAGGCGCTCGGGCGCAAGCGCGGCCATCACCTCGCGGAAGTGCGCCAGAGCGGCCAGATGGTGTATCCGGGCGTCTGCGGCGCTACCGTGCTGGAGGGCCTGGAGCGCGAGCGAAGCCTCTACCACGCCCTTGCGCTGCGCCTGCGCGGCCAGCTCTGGCAGGAGGACGCCAGAATCAACTACTTCCTTTACCCGCCCGTTTGCAGCTTCCTGCGCCATCAGTATGGACTTTGTTATCGTGCGGATCCGCAAGTCGCCAGAGTACGAGTCCGAGCTGTCGGCTGAAATGACAAAGGCAGATGTCGTGGTCATGCCGCCATAGTGCGCCGTGACCCTGTACTGCCCAGGCCCGCAGTTGGCGACGTTCAGCGGTTTTGACACGAACGACCTGTCATGGTCCGGCCTGACGGCGTGCAGGGCGCACTGCCTGTCGTCTTTGGTTATCTGGACCCGCACGTCGCCACTGCCTTCCTCAGGCAGCGTGCCGGCTATTATCACGCGCTCGTCGCTGTCATAGACGTCCTTTCCGGCGGTGACCGTAAAGAGATCAGCGTACGCTGGTGCCACGGCTGCAAATAACAGGGCGAGCCCGGCGAGCATGCCGGCTGCGAGTACCAGTCCCATCTTACGCTCGTAATAGCATTGAAGGATATTTCAGGAACCCCTGAAACAGCCGTTCCAAGTCCTTATATTGCCATTTGACAAAAGTGTTGCCGTGCGCCTTGCATCGGCAGCCGTCGCAATCTCTTTGCTGCTTTTCACGTCCATCGCGTATGCGCAGAGCAGCCAGCCATTTGAGGTTGTAAAGGCTGAAAGGAGCGAGAGCTTTTCACTCCCGTACGGCGCGGCAAACTATGACAGGAAGGACCCGCTCGTCTACCTGTACGACGTGCCCAAGGGCCAGAACTGGATAATGGGCATCGAAAACACGCTCTCTTATGTAGAGAGGGAAGACGCCAAGGCCGTCGTGGTATTGCGCGACAAGGCGCCAAGTGAAAAGTTTATCGAGATCCAGATGTTTGGAGGAGAGCTTAAAAAATATTCAGTGTGGGCCAACGTCCCGGAGGTAGGCTATTCCAACCTTTACCTCAACGAAGAGCGCGGGTGGTGGACCGACCAGCCGATAGGCATCAGCTACTCTGAGACCGGCGGCCTCACTCTCACGGACGGCAAGAGGACCGTCGTTGACAGGTTCGGCCTGGGAGGCTTTGACCTTGCCTCGGTAGAGGTGTACGGCAAGGACGAGCCGGGCTCGCTCAGCAACGCTTACGCGGGCAAACTCAACATCAGCGTAATCTATGGCAGCCCCGCAGACACGCCGGTGTACTTTGTGCCGGCCATAGTCACCGTCGGGATGGGCGGCGTGGTGGGCCTGCTTTTGCTCGTGAAGAAGAGGAAAAAGTAGAGTAGTACCTGCAGTCGCCCTTCAGGTCGCAGATCCCGCAGTTTGGCTTTATTGGAAGGCAGATGTTCTGGCCGTACATCACGAACGTGTCGTTCACCCGGGTCCACAGGCTTTTGTCCACCGCCTTGCCCAGCGCTTCTTCCGTCTGCGCTGGCGTCTTTGTGTCGACTATGCCAAGCCTGTTTGATATACGGTGCACGTGTATGTCGACAGGTATCGCCGGCATGTCAAACGCGTACACTAGCACGCAGTTGGCCGTCTTGCGGCCGACCCCGGGCAGCTCCAGCAGCTTTTCAATGTCCGACGGCACGGTGCCTCCGAACTTGCCCACTATTTGCTGCGCGACTTCTTTAATCCGGGCCGCCTTGACGTTGTAAAAGCCGATGCTGTGGATGACTTTTTTAATGTCGTCCATGTCTGCGCTGGCAAGCTCTTGCGGCGTCTTGTAAATTGCAAACAGCCTGTTTACCACCTTGGTCGTGTTCTCGTCGCGCGAGCGCGCCGACAGTATCGTCCCTATCAGGATCTTGAAAGGGTCGCCCTGCTCCTCCGTCTGGAGGCCCCGCAGCGCCGTGAGCCGCGGCGGCTTTTCCCGGTTGAGCGCGACTTCCATCTTTTTCAGGATGGCGCCCATGTTTTTTTGTGCCAAGGACGGAATGCGGTTGTCAGGCGTGCGATATAATCATGACTAGCCCCAGGTTTTGTAGTGTGCAGCGATGGTGGTGTCAGAATTGACGGTTATTGCCCGGCCGGTGCCTGCGCTCCCGTCGTCCCAGTGTGAGAACTTTGAATCCAGGTAATCTGACACCGTCACCGGATATGTCTTGCCGGCCTTCAGGAGAAGAGGCGTCGGAGTATAGGTCGCGAGGAGGGAGACCTGGTCAAGCCGGTATGCGG
>NZ_JBOGQF010000032.1:0-14498 GCF_050748925.1 Nitrososphaera sp.
ATCTTATATTATTCACGCAATAGCCTTCTACAGGGGGTTCCTTGCTCACGATTCTAAAGTGATATCGAGTGGTAGCAGTATTGGAGAAGTTCAAGAATCCGTCGACACTCTAAAACAAGAGCTTGACCGGACAAGCCGGGAGCTAAATGCTACGCGTCAGGCAGTTGATGACGCAAGGGAGGCAATAAAGAGAGATATTGAAACGGCTACTGGAGCTGTTGGTCAGCTGGAAAACGCGTCAGGCCAGATAAATTCGCTTATTCTACCCATTCTTGCGCTTATATCTATTATTATCGCTTTACAGATCTCGCTTTTTGCTCGTATTAGAGCATCATTCAAGTAGTAGCGGACATCTACGCACTCGTCGCCAGGTATTGCATTGATGACCCATTATAGAATGATTTTTCACGCGAGATTCATCCAACAATTCATTCAAAAATGCTATCCGTCAGTATATGGCCGTTAGAACAAAGATCGACGGTGGCACCATCTGGGTGAACAGAGATACGGTCGTAGCCAAGCCGGGTGACGCGATATCGATGCAGCTCGCCTCACTCTTGAGCAAGCTCAACATCAAGCCTATTGAGGCGGGCATCGCAGTCAACTTTATCGATGAAGGGCTACCTAACAAAGGACTGCCGACTTTGTCCTGCCGAGGGCGCAGGGCAAGGCAAGGGCGGTGGCCAACGAGGCCAAGAAAAAGGGCTACGACGCGCAGTAGCTCTTTTTTCTTTTCCCGGACGTCGAGTACAGAATGGCGTTCTTTCATCAGGTAGTTTGTTTCTGAATATTTTCCTGTAAAAATTACCCTGATCTGGGCTTTATGCTGATGTACGTTTTTGGCATCCCTACTTCATGCTGAAAACCGAACGCAACGTCATCTTGGCTCTGGCTGCGATAGCAGCCGTCGCCTTTCTGGCGACGACGCCAAGCGCATACGCGCAAACATCGCAACTTACCGTCAATTCCCAGCTTTCAAACGGGACAGTCATAGAGGGCTATTACACCGAGGTAATAAGCAACAGCGACGCAAGCCAGTCATCCAGCTACACGCCGGCGGCCTTTACCCTCAACAATGGAGAGGAGTACCGCGTGGGAGTGGCGGACTTTCTCAACTTTTTCTTTGACTACTGGCTCGACACAAGCTCTACAGAGAGGTGGAGGGACGTGACGGTGACTGCGGACACCCAGCTGACGGCGATATACCGCTATTCGACCCTAGAAATAACAGCAATCAGCGAGGAGGCCGGAGCCACTGGTAATGGCCCAAGCAGGCTTCAATTGAATGCTATGGCCGAGAAGATCTCTGTCTTTGGAGGATCTGGCGGTCTTCCTGTACCCGACCTTAATCTGAGTGGATATAAGCTACAAAGTGGATCGCAAATAATGGAGTACGACTCCATGTACCAACTAATCAGCTCGGGACTTGGCTTGCTAGATACAATGGAAGCAGTTCATGTGGCAGGAATTGAATGGGATGGGCTAACAGAGGCACAACAATGCTATTTGCTCATAGTGCTCAATACGGACATCCAGTTGGATGAGAATGGACTGCCCCTGTAGCGAAGGAGGCATCCACCTTTCTTTATTTTTTATAATCCCCGATTTATTAAAAAAGGAAAGTCCGCGGGCTCTACCGGGTTTGCGTTGGCAGTCGCCTAGTCGGGCGGAAGGACTTCAGTGAATTGTAGCCCGATGATCCTAGTGAGTACATTATTGGCATGGCTGATGCGGATAAAGACTGCATTCTCCAAATTCACAACGTAATTGGTGCGCGCGAAATACAACATCAAACCAAAAAATGACCCATGGGTCCCGGGCGGGGTCCATGTTCGTATCTCCTATTCATCCACAAGCCCGTACTCCTTCAGCTTCAGGTCCGCATCCTGTATCAGGCCAATTCCCCGGGCATAGTACTTGAGCTCGTATCCCTTTTCAAGCGGCGTACTCTCCCTCGTCTTTAATACATTTTCAAACGTCCCTGCCGGCGTCTCTACCGTGTTGTCCATGCTGATGACTTGCGCCCTGTCCATCGCCACGTCCGGCGCTATCTCCTGCATGTACCTGGAGCCTATGAGCACCGTTCCCGGCATTATCAGGCCAGCCCTTGCGCCGTCCTGTCCTGCGAGCCACGACCCGTCGTGATCAGAGATCTCGCCGTCTTCATAGTTGTCGACGTCCTCGCCAAAGTAGAACACGCTGTTGGTCTGCTGGCATATCGCAAAGTAGTTCCTAGACACCTCGACCTGCATGTTGTCTGCACTCTCTCTTTCCTCAACTACCCTTGTCTCTACACCCTCAACTACTTTTGTCTCGTCGAGCACGGTTATTACCAGCTCGACCTCCTCTCCGTCCACCTCTCCTACTAGGGTCTGCTGGTAACCAGGTTCGAGTATGAAGAACCTGTTTGCGCCTGTGGAGGTAAAGTCGCAGTCCTCCTGGAAGAACGTGTCCGTGTACAACACTATGGATCTCTTGGCTGCTTCGCCTGCCTGCGCAACCTGCATGCTTGAAAAAATCACCACGAGCACACCTGCTAGCACAGTGGCTGTCATGAATGCCATTTTCGCGTTCATGCGTAAATAGCACATAGCAAAGTAAATAACAAATGTGATAGCCTGCTAACCAGAACGGACTGCCCTACCATGCGGGTCCGTCCACGCTTAGATGCTTGTACCATAATACATTATATCATACATGTCCGTTTACCGTCAAGGTAGTGCCAACACATATCCAATATGGAGCTGTTGCCAGCAATCTCATTACCGCCAGCGACGGGTCGGTCGGTTTTGAAAAATGAAGACCTCGAGGGCAATGCAAGGAGAATACTCGAGTTCGTTCGTGAGCATCCGGGCTGTTATCTGCGCAGGATCAGAAAGGAGCTGAATGTGTCAATGGGAACGGTGCAATATCACCTAGCGCTTTTGGAAAAAGCAGGCAAGGTGACGTCGGAAAGGTATGGCCTTTTCAAATATTATTTCCCGGCGGGGCTCTTTCAGGACAACGAAAAGAACTTGTTGCAGATCCTAAGTCACGAAACAGCAAGAGACGTACTGATGTTCATAATAGAGGAAAAGAACCCAACGCAAACCGACATCGCCGAAAGTATTGACATATCATCCGCGTCTGCCAGTTGGCACGTCAAGCGCCTCGCGGGTTTCGGGATAATCACTGAAGTCAAGGAAGGCAAGTTTAAAAGGTACCAATTACTCGAGGAGCCGGCGTACCTAGTATCGCTTATGAAAAGCTACTATCCGTCACTGTGGGATAGGTGGAGCACCCGGCTCGCCGAGATGTTCCTGTCGCTTTCTGGAGGGAAGGACATTTGATCGAAGAGCTGTCATTTGTGGTTGTTCGGTTTGCTCTATCATGGCTGATACGGCAAGTGGAGAGCGAAATCGACCCTGTCGAGGAGGCTGCTGGTGAGGCAGCAGCAACCGGGGCCGAGGCGTACGAGCCGGTGGAGCAGGCCATCAAGATTGTAATCGCGGCATTTTCAATCCTGCTACTTGGCCTTTCGATTTCCGCGTACAGAAAGACCGCGCTCAGGAGGATAATGTACGCCGCCGTGGCGTTCGGCCTGTTTGCTGTACAACTGTTCATAGAATACTTGGAGGGTGTGATCTTGGCGCTCGACGCGCCGTTCATCGATGTAATAGTGACAGGGATGACACTTGCCATCTTGGTACTGTTCTTCGTGGCAATAGTCAGGAAAAAATGACATCACTGGCAGATCTTGCCCGCCTAATGTAACACTCCTCTCAACGAATGTATCACCACTTCTGAAATGCTTCAATTGTAACACTTCCAGCACAGGTTTTGCACACTTACACGTAATGCAACCGCAAGGGAAACCCTGAAGGACTATGGCAGATTCTATATCCTGGGAACACGCCGAGAAACTGGTGGCAAGAGCGAGACATTTGTTTCAAGATCTGCAGAATTAGTTCGATGACCAGCGCCGGTAACTAAATCGTTTTATGTATCAGGTTACATATGGTGAATACAACATGGTCAACGCGTTGACCGGCGGCGAGATAAACGACATCTTTGTTCTCCACGCCTGCAAGAAATACACCTTCGATTCACAAAGCCGAGGCAGGCTATTGGGCCAGATGTGAAGAAATCCCCGAAGCCATAACGTAGGCACGGACGCTGGACTCGCCGACCGAGATCTCGACCGGCAAGACGTTCCGCATATTCGTGCAGGTCACATTTGACGGCGAGCTGGTCAAGGCGGATCCTGCCGAGATGCTCGCTTCGCACATACACTCCGGCGAGGTCACCATCAACCTTGCCGGCAAGCTGGAGGAGCTGCACGAGGGCATCTATTACGCCGACGTGACGCTTGACGAGGAGGGCACCTACATCATACACTCTATCGCATTCTACAAGGGCTTCCGGGCCCACGACTCCAATGTGGTGTCAAGCGGGAGCAGCACAGGCGACATCCAAGACTCGGTGGACACGCTAAAGGCAGAGCTTGACCAGATGAGCCAGGAGCTCGGCGACACCCGGAATGCGATAACAAAGTCCGTGGAAGATGCCCAGGCGGCCATAAGAAAAGACCTTGACCGGGGCGAAGAGACCGTCAACGAGCTGAGAAACGCGTCGGGCCAGATAAACTCGCTCATACTGTCCATACTTGCGCTCATATCAGTCATCATTGCGCTCCAGATCTCGCTTTTTGCCCGCATCCGCGCCTCGTTCAAGTAAGAATGGAACGCTCTATTGTTGAACTGTACTTTCTATACCTTCTCTGTCTTTCTCGAGCAATTCTCTCTCCTGACGTACTATTTTTATTATTTCGTACTTTTCATGTGCGATATACGCTCCAAGAGCAAACTCTGCCATTCGCGTGATGAAATCCATATCATCATCTGAAAATTGATCACTTCCTATTGAAAGAATCCTGGTTATTCTATCTTGATCTGGAAACCTGCGCAGAGATGTTATTATATCCACGACAAGAACTTTGATTAATTCTTCTAGATTATCTATGTGCCAAATGAATATCGACCTTTCAAAATTTTTCCCTATTTTATAATGGCCTCGGATCTCGTAGATTCCATCTTCTACAAGCTTTACCTTTTCTGTTAGGACCTTCAGCTTCTCTGATTCTAGAAAGACTTTTCCTTGCTCCCTCAATGCCATCTTTGTAGCATTACTCATCATCTGATTTGTCTCCTTGAGATCTTCTCTCGCTTTACCCCACCGATCCTCAACATCTAGTAATTCTGTCTCCTTCCTAAGAGCTTCTTGTAATTCTCGTTTTTTAGTAGCAATTTTTTCCTCTAAGTTCTGCAATTGAACAAGTTTATCTAGACAGTAATTTGGAGGCATTCTGTGCTTTTTCAGTTCGGACTGAATTGCAACCAATTGGTCCACGCCTTCATTGCCTTCTTCTTTTAGAAGCGTTACCAGATTACCAAGATTCTTCATTTCAAGATACGATTCATATTTTGACTTTGCTTCTAAATTGTCGATTCTTAGTTTTATTACGGCCTTTACGGCATCGCCCCCTCCTTCAAAAATCAAAAAAGCCCTAGCTACCTGCTTGGGACTTAGATTGGTAATATTATCATCATTACCATCAGCATTATTTGAGGTCTGGCTAATTAAAGCGCAAGTCTTTGTTATGAGATTTACATCCCGAAGGGACATATGACATATTCCTGAAATCTCCAGCTGGGTTTTTTTGTGCTTATAAAGTCTTATTACTTCAGAAATTTTTGCATCTGAATTCATTACTAATACCAGATACTCCTTGTTGAAAAAGTATACAGTTTATTAATAACCAGCCCTTGGTAATATGGTAATTCATTACCATCCTAGGTTACAAGTCTGTTTTACCTAGAATGGGCCGTCCATATAGCAAATGAATTGAAACATGTGACGATGTAAGCATCCATAATGTATTTGGTAGTCAATTTTCTGCCGTTTGGAGGCAGATCAAAATCCTAAAGATTTTAAGTGGCTTGCCACGCTCACTGCCTGTATAAAAATGGTAAGCGACAGCCAAGTCAGGGAGCTGGTCAAGAGGGCGCGCGAAGGAGCTAGCAAGCGCAACTTTAACCAGTCCGCAGAATTGACACTTGTCCTGAAGGATATCGACGTAAAGAAGGGTTTCAACCTCAACGAAGTGGTGGTGCTGCCCAACAAGCCGTCAAGGCAGCCGACCATATGCGTGATTGCGTCCGGGGAGATGGGCATGAAGGCCAAAAGGGCCGGCGTAGAGCGCGTGATGGAGCCGGAAGAGCTCGACCGGCTCGGCACCAACAAGCGCGAGGCACGCAAGGTGGTGCGGGCGCACGACTTTTTCCTGTCAGACACCGGTCAGATGGCCTCAGTCGGCCGATCGCTGGGCCAGTTCCTGGGGCCCAAGGGCAAGATGCCCACCCCGCTGCCGTACGGCGCGCCGGTGGAGACCATCGCGGCCCGCTTTAGGGGCTCTGTCAAGGTAAAGGCCAAGAACCAGCTGAATGTCGCGGCAAAGATAGGCGACGAAAAGCTGTCCGACGCCCAGCTGGCCGAGAACGCAAACGCGGTCATTTCAGCCGTCGAGAAAAAGCTGCCGCAGGGCGACAAGAACATCCGAAACGCCATGGTAAAGTTCACCATGGGCAAGAGCGCCAAGCTGTCGACCCTGAAAGACGAGGAGAAGAAGAAAGGAGAATAGACATGTCAACAACACAAGTAGTCCAGCGTTCAAGTTACCCGAAAAAGAAGCGCCTGATGTACAAGGAGCTGCAAGAGCTCCCGAAAAAGTACAACGTGATTGCATTATCAAAGATGACCAAGGTGCGCGCGTCGCAGCTGATGCTCATACGGAAAAAGTTCCGAAACGACATCAACATCAAGATAATAAAGAACAGGGTCGCAGTGCGCGCCTTTGAAAAGGTCCAGGGCGTGGCCGGCCTCGACAGCCTCCAGAAAGAGCTGGAAGGCCAGTGCGCGCTCATGTTCACAAACATCAGCCCGTTCAAGCTCAACCTGATATTCGCGCAGAACAAGGTCTTTCTACCGGCCAAGGGGGGCGACATTGCCCCGAGGGAAATCGTCGTCCCTGCGGGCAACACCGGCCTCATCCCGGGCCCCGTGCTGTCCGAGTTCAAGGTCGGCAACGTGCAGACCAAGATCGACGGTGGCACCATCTGGGTGAACAGAGATACGGTCGTAGCCAAGCCGGGTGACGCGATATCGATGCAGCTCGCCTCACTCTTGAGCAAGCTCAACATCAAGCCTATTGAGGCGGGCATCGCAGTCAACTTTGCGATAGCAGAGGGCCTGCTGTTCAAGGAGGCGGACCTGAGGATCAACCTGGCAGAGTACCGCGCAGAGCTGGTAAAGTCGTTCCAGGAGGCGCTCTCGGTCGCTATGGAGGCCGGCTACATCACGCAGGAGACGGTCCAGCCTATGCTGGCAAAGGCGCACCAGCACGCCAAGTCGCTCGCAGCCGAGTCCGGCTACCTCACAAAGGACACTGCCGACTTTGTCCTGCCGAGGGCGCAGGGCAAGGCAAGGGCGGTGGCCAACGAGGCCAAGAAAAAGGGCTACGACGCCCAGTAACTTTTTTCTTTTTGTTTACACAAGTTGATGGTTCAACAGATAGAGTTTCCCGATCGCACGTCAAATCTGCTTGTCTCGGTACTCCTTAACAGAGTTCTTGCAAAAGGATGGACTCCGATTCTAAATTATTTGTAATCCTAACCGCGGGTGTCTTTTGAAAAAAAGAGTGGCGGCCTGCCCTAGGCCGGGTTGACATTGACGGTGGCAGAGCCCGAAGCCGTCGCCCCGCCCAACGCGGCAGTCACACTTACAATGCCAGATGCAGGCGCAGCCAAGCTCGCCGCCGTAAAGGCCGCGGTGCTTGCCGACGGGGCAAGCGTGCCAAGCGACGGGGCGCCAAGCGCCCATGCGTAGGTCGCGCCGGCCATCTGGTTGCCGTACGCGTCTTGCGCCTTCGCGGCCAGACTCACCACACCGCCTGGGCCCAGGGTTGCAGAAGAGGGCGTTACTGTCACGCTTGACGCCTGCGCGGGGGCTACTGCAAACACGTTGCTAGTAGCGGTCCTGCTGTCGCCGGAGACCGTGATCACGGAGTCGCTCCTGGCGTTAAACATCTTGGCCGCAAAGACATGCTGGCCGGCGTCCGCAGCGGTAAAAGTGTAGGAGGCTAGGATTATGCTTGCGTGGCCGGCCGGGCTTGCACCGTTGTTTGTGCTCAAGGCGACGGTGCCGGTGTACGCCGTCTTTACCCTGCCAAGGCTGTCTATTGCAGTCACTGCGAACGTAAACTCACCACCAGCCGCCTGGCTGCCTATCCTGCTTATCAGGAACCGGTCAAGGCCGGTGTTGTCCGGGGTTGGCGCAGGGGCCAGAGCTCTTTCGAGCTTTATCTCGCCTGCAAGCGCGTATATCTTTGCCGCCCTGCCTGCCTGCGCGGGCTGCTCGCCTACCAGCTTCCATGAGAGGCCGTCGTTCTGCGGCGGCAGCGCTATGGCCTTTGCGTGGAACGCATAGTCCTTCCTCTCGTTTTCCTTGAGAATCTTGCCGTGTATGCCGACATGGCCAAAGTCGAGCCTGTCGTTGAGCCTGAAGTTGCCCTCGGCGCGCACCACGTACCTGTCGCCTCCAAAGTCGAGCGTGCCGTTGACGAAAAGCTTGGAATGGTTGCCGCTGTTCTTAAAGACAGAACCGGTCAGGGCAAGCGTCGCGTCAGACACCTTGACGGCGCCATCGCCCTTTTCAACGGCCAAGCCCTTGGCGCTTACCTTGACCGTGCCAAACGACAGTTCGGCAACTCTGCGCTCGCCGTCGTCATTGTTCCTGTCCTTGATAAAGGTGGCAAGCCGATCGCGGATCTTGCCCCTCTTTTCGTCCTTGTTATCGTCCCCGTCAGCCCACGCCGCTCCTGCGCCAGCAAAAGGCGCCGCCGACATGGCCAGGAAGGCTGCAAGCGCAACCGCCAGCATTGCATTTTTGTTCATAAGATTGTTCCATGAAATTTTACTAAAAAGCGCTATGCAGACGCTGACTAGAGCGCAAAACTAGCGGTAGACTAGAGAGAGAAAAGGGGAGGTGTGCAAGAAAGTGAAAAGGGGAAGAACGGACTTAGCCGAACAGGGAAGACAGACCCTCGAGGGCTTCTTCCTCTTTCTTCTCGTCCTTCTTTTCTTCCTTGGCTGCGGCTGCCGGCGCTGCTGCGCCTGCTGGGGCCGCTGCCGCCACTGCGACTGGCGCCGCCTTCAGTGCCTCTTCGATGTTGACCTCTGAGAGGGCCGCGACGAGGGCCTTTACCCTCACGTCGTCCGGTGCCACGCCTGTAGCCTTGACAACATTCTTGACATTATCTTCACTGATATTCTGCTTGAGCTTGTGGAGAAGCAAAGCAGCGTATACGTATTCCATTGTAGAGGCGATCCGACCAACACCATATTTGAACCTAACGCAGAAAACCTGCCCAAATTGCAGCTCCTGGGTCCGCGGGCAGTGTGAAACCTATCCGCCCAGAACCTTTGACCGCCTTGACGCGTATACTGCCATGGCCGCCATGGTGGAGACCAGTATCACAGCGACGGCGGCCGCCAGCGGGTACAGGTTGACTGCAAGCCACGGCACCTCGACCTGTACCTGCATGACACCAAGCAACGCGCCGGCGTCGGACCTCACCTCCATCAGCAGCTGGTACGTCCCCGGCTTTGTGAACGGTATTTTTGCCTCTTCGATCTTTAGCTCCCCGGGCGCAATCTCTAAAGTCCTTGACGATTCGTACGCCTTTTTGCCCGCCCCGTCTATGTAAAAGTA
Source organism: Nitrososphaera sp. (assembly GCF_050748925.1). Lineage (GTDB taxonomy): Archaea > Thermoproteota > Nitrososphaeria > Nitrososphaerales > Nitrososphaeraceae > Nitrososphaera. The sequence continues at coordinate 9,808 of NZ_JBOGQF010000032.1, forward strand.
GTCGAGCACAAACAGCTCGGGCTTATCCCCCTTGTTTCCCATGTGGACAAGCACCTTTGCGACCGCACTCCCAAAGGCGCCCTCTTCCGTCTCCACGCTCTCTAGCGTCATCCTAGCAGTCGCGTCCTTTCCAACCAGCACAGTCTCGCCGTATCCCACCGGCTTTGTAGTGATGCGCAGCTGGTCCACCAGCCTTACCGCCACGCCCTTGTTCTTTGAGAACTGGTCGATGAATTCTACCGCCTGCGCCTGGGGAGCGTCGCCTACTGCCATCGAGTCAACCAGTTGCGCGACAATGCCGGCGGCAGGCTGCTGAGGGGGCTGGCCGCCTCCGCCCCTTGCGGCCTTGCCGGCGGTGACGGCGTAGGTGGAGAAGTGCTCAAGGTGCGCCATGTACACGTATTGCCCGTCCACGGGAGCCACCGGGCTGTCGACCGCGCTTACCTCCTGCCACGCGCCGGCAGCCTCGTCAAGCACGCTCAGCGACATCACCGGGACGCCGTTTGAATCCCTCAGCACGCCCTGCTGGCTGGCCCAGGCGTCGCTTATTGCAAACGTAAAAGTCGGCGGGCTGTCGTAATCGCCTGATGATCCCGGGTCGGCTCCTGAAAAGTTCCCGACCCATTCAAAGTCCACGTACAGGGCGTTGACGCCGCCCAGCAACGCCGGGGCGCCGGCCGGCTGCGAGTCGATTATGGTCACCAGCATCGCAAAATCAGTCGAGTCAACTCCCGGCGTGTATTCTACCTTCATCCAGGGGACGTTGCCGTGCTCTGACGTCTGTGGCGTCCCGGCCAGGTCAATGGGCATGAGAACCGGCATGTTGGCCGGCACCCTTGCCATCCTGACGCTCAGCATGGCATCGTCTCCCGGCAGCTGCGGCGTAGGCGCCAGGTTGACCTGGTAGGTGGGCATCACCATGGCCACCTTTGAGAGGTCCGGATACGCCGCCCAGTCGCTGATGGACAGGGCGGGCGGGCTGAGCTGGCTCACCAGCTGGCTTGCGGTAAGCAGGGTAAAGGTGCCGCCGACCGGCATCCCTGCCATGGGCTTTACGACCGTCGCGTTTGACGCCATCATCATGCCAAGCGACGGCACCTGGCTTCCCGGCGGCGGGGGCGCGGGGGCGGCGCCCCACGTCCATTCGCCCCTGGCAGCAATGCCGGCCGTATCGCTCAGGCCCCTGCCAAGCACTGCAGTCCGCGCTATGCTGTCGCCTATGGCAAGGGTATCTGTTACAACAGGGGGGGCGAAAACGCGCCGCCAAGCGCCATGGATTCGCCAAAGTGCAGGACCTGGTTGCATGCAAACGGCGTGCAGTCCTGCAGGGTGAACGACTCGGCATAGTTTCTGCTCCAGTGGACAGACACGCCGCCGAACTGGTCGGAAACCACTATCGATTCATTGATAACGGCGCCGCGGCTGGCCACGATGGCGTCGTCCAAGCTCAGGTTGTCAGAGGCTCCTCTTTCACGCGGCGCCCCTACCCCGTCAGACGCGGCAAGCGAATCGAATATGTAAATTGCAGACGGCCTGACTTCGACCGTTTCGGTTATTGACACCGTCTCGCCGATCTTTATCCCGGGCCCGATCGAGATAGCGTCGGCCGCCGCGATGCTGTCAAGAGCCTGCTTTTTCACGACCGAGACCCTAGATGCGGCGTCGGCAATGCTCACGACAGACGACGTGGCAAGCGAGGGCAGCGCGGTCGAGTCGGCAAGCAGCACAGTCTCAGTCGCAGACCTGGAAAGGGATCTGGCGTCGCTCAGGGCAACGACATCGCTTGCAGTGACATCCCAGTGGACGTTTGTCTGCATCGACGTGCTCTCTGACAGCGACACTGTGTCTCTTGGAGCGCTGTCAGGCCGCGTGCCGTCACGTATTGCAACAGTGTCAGTTGCAGCTGCCGGATTGAAAACGCCTGTCTGCACCGATACGCTTTCCGATAATGCCATTACGTCTCTGGGAGAATTGTCAAGGCGCGCGCTGTCCTTGAGCAGCAGATTATCCTTCGCAATCCTGTCCAAGGAAGGCGACAAGTCAGCTAATGCAACAGTGTCGCTTGCGGCTAACGGGTGGAAGACGTTTGCTTGAATTGACGGGCTGTCTGACAGCGCTACCGCGTCTTTTGCGGTGCCATCAGGCCGCGTGCTATCCCCCAGCGCCAGGCTGTCTGCTGCAACCTTGCCCAGAGACGGCGAGAAATCCGTTATGCCGGCCGTATCCAAAGTCAACCTGCCATTGCGGGCCGTAGACTCTTGGATGGGCATAGAATCTAGAAGTGGCTTGCCATTGCCGACTGCAGAGTCTTGAATCGGCACCGCGTCGAGCCGTCTTGCCGTTTGCTGCTACTGTTGAAGAAATGGGCAGGCTGTCCTTTAGGGCCTTAAAGGGCGAAGGCCTGTCGGCAAGCTCGAGAGTGTCTGTCAGGGTGACGGTATTGAGGACGGCATCTGCAAAAGAGCCTGCAAAGATGGCTAGAAAAATCAGCGCTACCTGGAGCGCCGCCCTCTTTTTAGATCTAGCATTAATCAGTGACGCATATTGCGCTACCTTCTTTCTTGGCCCAATATTATGTCACTATTGTCCATGGGACGCTTATGGTGTCGCCGGGGGCAAGCGTCGTAGCAGTTATAGTGGATTCTGCAATTATCAGCGGTCCTGCAGCTGTGGTGGAAGCACCGCCGCTTGCAAGGGCGAGGCCCCTGACTGTTATTGAGCTGCCGCTCATGTTGGTGAGCACGGGCGTGGTGTCGGTAAACTGGCAGGTCCCGGACGCCGGCGCAGTTCCATCGTTTACAATCGAACAAACAGTCGCCTCAGTTGTTCTTACATAGTTCTCTGCGGTATCAAAAGTTCCACTGCTACCTCGCAATTGCGCTGTTCCTGCTGCAATAGTGCCTACCGTTATTATTGAGCCTCCTGCCTGATACTGCGCTGGCGCAGATCCGAAGTTGGTCACGCATCTGCCGCCTGAGACCTGCCCGGCTAAAGCACCACCACCTGACGGCGCAGTGCAGTCAGCCCCTGTTGGCTCGTTAGTATTTGGTGTTCCGGCGATAAACTGAATCCACCAAGTAGGAGATGCGGCACTTACAGCGTCGGATGTCTCTCCCGTTATCGAGCTTTCACATCTGTTCTGCTGTATGCAGAACTAGATGGCGCCCGCGCTCGTGATGATGTTGTGGGTCTTTTGCTCGGACTTTAGGTTGCCGGCGCTGTCGTGCACCTGGATTGTGACCTGGTCGTTTTCAAAAGCCTCGCTAATAGAATCGGTTAATCCTGCGTCGCTAACCACGTCGGCCGGAGAATTGGCGCCGACAAAATAACCTACAGAGCCTACTGACAGTAATGCCAGTGCTATAACCGAAGACAGAATCGCCTTCTGTAACTTCATAACTATTATCGGTCATAGAAGATAGCTCCTGAATAATAATCTTTTCGGGTTAATTTAAAATATGAATTTATTACAAGAAATTGATGTTATAGTGGTATTTATATGATAAGAAATGCAGGTGAGCCGCCCTTTGTGAAAAGCTAGCGCGTGTCCTCAACCTCCATCGAGTCTGTAACATTCACTACATAATTATGCACTTTAACGTTATTTGAGGGAGAGTCGCCCTCCGGGTCAGCTGGTGCGCCTGATCCTGTGCCGACTGCAAGTATCACGGCCCCTGCCACCGCGGCTGAAACCAGCACAACTGCCAGCGCCACCATCCTGTTCCTGTTCACAGGCTTTTTGGGTGCGACACTTGCACTTTACCTTTTTGCTGCAATTCTGGCGGTAGGTTTTCCTGCGCACTTGAAAAAGATGTAGTGGACTGGGTGGGATTCGAACCCACGACCACCTACGTGTCCTCTGCCGTTGCGCGGCATGCAAGGCAGGTATTCTACCGGACTAAACTACCAGCCCACGAACTAAAACCGCAAAGTTGATAATTTAAGTTATTCGAGACCCTACGAGGGGCCGCCTGCCTTTTTTACGCGTGAACGACTTTGTACCGTAGCTGCGCAAGCCCGCTGGGATACGCCTTTGAATCGACAAGTTTCAGGCCGTGCCGCCCCTCTATGTCCTTGAAAAGCGGTATGCCCTTGCCGAGGATCACAGGATGGATTGAGAGTATTATTTCGTCGACGAGGCCGGCGTTCAAGAGCGAGGTGATGATCTCGGCGCCTCCGACAAGCCACGCGTCCCCGCCCTGCTTGCCGACCATCTTTTGCGTGAAACCCGCGGCGTCTGCGACAAACTCGACATTGCCGTCTTTTTTGCCTGGACTGCGCGTGAACACGTACACCTGCTTGCCCCTGAAGGGGTACTCGCCAAACCCGGCGGCCTGCTCGTAGGTCTTCCTCCCCACCAGAACCGCGTCTATGGAATCGTAAAACTGCGCATAGCCATAATCCGCGTCATCAAACAGCCAGTCGATGCTGCCGTCCTCTCCTGCTATGAACCCGTCGAGGCTCGACGCGATAAACAACTTTACCTTTCTCATGAAACCTTCCATCCTTGATCAAGGTCACCACGATTAAATAACGCTCGCTTTGATTTCATGGACGGGCCGTTAGCTCAGCTTGGTGGAGCGTTCGACTGATAATCGAAAGGCCGAGGGTTCAAATCCCTTACGGCCCACTTCACCCACGGTTCGTATTCCTCCGGCAAGACCTGAAGCATCATTTAGGCACCCTAAAAT
>NZ_JBOGQF010000033.1:0-14370 GCF_050748925.1 Nitrososphaera sp.
GCGATATCCCATTTTTACGCAGCAGGTTCCCCATCTTGGCCACCGTCGTGGTCTTGCCGGTGCCGTTTATGCCGAGAAACACGATTACAAACGGCCCCTTTTTGGCCTCCTTCTTTGCCCTTATCTGCCCGACAAGGTCGAGCCTGCCTGCGCGGGCAAATATCCCGGCAACGGCCTCTTGCAGTTTCGCCTCTATTATCTGGCCGGCGTCCTGTCCCTTTTCAAGTTTCAGCCCGAGGAGGTCTTTTTTCAGTTTTGCAGACAGGTCGTCGACGACTTCTTGCGCCACGTCGCTTTCAAGCAATGCAATTTGCAGTTCAAGCAATGTATCGTCAAGAACCTTCTCGGTTATCTCTTTCTGGCCGATGCTTTTGGCGGCGCTTGAAAAAGCCTTCTTTAGCTTGTCAAACATGCCGGCACACGTCTAGCCCTGCTGCGACGACCGGAGCATCGAGTTGATCTGCCCCTGCATCTGCTCCATGCGCATGGCGATCTCTTGCCTCTGCGCCTCGAGCTGCCTAACGGCGACGTCGTACTCCTTGATGCGGGCCTCTACAAAGTTCAGCGCGTCCTCCCTGCTCTTTTCCATCGCGACGCCGGAGCCGAGGTTGACAATCACCTTTTTGACCGGCGGCACCATCGTCTTTACATAGACGCCGATTCCGACTGGCATCAGGGTCTCGACGTCAACGTCAGAGTTGATGCCCTGGATGGTGGCAGAGGCGATGCGGGCCTCTTCCAACATGCGGCCGATTGCCGCCTGCCGGTTCGTTACGTCGTTTATGTAGGCTTCGAGCATCCTTGACTGTTGGGCCATTTCGTTCAGCTGCTGTTCCATCATGCGCTGTTGGTCGCTTGAAGGGGCGGCGTGCGAATGATCGTGGGGATGATTGTGATCGTGGGGATGGTCATGCGAGTGTCCGGAAGAATCAGTGTGCATGGAACTCACTGTCCCGGCTCGATTTTTAAAGCTTTAGATTTTTGCCACCTTTAGCATGTCGGCCATCCTGACTGCCATGCCGTACCTGTCCTCGTGGCTCCTCATGTGGTTGTATATCTTGATCATGTCGCCGGCGTTCTTTACAAGGCTGAACTTGCCCCGTATCTTTAGCTGCACGAATTTAAAGACCTGCGAATAGATCTCGAATTTTTTCAATACCGCGCTCCGGTACGCCTTCAGGTCGTGCATGTTTTGCACGAAAAGGTCGGCGCACCAGGTTGACGGGATGATGCCCTCGCCCAAGAGAGCGAATACCGTTCCGATGGACTCGCCCACTCCCACCGTCTTGCGGCCGTCGGTGAACGGCTCGCAGTTGGCCGGCGGGCTTATTCTGATGGGCCTGCCCACCTTTTTCAGAGTCTCGCATTCATGCTTTTTCAGAAACTCATCGACGAACCGGTTGTGGCCCTTGTCAAAGTCGCCGGCTCCGACGTGGGCATAGCCGTTGCCGAGCGGGAAATACCAGAAATAGCCGGTCATGGACGGGAAGGCCCGCAGGTAAAAGTCGTCAAACGGCTCCTTGCCGGGCCTGTATTTTACCTTGTACTGCACGCACGGTATCCACATCTCGTCTTGCAAACGCGGCAGATAGTTGCGGTGAAAGCCCGTCGCGTCTATTATCATGTCATAGTCCGGCTCCAGCTCCTCTTTTCTCGGGGCGCGGCCAAACCTGATGTCTGTGCCCCTGACCATATCCTGAATAAGTTTCAGTTTGTCATAGCTGACCATGCCCTTTAATTTCAAGTCGACGTGGTCGCTGTTGAGGTCGACTTTCATGCTCCTGCCGTCGTGCATGACATAGTCGTCAAAATGCAGGCCGCAGTTTTTTGCAAGCCCGGACATTACGTTTTCGCACGTGGCCCACGCGCAGACGGCGTCGTGCTGCTCTTCCGGCATGCGCTCAAAGCCGGTCACCTGCACGTCGTGCATGTCGCTCAGCCGGTTCATTAGGTACGCACCGGCGACGCCGACGCCGACCACCGCGATCTTCATCACTGCAAGAGAGGGAAAAGAACCAATAAAAAGATTGGCAGGCATCGTGCCAACGAATATCTAGCAGTCCCTTTTTCAATAGGGCGTGTCAAAGCCCAAGATCCGTATGCCCGGTGGCGCTCGCGCGGGCATCGGTTTGTTGATAATGGGCGGCATAATTGTCGGCCTTGGCGAGTATTTTGACAGGGGTGCGTGGTCGCTGTACGGCCTTGCAATGGTCGGCGGCGGGTTCGTATTGTACATGGTGTCTTCGATAATCGCAAAAAGGTCACCGTAATGCCACTTGACTGCCTTATCCCTATGATCGTGAAGAATGAAGCGTTACTTTGATTCTGGTTCTTGAAAGAGACTTCTATCAGCATCTGTTGCCCTGTTTTGGTCCTAGTGTCGGCTTCGAATGTAGAGAAAACAAGTTGATGTTGGTGGGTCTAAAACAACAAGTGCATCATAGTATTGCGGTCAAAAGATCAAAAGATTGATAAATTCAATTGTTGTCATCTTTTTATGACAACGTTGGCTGACTTGGCGTCACAGCCGATCTATTTGCCAGCAGACGCTTGCTTTCGATTCTTCTTCATACCGATAGACAATTGTGTCAATATTGCTAGCAAAGATGTTGGTCTCTTTAGCACCCTATCGCTGGCAAGCAACATTGCAGTTCTGGTGGGCATTGGAGTTGCTGCGTACTTTCTAATTAGAAAAGCTAGACGATCCAAAGAAAGCGTAAAAATGCTAGGTAATATATGAGAACCTGTTTGAACTATCGCTGATTTGTCCAGCATCCGGTACCAATTACAAAATGTGCTGATCCGTATACGTTGCTGAACAGAATAGTCCGATAAGTCACGTTCCTCCCTTTGAGCGCCATTTTTGCATTCATGTTCAACTTTATCTTTTCAATCAATGCTTTTGCTGTTTGCGCTTTGAGCCTGATGTGATAATTTTCTGTCACGATAAAATCTGATTTCCTTGATTTCTTTTCTTTAAACAACTGAATGACAGATAGATTAACGAGCCATCTAAACAACTCTTGCAAGTCATAGACCAGCGCCTCTAGCTTTCACAAAGTTTGTGCAATAATCCAGCGCAGGATCAAATTCAACGGCATTAACATTTTTGTACTTCTGATTCTAAAACATTCTTTAGTAAAAAATCCTTTTATTCTCAACTCTTAACGCTAGCTATGGAAAAAAGCAGACTAGCAATATTCAGCTTTGCAGCAGCCTTGGTGATTGCGGCAGGCGTAGCATTACTGCAGAACAATAACGCAACCGCGCAGCAGGCAAGCCAGACAACTTACAGGATACAGGAAACCAAAATGTCCACGGCAGCTCCCGTGGCGCACACCGGGAACCTTCCCCATGCAGTAGTCTTTGCGCTCCCGTTGCTGGAAGACGGCAAGGTCTATACCGGGAGAGCGACGTTTGCCGCAAGCAAGCCCATCGAAGTCGAGGTGTTGCACGTTTACAATCCGGCCCAAGCACCGGACAAAGAGCACGGAGAGCCGCCGACGGCAGTCATCAACGGAACAAAGATAACATATTCGCACCTCACAGGGCTGGTCGATAACACAATAGTCCTCGGCGACGTGCCGACTGCGGCAGGAACGTTCGAGTTCACCGGAAGCGCCTTGGTATTTCACAAAAGGAGCTCGGAGCCATTCACGGTAACGTACACCATCGACGCAACGGTACGCTCTCTGACTCGGTAAGCAACCGGGAAGGACATCGATCCAGAGAAACCATACAGTAATCTGGAGAGACCCTTTCCCTTTTCGTCTAGAAAATTACTCCATGAATACCGCGGGCTTGAACGGCCTTGCAAATTTCGACTTTGCCTTGGGGTCGTATTTCGACGCGTCGTCCTCTGAATAGACCACGACTTCGGCACCGCCAAACTCTTTTGACAGCAGGCTTGCCGCGTCCTTTATCGCGGCTATTTCGTCAAACGCCAGTTTCAGCCTGCGGGTCCTTGCGTCCACCGGCGTCGACAGCACGTCGTCCTGGACCTTTTTCACGAGGTTCGGGTCTGACTTTATCTTGGCAGTCTCGGGGTTTGCTATCAGCTGCTTCATCATGTCGCCAAAGTTTGTCCTGCCTTCCATGACGTTTGCAAGTATCGTCTGGTAGACCGGCGCCTTCCAGCCTGCAGAAGCATAGACTATGATCTTTTTTGGCGCAATTTTTGTCACCTTGACGATGTTTTGCAAGTCTGCAAGCAGGCCGGAGACTAAAAATTCCGATTCTTCGGCGCCGAGGTCCACCCTTGCGCCGTCAGGCTGCGGCCAGCCCGCCTTGGCAATCATGTCCTTGTTCCCGATGCGCTCCCACACCTCTTCGGCCGTAAAGGGCGCAAAGGGCGCAAGCATCCTCACCTGCATCCTCAGGTACTCGGCTGTCATCGACATGGCGGCTGGCGAGTTTTCCCGGCCCTTTGCCGCCGCCCGCTTCAGGTACCACTGCAGGTCCTGCTCCAGCGAATACATGATGTGGTGTATCGACTCCCTCACGCGCAGCCTGTCCATCGATTCAGTCGTTTGCGCGATAGCGCGCTGCAGCCTGCTCTGCAGCCACCTGTCTTCGGCTTGCTCTGGCGCCGACTGCTGGACATTCTTGCATCGGTCGGCCATTTCAAAGACGCCGGACAGTTTTGACCGTATGCCTCTTGCCGTATCGAACGAGAAATCCGCGTCCTGCAGTATCTCTGCAGATACCAGCATTGCAAGTCGGATGGTGTCCGCTCCCTGCTCGCGGATGGCCGCGCGGAGGGGGATGATGTTGCCAAGTGACTTGCTCATCTTTTTCCCTTCCATCAGCACCGAGCCGTTGACCACTATCTGCCCGGGCCAGTTTTCCCTGCCAAAGATGGCGACGTGGTTAAAGACAAAGAACGATAGGTGGTTTGGCACCAGGTCGCGCCCAGAATGCCTCGAATCAACGGGGTAAAAGTACTGGAACTCTTTTCTTACCAGCTCTACAGTAGATGCGGGCATGCTGCATTTCTCTGCGACCGACTGGGCGTCGCCTGCGCCAAGCAGCACGTAATCGAAAAATGAATCGTTTATTGTTTCGCCGGCAGGCACCATGCCCCCGTTCACGTACTTTGCAATTACATAATAGGCCATGTAGATGACTGAATCTGACAAACTCTCGACTATCCATTCCGGGTCCCACGGCAGTTTCGTGCCGAGCCCCGACTTTCTCGCGCAGGCCCGCTCGCGCAGCCAGTCGATTACATAGTCGAATTCCTGCCGGATGTCCTGCGGCACGACGTCCATCTTTTGGATGCACTCGTGCGCAAGGGCCTTCCATTCCTTGTCGCCATAGTTCAGGAACCACTGGTTGTTCAGCAGTTTTACGACGCACTCTGCCCCGCACCTGCATTTCACCGGCTTGTTGTTCAGCTCGTACATCGCCGACGAAAAGCCGGCGATGTATTCCTTGACCTCGTTCTTGGCTACCGCAACCGGCTTGCCTGCGAACCTGCCCGCGTTTGGCAGCATCTTGCCCTTGTAAAACTCGTGAGAGTACAGGTCGCTTGTCGCCTTTTCAAGGCGGCTCTCGTGGGGCCCGGGGACGGCTTTTGCGATTGCCTCGGCCGCCGGAATGCCAGAGTACCCATCCGACTCGATTATCTTTACCGGCTCGGCAACAACTGAAAGGTTGAATTTTTGTTGCGTCGCGTCGTCGGCTTTCAGGTCGGCAAGTGCCTGGTAGTCAAACGGCGCGTGCGCCGGTACTGACATCACAATCCCGGTGCCGCTGTCCGGCTCTACAAACTGCGCAGGGTACATTGGAATTGCGGAATTGTTGAGTGGGTTTGTCACCTGCCACCCGACTATTTCGCTTCCCTTCAATGTCCTTGCAATTGAAACCGAGTGGTTGAGAAATTCCAGCTTGCGCGCGGCCTCCTTGCTCACTATCCACCTTTCGCCGTCGACCGTTGCCTCGACGTATTCGGCGTCGGGGTTGACCCACATGTTGGTGACGCCAAAGAGCGTCTCGGGCCTCAACGTGGCGGCGGGTATCACCACGCCGTCATGCGTGAACTTTACAAGCATGTATTCGGTGAAATCGGGCTCGACGTCGCCCATCGTGTCGTGCTGACTGACTGGGTTCTGGTCGCGGGGGCACCAGCCCACGGGGTGCGACCCCTGCACGATAAGCCCTTTGCTTTTCAGCGTGCGGAACTGCCACGAGATGAACTTTGAATACACCCTGTCAATCGTGGTAAACTCGCGCCGCCAGTCCATCGAGTACCCCATCTCCTTCATGCCCTGCTTGATCTCGTTGTGGAAATAGCTCGCTATCTTTACCGGCTCTACAAACGTAGAGATGACGTCGTCTGTCAGCTTGTACACGTTGTGGAACGTCTCTAGCAGGTCGGCATCGCCTGCCGCGACCCTCCTCGACATGCCAAGAATGGGCGTGCCGGTATAGTGAAAGCCCATTGGAAAGAGCACGTTGTAGCCTTTCATGCGCATGTACCGGGCGTGCGCGTCTGCCAGCGTGTACGTCCGGCCGTGGCCGATGTGCTGGGGCGAATTTGGGTACGGGTACGCGACTGTCACAAAGTATTTTTTCCTGGAAGGGTCGGGGTCAGCCTGGAAGAGTTTTTGCTCCTCCCACTTTTTTATCCACTTGTCCTCCAGGGACTTCCAGTCAAAGCTCATGCCTTTGCAGCCTCTTCTGCAAGCTCTAGCGCTTCCTTTACCTTGTCGCGGAGCCGGCCTCCGCCCTGGCCGAACCGGTCGTCGCCCCCGCCGGACCCGCCCAGCTTTGCAGACACCTGCTTGGCAACCGCGCCAGCCTTGACCTTTTTGCGCGCCTCTGCTCCTGCAAACACAATGACCCTCATTCCCTGCCCCTTTGCCACGAGCGCGACGTAGACAAGCGACGGGTCGAGCCCTATGGCCTTTTCACCGATGGCGATATGATAGTCGTCGTCCAGCTCCTCGTCAAACGTGCTGTACATTTTCAGGCCGCCGATCTTTTTTGCCTGCTCTGACACGCCCTTTGCCACCGTCGCGCCCACGACCTTTATCATCGTGCGCACCTTTTTCTTGGCCGCCTCTGCGTCGTCCATCGCCTTGCCAAGCGACTCGACCACTTTTTCCCGACTTGAGCCAAGAGCCTGTGCAATTGATGTCAATTGGCTTTCCTGCGTCTGGACATAGGTGACTGCGGCCTCGCCGGCCACGAATTCAAGGCGCACGACGCCGTCCTGGATGCGCTCTGACTTTACTATCTTTACCATGCCAATGTCGCCGGTCCTCTGGACATGCGTTCCGCCGCACGCCTCGATGTCCCACCCTTCGACGTTCACGATTCTCACGTTGTTGGTCGGGACGACCCCTCCCTGGTATATGCGGAAGCTGTACTTTTGCTCCGCTTCGCCCCTGTCAAAGAACTTGACGCTCACAGGCAGGTTGCGGCGTATGACGCCATTTGCAGTCTGCTCTATCCTCTGCACCTCTTCCTTTGACAGGGCCGAGTGGTGGGTGATGTCGAGCCGGGCATAATCCGGGTCCTTGAAAGCCGAGTTTTGCCACACCCACGAGCCGAGGTTGTTGCGCGCCGACGAGTTGATGACATGCGTGGCGGTGTGGTGCTTTGTTATTAAATCGCGCCGCCTGCCGTTGACAGAGCCCTTGACAACCTGGCCTTCTGCCAGCTTGCCATCGACCTTGTGGATAACGACGTCGGCCTGCTTTGTCACCTCAATCACCCTGGCGCCGGCAAGCTCGCCGGTGTCCGGCTCTTGCCCTCCGCCCCGGGGATAGAACGCGGTCTGGTCAAGGACTGCAAAGTTGTCCACTACCTTTAGCACCCTGGCCTCAAACTCGCGTATCGATTCATCCTGATAATACAACAACTTGGTTGGCGGCAGGCCTTCGAGCCCGCGGATAGGCTTTGCCGCCTGCGAGCCGGCCGCGACGCCGGCATGAAGGTCTGCAAGTTTTGTGTAGAATGTTGAAGGCACGCTTGCGATTACGCCCTGCTCGACCAAATAGTCGGGCGTTATGCCGTCAGACTCGTAAAGCCTCATCAGGTCGTCGACGTTTATTTCGCCGGACTTTGCCTTTAGCGCCGACGCGGTTGCGTTCATGCGCTCCCGGGAGCCGACGTAGCGCGTCGATTCCAGCTGCAGTATCGCCCTTGCGTCTTCCCGGTGCTCCTCAAGCTCGGGGTACATCTGGCGCAAATAGTCGATGTGCATGTCGGCAATGTCTTCCAGTTTCACCTTCCAGCCCATGCGCTCCAGTATCGACAACGCACGGCGGAGTATAACGCGCAGGTTATAGCCGCCGCCCACGTTTGACGGGAGCGCGCCGTCCGATATCGCAAACACGAGCGTCCTGACGTGGTCGGCGATTGTATATACCGACTCGTGGGGCGCCACCATCCTTGCCAGCTGCTCGTACGGCATCCCCATCTGCTTTGCAATTATTGCCTTTAGCTCCTTCACGTTGCCATTGGTTGTTTCAAGCTTGGTGGAAACTGCGCCAAAATACTTTGACAGCATCTCGCTGTTCCTGTCGGTGCCGGTCAGCTCCATCAGCTTGTCGGTGACTGGGCCAAAGCAGCAGTCATAGCTCGTGGGCGTGCCCATCGTTATCCAGGAAAAGCGCTCCAGGCCGGCGCCCATGTCGATTATCTTGTTTGGCATCGTGCGGTAATTGTTCTCGTTGCCCTCAAACTCGGTAAAGACGGCGTTGCCAAGCTCAAGGCCGCGCACGAAATACTCTAGCGAATATCCAAAGGCGCCTGCGCCCATCCACACGTCTTCGACAAACGTTATTTCTTCCGGCCTAATGCCGAGGCCCTGCGTCAGCATGCCATAGTCAAGGTCGATGCACTTGTCCTTCCAGTAGCCGCCCGGCGCGTCGGCGTTGCAGGTCTGGCCGACCATGCAAAAGCCGGTATAGTGCCGGCCTGAAAGCCCAACGTTTTCAATGTCGTTAAAGCGCAGGCACATCTGCGGCACGACCAATGGGTTTGCCGGGAGTTCAAATACAATCTGGTTGCCCACGATGCGCTGGAAATCAACAATCGATGCTATCGTGAAATACAGGTCGTCGCGCCACCGGCAGACGACAGGGTAGCGCCTCACAATTTCGTGGTTGTTTTGAGAGAAATGGCGCTCAGTCTCCTTCCACGCGCTGACATAGTCCAGGCGCTTGGTCGTCGGAGGGTTGCCGATAAAGCCATAGTCCTCGTGGTCCGGGCAGTCCGGCCTGCCCACAAGCGACCAAAAGTGCTTGCCGCATTTGCCGCACTTTTGCCTCTTGAACCCCATCCTGTCAAATAGCTCGACCCTATAGTACCTGTCAGGGTTTGACGAAAACATGGCGGCGAGTTCCTTTTTTCCCAAAGCGGCCCTTCACGTAATCGCCAACTATACGGTATTAATGCTTTCGCGATAAAAAGGAAAGAGGCATCAGGCCTTTGCCAGCGAGTTCTCGATGAACTTTATGTACGACTCTTTTGGCATCGCGCCTATCGTCCGGCCGACTTCCTGGCCGCCCCTGAACAGTATGAGCGACGGTATCGACTGGACGCCGTACTTCATCGCGATCTCTTGGCTCTCGTCGACGTTTAGTTTTGCCACCTTTACCTTGCCGGCCATCAGCTTGCCGATCTGCTCGACTGCGGGCCCCACCATCCTGCACGGGCCGCACCATTCGGCCCAGAAATCGACAAAGACAGGGAGGTCTGCCTTTAGCACTTCGGAATCCCACGTCTTTGTATTCACGGGGGTAACGCTGTTATTTTCCATGCAAGTCATTGGAATAAACGGTATTTGAACGATCAGCTGAGCTTGCCGCCAAAGCCCAGCGACACAAACTCGGCGACAAGTTTTATCACAAACGCAATGCCGCCTATCGCTGCCAGGCCCAGTGCCACGAGGCGCAGGTGCTGGTTATAGTCTTCCCTGCTGGTCTTTTTCGCCAGCCGGAGGGTCTGGATGATCTCGCTGACCTTGCGTTGCACCAGAGCCATTTTGACTGCTAACTTACTAGCCGTATATAAAACATGGGTTTGGCCTAGTTCAGCTCGTGGGATACAAGCTGGTGCTCTTTTAAAATCGTCCGCAACATCTTTTCCAGTTCTGCGTCGCCCCGGGCACGGGCCCTTTCTATTTCGACCGCCAGCGAAGAGCACAACACGCACCACAAAGAGCTGGATATTTTCGTCGCGTTTGGACTGGTATCGGCAGATTTTTCGTTTTTGCTCGTTTCTCCTTCTTTTTTGATTTTGTTTCCATCCGCCGCTTTTTCCTGCAAATTTATCCGGAACAAGCATTAGACTTTATCATATTAAAGTTTACTTTATCCACATATCGCAAAGTCATTTTATCGCAAACGCTATTCATAAGGGCAGTGGCGACGCGCAACAAACGTTCAGTCATCTATATCCTGGCCCAGTCGTACGCGCTGGAAATCCTTGACGCCCTGGCGAAAAAACCCTTGAGGTTTACGGACCTTGCCGCGTACGGCCCAAACGAAAGGACCCGCTCGCAGCGCCTGAAAGAGCTTGAAGGGAGGGGCCTATTGACCACCGTCAGCATGAAGATGGAAAAGAGGCACTTTGTGCACTATACCCTGACTGACAAGGGCAAGGCAGTGCTTCAAAAAGTAAAAGAGATGTCGGATTACTAGCTATTTTGCAGTATAGACGGGCTCTTTTTCCGTGCGCTGCATCTCGACAAACGTTTCCGTGTTCTGGATGCCATCTATCTTGCCGACGCGCTCGATTACGACGTTGTGCAGCTCTTCAAGCGTGTGGGCGTTGACCGTGACTATCATGTCAAACCTGCCAGTAACTTCTGACACCGAGCGCACCTCGGGTATCTTTAGCAATTCAGTGTGGATGGGCTCCTTCAGCTTGGGGTCGCGGTTGATGCCGACCGTCGCCTTGACGTTTATGCCAAGCATGCTCTCGTTGACGATGACCGTGAATTTCTTGACGAGGCTGCGCTTTGACAGGCGTTTTATCCTGCTGTAAAGAACTGAAGCGTTGATGTTGAGTTTCTTGCTCAGGCGCGGGACTGAAATGCTCGCATCCTTGGTCAGCTCGGACAGGATCCTCATGTCGAGCTCGTCAAACTTGTGCATATCCTTCTAACCTTCGGTGCCTGTGTTAATAAATGTAATTCTGCACCTATTGTCACGGCAAAAATCGATTACTTTATTGATAGACAGGCATTTTCTGAAAAACTTGGCACCTGCTAGGCCAACTTTGACCCGCCCGCCCCCGCAAGTAATATATAATTTCAAGGCGGACTTGCTCTCACAAGCATGTTTGGCAAGGGAGGAATCAAGCCCGGCGAGTTTATCTTTGTCGTGCAAAAGGACGGCGAGTACAACCGCATCATTATCGGCAGGATCCAGGCTGTCAGTGGCAGCAAGATCCGCGTCACGGGCACGCAGATAAGGCCATCCGGGCTGATAGAGCGCGTAAAGGCGGGCAAGGCTGGCGACAGGTCAAGGCAGGTGCTTGCAAGCCCCGACCCCAACAACTGCGTCTTTATGCTCATAGACAGGGTGGAGACGAGCCCTTTCAACGCCGACGTCGACCAGGCGCAGGACCGCGTGATATGGATAAACGAGAACCGCTACCTCGTGCTGGACGGCTGGATAAAGGAGAACCTGCCCGAGATATTTGCGGCCGCGCTGACGTCGGCGGCAGAGGAGGATAGGCAGCAGGCAAAGGCGGCGCTCCGCGAAAAGATGGGCTCGCTCTACGAGCGCGACTTGAAAGAGCACGTCTACGCGGTGGCAAGGAGCGCCAAGCTCCTCTAGCGCAAGAGTTAATTCCGGGGCAGGTGTAGGCTAGCTGTGTCGTTCTTTGGTCCGCCGGGCGGTCAAGGCCCGACTTTTGACAAGAAAAAGTACGAGCACCTCACTATGTCGATAAGGCAGACCGTCCTTGAGAGGGCGCACAACCGCTGCCAGAAATGCTCTACCAAGTTCAGCCCAAGCGTCCAGCCGCAGTTTGAAAACATCAATGGCAGCAAAAAGGACAACAGGCCGGTGAACATCCGGGCGCTGTGCGCCAGCTGCTATAAAGCTGTGGAGGAAAAGGCTGCAAGGAAGAAGGGCATCATGGGCGGCCTGCGCAGGGCGTTTGACAAGGTGCCGGTTGATTTCAAGAAATAGCTATTTCACATAAAGGCCGTTTTCCCGGAGAAGCGGGATTATCTTGCCCATGATGACTGAGTCGTGCTCTGATTCCAAGTCAAAAGACACCATGAGCGTCCAGTCGTCGCGCAGCGGTATGGTTGCCCTTTTCACGTTGCCGTACCTCGCAAAGGCATAAACCATTCCCCCGAGTTTCTCCTCAAGGGGCTTTCTGAGCAGCATCCGTATAGTGGACTGGACAACGGACAACTCGGACTCTTTTTCTGTCAAAAGCGGGGCGAGGCCCTTTCGGTACTTGCTTGCCACTATCTTGCCGCCGTTTGCCATGCCTGCAAACCTCACTGCCCTGTCGAGTGACAATATCCTGTCGCACACGGCCTGCACGGATTCTGGCATGACCAGTGCGGGTTGTTGGCAGCTACTAATAATCCCATTGCTGTCTGCTCAAATCAATGAAATGATGTCTTGGAAATGCTGGCATGACCAGCTCAGCCTTAGTTGACTGAAATGACAGGATAACGCAAGAGGGGCCCAGGGCCGGCCCTCTATTTTTTTACTGTACCGCATTTTTAGCTCTTGTTTATTCAGCTGTAATGCCCCGGATTTTTCACGAGCTACTCATTATATTTTAGAAAAGGAACGATAGTTGTGTCAAAGGGCCTATTGTCGCAAAAGAGCAGGCACGGCTTTCTCTGGGTCACACTGGGCTTTTTCCTCATCAGCCTCGTGATTCACTGGACATTCGCATGGCTTGCCTATGTCGAAGAGCAGAATGAACAACGCCAGCCAGTGCAGGCAGGCGATTACTTTAACCAGACGATGCGCGACACGATGGAAAACTGGCAGTCGGAATTCCTGCAGCTGATGTGGCAGGTTGCAGGGCTTTCATTCCTCCTCTACCTTGGCTCCCCGCAATCAAAGGAATCCAGCGAGAGGATAGAGGCAAAGATCGACCTCCGTATCCGGGCCATCGAAGACGACCCGGAAAAGACAAGGCAGCTGATCAGGGAGATAGAAGCAAAATATCCAAAAGTGTAAAATTCCTTATCTAGAAAATAAAAAAAGAGGTCCTATGCCTCTGCTATGCGTATTCTTGTCTCAATGTCTGAAGGCAGGGTGACTGCGCGGTACCGGGTGTACTCTTCATACGTTGGA
Organism: Nitrososphaera sp.; assembly: GCF_050748925.1. Taxonomy (GTDB): domain Archaea; phylum Thermoproteota; class Nitrososphaeria; order Nitrososphaerales; family Nitrososphaeraceae; genus Nitrososphaera. The sequence goes on from NZ_JBOGQF010000033.1 coordinate 13,293, forward strand.
GGCGCGTCGCGCATAAAGTCCATTTTTTGGCCTTCTGTCACGTTAAAGTGCAGCATGTGCCCGTCGTACCTTTCAGCCAGGTATTTCGGGATAAAGAACCTGTCCTTGCTCACGCGCCCCTTTTGCGTCACGATATAGTGCCTGCCGATCTCCTGCACTTCGCCCAGGTCGACATCGTTGCTCACTCCCCGGGCTTCTTTTCCCTTCAGCTCGTCCCAGGCTACAAAGTTTGTGACATCTGTCATGCAGGTACATGGTTTTCATCATTTTAATGAGATACGGTTGACGCAGACGTCAAAAAATGGCAGATAATGAACGATGAAGATGACATACCTTTGCCAGGACTAGCACTTATCCTGCGGTCCTAATCTTTATGTTCAGTAGTAAGGCACGGTTAACTAAGTTAAGTCCGGCGTATATAGTCGGCCATAATAGCTAGAGCATGGCCGAGTATTTCATAAATTCAAAGGCCCATGAACAGTCCTACCTGCTTGGAGAAATGGAATCTCTTGGTCTAAGGATGATTCAACTGAATGAATTCAATGATAACTCTGAGCCTCTGAATTTGGTTAATGGAATAAGAGACTTTTTTCTCAAAGAATATGGTCTATTGAAAGAGTGACGCGCGCTTCTTTGTCAACCATTAATGATGCTTTAGTTTGTGAAGCTCATCCAATATCTCATTTTGCTTCTTCTCTAGAGCCTCCAACCTGTCTCTTAGATTTCCCACGACTTTGGCAAGGGCGCTGGTGTCGGGATTCCTTGATTGTGTAAGCGAATTTAATTCATCGTACTCTCTTTCGCCCATATCGAAATTAACGTGAGGGCTACTTTTAACCCTTGAACATTGGCTCAATATCTGGCAGTTTCATAGCCATTAGCTTGGATGTCGAGGCTAATCTTCACCGTCTGTCACCGGGAGCCAGAACTATGTCCCTTAATCTTTCCAGCATATCCAGCTCGGCCCTCAGGACTCATTCTGCCTCTTATGGAGATAAGCCTAGTTCCACCACGCCTTATAAGCGCGGAGGGGTTAACAAGTACATGAACATTGCTCAAAGTGAGAATGAATCAGTTG
>NZ_JBOGQF010000034.1:0-14038 GCF_050748925.1 Nitrososphaera sp.
CGCGTTTGGCATCGAGCTGGACTGGGGCGAGACGCCGGTTGAAATGGGCGCGGGGAGGCACAAGGACGCCATGCGGTTTTTCGACGGATTTGTCAAAGACGACAGGTTCGACGGCCTGCTGGTCGTAGGCGCGCCAGAGCCTCACGGGCCCTACAAGTCGTCTGCCCGCGACGGGCACTATGCCGTCCACCTCGCGTTCTTTCTGGGCAACATCGCAAGCGCCCCGCCTTCAGACTTTGTGGTAAAGCTGGACGTAGACGCCAAGGCCGAAAAGGTCCTGGGCAACAACCTGATCTCTATAGGCGGCCCCGGCACAAACATCGTGACTGCCGAGTTCAACCGCCACCTGCCAATACGGTTTGACGAAGGCAATTTCTGGTCCGGCCTCATTGACAAGTCGGGCAAGCGCTACAGCTCTGACAACCACGGCCTGATAGCGAGGATAAAGAACCCTTACGACGAGTCGTCAAACATAGTCATAGTCGCCGGCGTGAGGTCTGCCGGCACAAAATCCGCGGTCATTGCGCTGACAAACTATGGAGAAGAGGTGCTAAAGAAATACAAGAGCAAAGAAGATTGGGCCCTGGTAGTGCAGGGCTTTGACATGGATGCCGACGGAAAAATAGATCACGTGGACGTCGTCAGCTAGCTGGCGACGCCTCGGCCGGCTTGGGGGCAACCTCTATGTGGAGGAGTATCCGTGATTCCTCGTCCGTCCTGACGATGTAGCCGGGGATGTTGACCTTCCTGTTGCCTATAGAGACGTGGCCGTGGCTCACTATCTGCCTTGCCTGGTATGGCGACTTGGTCCCGCCCTTCTTCATGACCAGGGTCTGCAGCCTGCGCTCTAGCAGGTCCTCGACCTTTAGTCCGAGGATGTCATCAAGCGTCGCGCCTTCCTTGACGAGGCCGAGCCGGAGCAGCGAGTTGAGCAAGCGCTTTTCCTTCTCTGCCCTTACTTCTGCCGTCGATGAAAGCAAGGCGCGTGCCTGGTTCCTGATCCTTGCCATCTCTGTCTGCGCCTTCCAGAGCTCGCGCTTGTTCCTCAGGCCGTACGAGCCCATGATGTACAGTTCCGCGGAAAGCTGGTCGGTAGCCCAGATCCTTCGCGGGCGGTGGAACATCTTTCTTGACTTTCTAGGATCTCCCATTCATAACACCTACTTTTTCGCCGGCTCCTTTGCCGCCGCTGGCTTGGCTGCTGCCGGAGCTGCGCCGGCCGCTGGCTTGGCTGCTGCCGGAGCTGCGCCGGCCGCTGGCTTGGCTGCTGCCGGAGCTGCGCCGGCTGCCGGTGCCGCCCCTGGGGCTCCCGGAGCTGCGCCTGTGACCAGCTTTGTCTTTTTCACGCCTACCGCTCCGCCCTTTCTGCCGGTCGTCCTGGTGCGCTGGCCCCTGACTCGTAGGCCGAACATGTGGCGGTAGCCCCTCCAGCTCATGATGGTCTTTTCGCGGTCAACGTCGTTGCTTATCGCAAAATCGAGATCGGATGTAATCAGGTGGCGCGTCGTGCCGACGTCCATGTCTTTCTTCCTGTTCAGGTACCAGTCTGGAACGCCAAACTTGGTCGGGTTGGCGATGGCCTGCTCTACTTCGCGGAGCTGGCTTTCTGTCAGGAACCCGACGCGGATGTTGGGGTTTATGTTCAGCGACTGGATCAATACCTGCGCATAATTGTAACCTACGCCTTTAACCTCGCTGAGGGCCACTATCAATTTCTTGCTGCCTTCAACGTCCTTTCCGGCGATTCTGAGTATGTACTTGTACTCTGAAGCGGACAAATCATTTTCCAAGCGTACGGACGGCAATAAAAACTATCCTAGGCTCTCTCGCTTGAAAAACATGCAATATTTGCAACAAACAGGCGCACCGGTCGACCTGGAGATGCCAGTTATTGCCCTCCTGAGACGATTTTGTCAAAAATCTTTATCGTTGTGTGCGCTTTGGTTCATGTAAATCGTTATAAAGAGACTTGTACCTACTATCCTGAACGTGACGACGACTACTACAAAGAAGGAAGCAGCAGTGAAACTGGTGTCCAAGCAGGCCAAGACGGAAGACGAGCTGGCATTTGAAGAATACTTGCACCAGTGCGAGCTCGCAATGGAAAACCACTGAAAATCTTTAAATTTCCTATGAATCAGATCTCTTTTCTGATAAATGAGTTCCAAGATTGAAGATTCTGTCAGGCGCTCTTATGGCTCAAAACCCAAGTATACGGAGGTCATGCCGGGGGTCCCGGAGGACTATACACAGGTAAAGACCCTTGGCGACCTGTTAAAGATAAACTACAAGCACGTCACCGTAGAGGAGCAGCTGCGCGGCAACTTGGTCGCGAAACTAAAGGCCGGCGAGCACCCCTACCCCGGCATCATAGGCTACGACGACGACGTCGTCCCTGGCGTAAACCGCGCAATCCTGTCCGGGCATGATGTATTGCTGGTGGGCCAGATAGGGCAGGCCAAGACCAAGATTGCAGAGGCCATAGCCAAGAACCTGCTGTCGCCCATCCCGGTCGTCCGGGGGACCGTCACAAACGACGTGCCGACGACCATTCCCGAAGAGCACATGGTCGCCCTCCTGTCAGGCGGCGAAGTCGTCAGGACGGTGCCCGAGTTTACCGTGTCGCGGGAATGCGAAGACATTGTCCGGCAGGACAAGCTGGAGACAAAGATAGACTGGCTTTCCGGCGCCGACCGGTTCAAGTACATTCTCTCGACTCCGGACATCTCTGTCAAGGACCTCGTGGGGCAGATAGACGCGATAAAGATAGCGAAAAAGGGCGTCGAGCTGTACAGCATGGAATCGTATTCGGCTGGGCAGCTGCTGCAGGCAAGGCACGGCATCCTGTGCATCGACGAGCTGCCGGTGCTTGACCCGAGAAAGCAGGTGTCGCTATTGAGCGTGCTTCAGGAAGGACGGTTCACGACGGGCGCGTACCCCGTGATTTTCAGGCCGGACGTCAAGATAATCGCGACTGCAAACCCAATCGATTACACCCACTCTGGCAAGATAATCGAGCCATTGTTTGACAGGCTAAAGAGTCACGTCGACACGCATTACCCAAAGACGGTCGAAGACGAGATGCTCATAATCGCGCAAGAGACCAAGATAGCGGACACCAAGAACGTCTTTTTGCCCGTGCCTGTCGTAAAGGCGATAGCCAAGATAACGCAGATGACCCGCGCCCACCACGACGTGAACCACGACAAGGGCGTGAGCGTCAGGATGGCCGTGCACTCGATGGAGATGATGGTCGGCGAGGCGGAGCGCACCAGGTCCATAATACTGGGAGTAAAGGCGGTGCCGCGCTTTTCCGACATGCACTGCATACACCAGTCGTCCAAGTTCGAGCTTGCAGAGATGGAAGACACGCGGGAAAACCGCCGGAACCTGCTCAACTCTGTCATCGACGCCGCGCTGAAGGAAGTGTCGCTTGAATACGTGGAAAAGGTCGCGCCGGAGCAGATAGCAAATATGAAGAACGAGTTTGCCAAGAACAAGGCGTTCCAGGTCTCGCAGGTGCTGCCCGGCGGCAAAAAGGGCGACTCGGATTACGAGTCGCAGCTGGCAAGGTTTCCGGTTCTAAAGCAGGCGGTAAGCGACACCGCAGGCACCATCAAGGAGGAGCAGAAAAAGTTTGCCGAGAGAGCAAAGTCCCTTGGCATCAGCTCGCCAAGCATCGCCATGCAGGACATAAACGGCGAATTCACCGCGACAGTGGCAGAGATCGTCCTTGAAGGCCTGCGCCACATTCAGCCGCCGCTCTTGGACAAGAAGGACAACAGCTATGGCCTCGCCGAGTAGAGCCGGCAGCAAAAAATACGTCTATTTCGCCCTTGACGATCAGGGCCAGCAGGAGCAGCAAAAGCAGCAACAGGGAAGCAAGGACCTGCCAAAGGACGTACTCGATAAATTATTGAAAGCCGCCGGCAGGGAGGCGCTGCGCGAAAAGACGCCGACTTTGCAAGAGCTCGAGCAGGCGCTGCAGGGGGTGATGTCGTCGCTTTCTCAGGGGCAGCAAGGCGAGCAAGAGCAGCAAAAGCAGGGGTCGCAGGCCGGCGACAGGGCCGACGACAGCGACGGGATGCCCCTTGTCAGGCAGCTTGTGCAAAAAGGCTACCTGAAAGACTCGCCCAAGTGGCTTTCAAGCAAGGGCTTTGCCGACATTGGCAGCAAGATCCTGCAGGACGTCATGAAGGCGCTAAAGGCCGGCGAGTTTGGCATGCACGAAGCGTCCGACTATGGCTCCGGCTCGCTCGTGCTTGACACTAGTAAAAAGTACGAGCCGGGAGACGACATCCGGCTCCTGAACGTGCCAAAATCGCTGCTCAACACCATCGAGCGCAGCGCCAAGGGCAAGGGCGTGAAACTCCCGCTGCAGATAGACGTCGAGGACTTTGAGCAGTATGAAACGATGCGCGACGTGCGCGTGGCAGTCGTGTACTGCATCGACCTCAGCTCTACCATGCGCTACGCGACAATGTTTGGCGACATGAGCAGAATAGAGGCGGCCAAGAGGGCACTGTGGAGCCTGTATCTCTTGAATAAAAAGTTCTTTCCCTCCGACTCTATATACATCGTCGGCTTTGGCGCGCTTGCGTCCAAGATAGTGCCTGCCGACATACCATACCTGAAAACGTTTGAGCCCGGCGCCGATTTCCTGCACTATACAAACTATCAAGCCGCGTTCAGGCTGGCAAGCAGGATTTTGCAAAAGGACGGGGCGGAGAACAAGCGCATCGTGCTGGTGACAGACGGCCACCCCAGCGCCTGCTTTATCGACGACAAGGGCGAGCAGGACACGATTCTGTCGCAACGGCCTTATTCGCACTTTTACACGCCGGACAAGGAGACGATAGACGCGGTAAAGCAGAACCAGAGCATGAGCCTCGACGTCGCGTCAGGCGAGCTTGTCTACCTCTGCTACAGGTACAGGCAGGTAGACCAGTACATCGGAGGCCGGACCCTCGTCGAGGCAAAAAAGGTGCACTCTCAAAAAATCGACATCGATACGATAATGATTAGCGAAGAGGACTCGCTCCTTGGGTACGTCAACGAGATGGAAAAGTACGTCAAGGGCCGGTCGTACTACATCAACCCTGTCGACATTGACAAGGTGCTGTTGACCGATTATCTGAGCAACAAAAAGCAGCAGACGCTGAGGTCTCACTCCTAAGCTTAATATAATGAGGTTAGGGTGCTTTGGTTAAGCAAGGAAAAATGCTGGCCGTTTTTGACGTGGAAGGGGTGCTTCTCAATGCCGAGTACCTGCCAGTCCTGTCTTCGCTTATGGGGCCTGAAAAGGAAAAAGAGATCTGGGACATCACCAAGGCCGGCATCCGAGGCGACATCAACTGGGAGGAAGGGCTGATAAGGCGCGTCCACGCGCTGCGCGGCATAGACCAGGGCAAGGCCAAAGAGATCGCCGAGAACCTTCCGCTGATGCCCGGCGCAAAGGAACTGTGCTCGGCATTAAAGAGGGCGGGATGGAAGATGATTGCCGTTTCAGGCGGGTTTACCATTATCACCGACAGGCTAAAGGCGGACCTTGGCATCGACAAGATATTTTCAAACGAGCTTGTCTTCAAAGATGGCAAGCTCGACGACGTAAAGCTGAACGTGACGTCAGACAAGGCGGCAGCGATACGGCCGACTTTGAAAGACTGGGGCGTGGAAAAGGAAGACATTGTGGTCATAGTCGACGGGGCAAACGACTTGAAGCTGTTTGCGGTTGCGGGATATACCGTCGGGTTCTGCCCCGTTGAAGTGGTGAAGGAGCGGGCAGACGACACGATAGAGCAGCGCGACCTGAGCATACTGCTCCACCTGCTGGAAAAAAAGTTCGGCAAGGCCGTGCTTGCAGCCAGCTAGTTTTTCTAACCCTCTGCGACAATATCTCCCTGATTGATAACCGTAATTCCCATCAGGGTGCAGGGCGAAGTCAAGTCTGGCAAAAGCCTTGCGGCGATTATTTCCAAAGCCCTGGAGGATAGCAGCGTCGACTTGCAAGATGGCGACATACTCGTCGTTGCGCAAAAAATAGTGTCAAAGGCAGAAGGGCGCGTCGTCGACCTTGCGACGGTCATGCCGTCGGCCAAAGCCCTGCGGCTTGCCAAAAAGCTGCAAAAGGACGCGCGGCTTGTAGAGCTGATACTGCAAGAGTCAAAGGAAATAGTCATTGTGAAAAATGGCATCATCATCACCGAAACGCGCCACGGCTTTATCTGCGCAAATTCCGGAGTCGACCAGAGCAACATTGGCGACGACAACAGCGCGGTGCTGCTGCCTGTCGATCCTGACAAATCGGCAAAAAGACTGCGCAACTTTTTTCATGTTGCAGTCATCATTACAGACACGTTTGGCCGGCCTTTCCGGGAAGGGCAGGCAAACGTCGCGGTGGGCGTAGCGGGAATAAAGCCGATAAAAAGCTACATTGGGAAAAAGGACATGTTTGGCAGGCGGCTGCACGTCACCGAAATAGCCGTGGCAGACGAAATCGCGTCGGCGGCCGAGCTTGCCATGGGCAAGGCTGGCGGCATACCCGTTGCAGTGGTAAGGGGCTATGCCTACGAAAAGGACGCAAAGGCCTCCTCAAAGCCCCTCGTCCGGAAGAAAAAAACCGACCTTTTTCGGCGTAGTAGAGGGTGAATAACACTTAATATAACGCCGGCGCCAATATTGTCTGCTATCATGAGTGCCAGCAGCCCGACCAAGTCCATCGATGTCCGGGGACTTTACTGCCCCGAGCCGGTGTTCCGCACCAAGATGGAAATTGAGCGTCTATCGATTGGCGATGTCTTAAAGATCGTTGCCGACGACCCCGAGTCGGAAGAGGACATCTCGCGGTGGGTCAACCGCAACGGCCACGTCCTTGTGGCAATCAACAAGACCGATAAAGATTTAGAATTCGTAATCAAAAAGGCGAAATAAAATGACCGCAGTCGCAAGCCCTGACGTCGTCCAGCGCATCGGGCAGACGCCACTTGTAGAGCTAAAGTCGTTTGCGACAAAGAACGTCAAGTTTTACGCCAAGCTGGAATGGCACAACCCTTTTGGCTCTGTCAAGGACCGCGCCGCGTACTGGATGGTAAAAGACGCGGAAAAGCGCGGCATACTGAAAAAGGACAAGAGCATCATAATCGAGCCGACGTCCGGCAACACCGGCATCGCGCTCACCGGCATCGCGTCGGCTCTAGGTTACAGGGTGGAAATTGTCATCCCTGAAAAGGTGAGCGATGAGACCAAGGACATCCTGAGGCACCTTGGCGCGACCTTGCACGAAACGTCTGACGACCTGTGCCCACGCGTTGGCGCAGGCACAGACCAGAGCATCGCGCTTGCAAAGGCGATTTCAAAACCGCGGCCTGACATTTACTACATGCCAAACCAGTACGAAAACGACGCCAACTTTCTCGCCCACTATGAAAGCACCGGGCCGGAAATCTGGAGGCAGACCAACGGTACTGTTACCCACTTTCTCGCGGGCTGCGGCACAGGCGGCACGATAACCGGGACTGCGACGTACCTGAAAGAGCAGAACAAGCAAGTCAGGGTGGTTGCAATCCAGGCGCAAAAGAACCACCTTCTCCAGGGACTGCGGAACTTTGAAGAGTCGGCAATGCCGGACCTCTTCAAAAAACGCGTTTCAGTGGTCGACGAATGGATGACTGCGACCAACAAGGACTCGTTCGACGCGGTGAAAATGCTTGCAGACAAGGAGGGCCTGCTGGTGGGACCGTCGTCCGGCTCGGCCATGACGTCGATGCTAAAGGCCGCGGAAAATATAGACAGCGGCGTGGTCGTCGGCATATTTGCAGACGACGGGCGCAAGTTCAAGAGCCTGCTCGTGCGAGAAGGCGTCTTTACAGAAGACCAGTACAGCAATGCGTTGAAAAACGCCAAGCACATGTCAAAGCTGGCCTACAGCTTTTGACGCCGGTTCCATCGACCCTTTATACCCGGGCGCGGTAACCGTGCCATGAAGCCAGCGGCTGTTCTGGCCGTCCTACTGCTCTTTGGCGTCTTGACAACAGGGGGCGAGGCGTACGCCAAGGGGCCGATATACAACCCCGACTATACCTATGCCCAGTACCTGCAGATGGTGATAATCCCCCTGATTGTTGCATCTGGCCTCCTTGTGATGATAGCCGCCTACACGCGGCAAGGGGTAAAAGCTAGCGCCTGACGTTTGCGCGCTTTTCCGACAGCCACCTTTCGACGTCGATGGCCGCCATGCAGCCAAACCCTGCTGCCGTGACTGCCTGCCTGTAGCGGTGGTCGTGGACGTCGCCTGCGGCAAATACCCCTTCGACGTTGGTCCTCGTATGCTCCTTCAATGTGATGTAGCCCTTGTCGTCAAGGTCTATCTGGCCCTTAAAGATGGACGTGTTGGGCTCGTGGCCGATTGCAACAAAGAGCCCGCCTGCCTTCAGGGTCGTCTCTTTGCCGCTCTTCAAGTCCTTTACAAGCACGGTGCCAACCTTTTTGTCTCCCTTGATATCTGAAACGACGTTGTTCCAGACAAACTCGATCTTGGGGTTGTTCAGCGCCTTTTCCTGCATTATCTTGCTTGCGGATAAGGTGTCGCGCCTGTGGACGACCTTGACGGACTTGCCAAATTTCGTGAGAAACGTCGCCTCTTCAACTGCCGTGTCGCCGCCGCCTACGACGACAATGTCCTCGCCCTTGAAGAAGGGGCCGTCGCACGTCGCGCAGTAGGACACGCCCCTGCCGCCAAACTGCTGCTCTGATTTCAAGCCCAGCTTGCGGGGGGACGCGCCTGTGCAGACGATTACTGCGTCTGAATCATAACTTTCCGAATGAGTTGTTACCTTGAACGGCCTTTTCTTAAAGTCGACCTGCGTCACTTCGTCGTCGACAACCACTGCGCCAAAGCGCTCGGCCTGCTGGCGCATGTTCATCATTAATTCCGGCCCGAATATGCCGCTTGGAAAGCCCGGATAGTTCTCCACTTCGCTTGTCGTCATCAGCTGGCCGCCCGGAAGGGTGCCGGTTACCACCAGAACCGACAGTTTTGCTCGGGAGGTGTAGACGCCGGCCGTGTACCCTGCAGGTCCTGATCCGATTATTATCACGTCGTAATGCTTTTGCGGGCTGTTCTCGGCCAAGTAGGTCAGGCTGGGATTCCTCTAGCCTCTTAATAATTGGTTCGGGCAGGCATTTTGCGCACAGGTTATTGAATAATTTACAATGATGCAATATTTATCCTGCATGTTTTACATTGATGTGGGATGCCTGTCAAATCCTTTTCTCGGCAGCCAGCCTGCTATTGAATTTCTTGGCAAGGGACCTGTGTTTTGGGCAGAGCGCCGGGTTTTCCACCTGAGTCCGGATCAGGTCTTTCTGCCAGTGCGCGTTGAACAGCCTGCAGCCGTCGCTGTCGCAGAAAGGCTCGCCGTCTGTGAGGAAAAAGAACAGCGCCTGGAAGGCGCAGCCTGCGGCGGCGTCTGCCATCCTTTCATCGCCATAGTCGATGAACCTGCCTGCATGTTTCCGCTTTAGAGACTGGATGTCTGCAAACGGCGCGTAAAACTCCCTCGGCCTGGCCGGCGCCTCTATGATGCCTGCTGTCGAAATTATCGCTGGCGTCCCGCACACGACGGTCCTTGCGTGGTAGCGCCAGTCGTCTTCTGAAAACGTGCAGGCCAGCAGGTCGGTAAAGACAATGTGGGCGTCGCCAGAACCTGTCATTTCTTGCGCCAGCAGCCTCTGCAATTCAAAGCCGTCGTACAGGGCCACCTGCGTGCCGTCAAGATCGAAATCCTGGTGCTCCGCGGGCTGGCGCTCAAAAGGCTGCTTGACGTCGGAGATCCTTGCCTGGTCCACGTCTGGAAGCGGCAGCGGCTCTTTCACGTCCAAGGTGCAGCTGGGGAAAACCTCTGCCACCTGCCTTACCACTCTGTCAATGCAGGGCAGAGAATCGTGGGCGTAAAAATGGACGTGGCGGAAATCCAACAAAAAGAAAGAGGGGAGAACAGTATTTTACTTTGCCTTTAGCTTTGGCGGGTTTGGCATTTCCTTCAGCTTGCCCAGCGCGATTTCGGCGGCCTTTTTGCCGGACAGTAGCATCGAGCCAAAGGTCGGGCCCATCCTCGGAAGGCCATGAGTCTCGGTGACTGACATGCCTGCCGCGATGAGGCCCGGGAACACCTCGCCGGTGTTGTTGACGACCGCGTCCTCGCTTCCCTCCACCCACATCGGGTCCATACCCTTCCACTTGACATATCCCCTGTCCATCAGGCGCCTTACGGCGACCGAGTCGTGGCCGGAGGCGTCGATGACTATCTTGCTTTCGAGCGCGACCGGGTCCACGCACGTGATGTTCCTTGGCAGCGCGGAAACTGGCATCCAGTTCACGACCACGCCTGCGACGCGCTTGTTCTTGAGCACAAGGTCGTCAAACTTGGTCAGCTGCAGGAACCTCACGCCTGCGTCGCACGCTGCGGCAATCAATTTAGAACAAGCGTGCGGGCCCCACGTCGCGTACAGGCCGTCGTTTATCTTTCTGTACGGCACGCCCAGCTCGTCCCACACCTTTTGCGCCGGCGCCCTCACTGTCACTGGGTTCATCATGTATCCCCCAACCCAGTAGCCGCCGCCGAGATAGTTGTTCTGCTCGACTATCAGCGTGCGGACGCCTGCCTTGCAAAGCTCCCTGCCTGCGGTAAGGCCGGCCGGCCCTGCGCCGATGATGATGACGTCAGAATCGACAAATTCGTTCATGGTCTCGTTAAACATCTGCGCGATTGTCCTTGTGATCTCTTTTTCGCTCACATCGGCGAATATCTTGGCCATGAGCGTAGCTGCCCCGGCTGGATATTAATAGATAATGCCAGAGCCGCGCTCTCCGTCCGTAACTCTATTACATCTTGGGAACGCATGTTACTCATGCCTGGAAACAGGACCGGAAACAAGCAGGACGACAAGAACGCCGCCAAGGACAAGAGCACAGACTCGAACAAGAACAAAAAGAACGGGATGAAAAACCGGAAAAAAACAGTAGTCGCCTAGGCAAACATCTCGACGAAATGCGAGTATGCCTGCCTTATCCTGGCCCCCTTGGCCGGCTTTTTAAAGCCATAGGCGTTGATGGCTTCGGTGATTTTCTTGACGTTGCCACGAGCCTTTGCAGCCCTTGCGACGTCCAGAAGCACGTTGCCGGCGTTTGCGCCGTCGCTCGTGCGCAGGGTGAGGTCCATGATTATCTTGCTGCCCAAAAAGCCCTCGCTTGACATCCAGTAATAGCTGTTGCGAGAGTCGCCGAGGAAATCTGTATATTCAGTCGTCCCCGCGACTGATTCAAAGTCGTAGGGCGCCTCCATGCCTATCGACACCGTCTTCATGTCGCGCTTTAGCATCTTTATCCGCTCGTCCATCGTGCGCCTTGTCTCCTCGCTCCCTCCGACGTCCAATTGATAGGATTTGGAAACGTGGACGCCCCTCTCCACCATAAAGTCGATCATGCCCTTGTGGAACGCGGTGCCGCCAAACTGGCTCAGCAGGTCGTCGCCTGCAAGCACCAGCCGCCTTTGCGCAAACTTGGCAGCAAGCGGCGAGTTGGCTACTTTTGCAGGGGTCGCGTTGACAAACGACGCGCCTGCCGCAAGGGAAGCCCTTGCGTATTCTGCAGACGTCTTGTCCATGCCGGACGAAATGAGGTTCAGGACGACGTCGGCGCCTGATTTTTTCAGCTCTTTGGCAAGCTCTGCCGCCGACGCCTTGACGGGGCTGTCAGGGCTGTTGAAAGAGTCAAGCAGGATGCCGGGGCTGACTGTAATTTCATTGTCCTTGGACTCGTGATATTTTCTAGAGCTCTCAGAAACCACCTGCGCAAGGTTCCTGCCGACCTTGGCGGGGCTGACGTCAAAGGCGGCGACTATCTTTACGTTTGAGGGCTTGAAACCGGCGACCTTTTGGTGCCACAGGCCGACGGTGTTTTTGCTGTTGCTGTAGTAATCCACGCCCTGAACAAAAGTTGCGCCGACGTTGCCGACCCCGATTACGGCGACTCTGATGTCTGCCATCTGAAACGCAATAAAGAGCGTGTAGATTTAATCTTTTGCTGGCTTGGTCACCGGGCCCTTTCTGACAATCATGTCGATCCTGGTCACCATTTCGGAGAGTGCCGACTTGTTGGCGTTGAGGTACTCCTGCCCCTTGTCGCGCAGGCGTATCTGCGCAAGGCGCAGATCGCGGTGCTCTTCAAAGAACTGCTCTATCATGGCGCTGCCGTGCTTGGCAGGATTTATCAATTCGTCAAAGGCCTGCTTGGTCGCCTCAAGGTCGCCCCGCTCGATAGAGTCCTTGGCCCTGCCGAGCACTTCGCTGATGTCCTTGAGCTGCTGCATCGGCGCCGACACTTCCTTCTTGTTAAATAGGCCGACCTTTTTCGTGACTCCTACCTTGTCTGCAATGTCCTTGGTCAGCTCATAGTATTCTTCAAGGCCGGTGATATTGCGCTTTTCGCGCCTTGTCAGCAGCCCCTTCATCGACAGGCGCATGATTGCGTCTTCGACTTCGATCTTGTCGATGCCTGTGACCCACACTATCTTGCCGACATAGTCATAGCCCTGCCTTATCGACTCTAGCACGACGACTTCAATTATCCTGCGGAACCCCTCTTCTGCGCGCGCGTTCTCAAAGTCGCGGTCCTTAACTGCCTTTCTCGCGTTTGCAATGTCTATCTCTATCGAGCGCTTTAGCGCCTCAAGCCCCTCGTCGACCTTGCCGGACAGCGTCATGTAGCACGCCCTGTTGTACCATGCCATTCCGTCGTTAGGGTCGATGTCGATGGACTTTTCGCAGCAGTCTATTGCTTTTTCATAGTTATTTAACTTGTAATAAGCCAGGCCTTTGAGGTTCCAGGCCTCGGCGTTGTTGACGTCTATCTCTAGCGCCCTGTCATACGCGCTCGTGGCGACGGTATATTCGCCCAGATGGAAATGAGAGTAACCTTTCTTGATCCACGCGTCAACGTACTGCGGGTCCACCCTGAGCGCCAGCTCGAAACTGCGGATGGCGTCGAGCATCTTGTCGTTTGACATGTGGTTGATGCCTTTCTTGAATAGGTCGCGCTTTTGGAAATCAGCGTCGGTATAATCCTGCCTTTCCTGAGCGTCAGCCGGGGCCTCGTCCTTGCCCTTTCCAAAGAACCTGCCCATTGTTGTAGCTGACCCATTTCGAAGATAAATAGATTATGAAATCAACTAACACGGGCTCAATTTTATCTACGAGAGAGAAGATGCAGGAACAGGCACACAAAAGGAAGGAAGCAGTAGTCTTTAGGCGGGACTATGGTAAATACCTAGTTGGTAGGTCCTACACAGTATTTAAACGAGCCATAAAGACTGAAAGGACGCTCGAGTTCTATCGTCGAAACCTCTGCTATTTTCTAGTCCATGGTGGGATGAACACAGAGCAAATAGTTGAGAGGTATGCTCCCTACATAAAGGCCGCCAATGGCGAACACCGACCAAACATTGAGGGGCAAATAGAGCTTCAAAGGCTCGTTGAAGGGTATGTTTTGGCTCTGGCGGACAGGGTTGACAAGGGTGAGTTAAAGCCGACAAGTGTCGTAACTCTTGTTCCATGTATCAAGCTTTTCCTCTCTATGAACGACATTTTGTTGAATTGGACCAAGATAAACAAGCTACTTCCAAGGAGTGACCTCGCGGCGGATGATGAAGCCTATAGTCGAGAGGATATTCAAAAGATGCTCAATTACACTGACTTGCGGGGAAAGGTCATCATCTTGCTACTCTGCTCATCCGGGATGAGGCTTGGAGGACTAGCAGGGCTGCGGGTTGGAGACATTACTCCCATTTACGACAAGAACGATCCAAACCGCGTCCTGACTGCTCATGTTAAGGTCTACGCCACTTCAGCCGACTATGCCTATGATACCTTCATCACGCTCGAAAGTTGGGGATTTTACCAACAATACCTGAGTCTGAGAAGAAGTTGGGGTGAGTGCATAACCAAAGATAGCCCTGCAATTATCGTCCGTTTCAATAAGAGG
>NZ_JBOGQF010000035.1:0-13939 GCF_050748925.1 Nitrososphaera sp.
GGTATATCCAGGTGCGATCAGGCGGCAGCCCGCCCATGGACGTGGCGTTTGTCCTGCCCGACCACGAGACGCAGCCGCCGATCTTCCAGCCTGCCTATTGCGGAAAAGGGGCGATATACACGATTGAGGTGGAGGACGTTGACGAGGAATGCAGCCGGCTGGAAAAATCGGGAATAAAGGTGGCACTTGCGGTGCGCAACGAGCCCTGGGGCGAGCGCCACTTTGCAGTTATAGACCCAAACGGCATGCCAGTCAACATATCGCAGATGATAGAGCCTGCAAAGGAATACCTGCCCTACTTCAAGTGAACTGGCATGAAAAAGAAAAGCGGCCTTGCAGGATTGAAAAACATCGGCCCGACGATAGAAAAAAGACTAAACGAAATTGGGATAAAAAACAAGAGCGACCTGGAAAAGGTGGGGGCCGCAAAAGCCCACCGGATGATCCGGGACAGAAACCCCGGCAAGACGATGCCTGTCTGCTATTACCTGTATTCCCTGCAGGGCGCGCTGATGGGCAGGCACTGGAACGACCTTCCAGAGAAAACAAAAGAGCAGCTGTTAAAGCAAGTCAGGTGACCTTTTGCATCGCGTTGCGCTTTATTACGAGCTCGTGCACGGTCGCAACCACCAGCGCGGCCTGCAATATGTAGCCGCCAGTTATCAAGACGGCCGCGTTGAGCGGCTTTGAGAACGTGGTCATTATCTCTACGTGCGGGGGCGCAAGGGAATTGCCGATAATGACGACGGTGGCAAGCGGTATGCACGCGTACAGGTGCTTCCTGTAGCCCATGAACGTCAATACTGCAAGCGTAATGAAAGCGATTTCAATCGCTATGGCCCTTTCCAGAAACATCGGGTTTCCGGTCGGGATCGCAATCACCCCGACTATGCTGATTACGACAAGCACGTACGCGACAGGGCGCACCTTCAACGATGCAAATTTGCGCAGATCGCAATTAAAGCCTTTCATGCGTTTAGTTTAATACCACAATGGCACCATTTCAACGACATGAAAGTTGCCCGCATACTAAAGACCAATGAACCATTAAAGGTGGAAAATATCGATACTCCAAAGCCTAAGGGCGATCAGGTCCTTGTAAAAGTTGAAAGCGTAGGCGTCTGCCACAGCGACCTGCACCTTTGGGAGGGCGGCTATGCCGGCCCGCAGGGCGTTTTCATGAAGGTCGAAGACCGCGGCGTGAAATTCCCGCTGACGCCCGGCCACGAGATCGCCGGCTCGATAGCCGATCTGGGCGAGTCTGTAAAGGGCTTTCAAAAGGGCGAGCGGGTGCTCGTCTACCCGTGGATAGGCGAAGGCTCGTGCCCCGCGTGCAGGGCCGGCGAGGAGAACGTCTGCGACGCGCCCAAGTCGCTTGGCGTCTACCAGGACGGAGGCTATGGCGAGTACGCGCTCGTGCCGAATTTCAAGTATCTGGTAAAGCTGGGCGACTTTGACCCAAACGCCGCAGCATCACTGGCCTGCTCCGGCCTGACGGCCTATACGGCGGTGAAAAAGGCGGCAGTCAAGGACGGAGAGACGATGGTCATCGTGGGCGCCGGCGGCCTGGGCCTGATGGCAGTCCAGATAGCCAAGGCGATAACGGGCGCCAGGGTGGTGGTGGTAGACATTGGGGAAAAGAACCTGGAGGAGGCGAAAAAGCTCGGCGCAGACCACACCATAAACTCGGGCTCGGCCGATCCGGTGCAGGCGGTAAAGGACCTGACCAAGGGCCTCGGCGCAGAAGCGGTAATCGACTTTGTCAATAACACAAAGACGGCGTCAAACACTTTCAACATGCTGAGAAAGCGCGGCAAGATGATAATGGTCGGACTTTTCGGGGGCTCGATGGAGGTAAACCTGCCGCTCATCCCGCTGCGCGCCTATACGCTGACGGGCGCCTACACCGGCAAGTACGCCGACCTTGTCGACCTGGTCGAGCTGGCCAAGAAGGGCAAGGTGCAGTCGATAGTGTCGCGCAAGTTTACGCTCGACGAGGCAAACACGGCGCTTGAAGAGCTAAAGGCGCGAAAAATAGTCGGCAGGGCGGTAATCAACCCCTAGCCGGCTACTCTACTAGCAGCCTGCTCGTGATGTCCTTTACGACCACCGATTTTATGTTCACGAATTCCTTTATGCCAAACTCTGATAGCTCGCGCCCGATGCCTGACTTTTTGACGCCGCCAAATGGCAGGCGCGGGTCTGACTTGACCATCTCGTTCACGGACACCATGCCCGACTCTATCTGGCGGGCCAGCTTTATCCCGCGCTCGATGTTGTTGGTCCAGATGCTGGCGCCAAGGCCAAACTCGGAATTGTTGGCCTCCCTTATTGCGTGCTCCTCGTTTTCAACCACGATTATGGGCGCCGCCGGCCCAAACACCTCCTCCCTTACCATCTCCATGTCGTGGCTCACGTTTGAGACGATGGTCGGCTCGTAAAAGTAGCCGTCCCGGTTCACGTGTCTGCCACCCGTTAGGACCTTGCCCCCCTTTGCCCGGGCGTCGTTGACCTGCCTTGCCAGTGCCTGCCTCTGGCTGTCGCGCACCAGCGGCCCGACCGTCGTCTTGGAGTCGAGCGGGTCGCCCACCACTTCTGCCTGCGCGTTTTCAACAAACATTTTCGTGAACTTGTCTGCGACTTCCCTTACCACGATGAACCTCTTTGCCGAGATGCAGCTCTGGCCGGTGTTCAAGAGCCTCGACTGCGTCGCCATGTGCGCGGTCTGGCCCAGGTCCGCGTCTTCAAGCACGACAAACGGGTCGCTGCCGCCCAGTTCCAGCACGAATTTTTTTAGGTCCTTTGACGCCAGCTCTGCGACGCGCCTGCCGGTGTTCAAACTTCCAGTTACGGACACCGCGTCAATGTCTGCCTGCACCAGCGCCTCGCCGGCGCGGTAGTCGCCTATCACCACCTGGAATGTGTTTTCCGGAAAGCCCGCGTCGTCAAACGCCTGCTTTAGCTTGAGCGATGTCCCAAGGCAGATGCTCGAGTGTTTCAGCACGCCCACGTTGCCCGCAGTCAGCGCCGGGACTGCAAACCTCATCACCTGCCAGAATGGAAAATTCCAAGGCATGATGGACGCGACCACGCCCAGCGGCTCAAATGACACAAAGCTCTTGCGGAACTCTGTCGGGATTATCTGGTCGCGCAAAAACACCTCGGCGTGCTCGGCATAATAGTCGCAGACCCACGCGCACTTTTCGATTTCCGCAAGCGACTGCTTGATGGGCTTGCCCATCTCCTCGGTGATAATCATGCCATTGTTTTCGCGGTTTTTCCTCATCACGCGGCCGAGCCTGCGCACGAGCTCTGCCCGCTCTGCCAGGTCGGTCTTTTTCCATTTCGCAAAAGCCTCCCTCGCCGTCTTGACCTTGCGGCCCACCTGCTCTGCGCTTTCATTATCATAACTGGCGATGGCCTTGCCGGTCGCCGGGTTCACTGTCTGGATCTGGGACATGGCAATAATTTACATTGCATACTAAAAGGTGTATCCCGCCGGCAGGATTTACTCCAGAACGGCGAAAGCCATCCTGTTTGAGCCTGCGACTCTTCGGTTACTGCTACCTGTACGCCCGATAGGCTGTTACACGCGGTCAGCAAAGTTGCCGACATCTACAGCCGAAAGCTCTACCAGGCTGAGCTACAGCGGGACAAAAACGTTGACGGCAAGAATGCTATATAATCTAATCTTACAAGAGCCGCGCGACGTCAAGCGCGAAATACGATATTATCCTGTCGGCGCCGGCCCTCCTCATCGAGGCAAGCAACAGCGCCTTCCACTCCTCTTCGTCTATCCATCCCCGCATGCCTGCCGCCTTTATCATGGCGTACTCGCCTGAAACGTTCTGCACCGCCACCGGGACGCCAAACTGCTCCTTTGCTCTCTTTACAAGGTCCAGGTACGCCATGCCCGGCTTGACCATCACCATGTCGGCGCCTTCTGCAATGTCCAAAGCCATCTCCCTCATTGCCTGCCTGGGGCTGGCGTACGACACCTGGTACGACGCTTTGTCTATCTTTCCCTTCTTTGCAAACGCGGCTGACCTAAACGGCGCATAGAGCGACGACGCGTGCTTTGCAGAATACGACAGTATCCTTGCCCTGCTGCCTACCGCCTCGCGTATCGCCTTGACCTGGCCGTCCATCATGGCCGAAGGCGCGACGACATCCGCCCCTGCGTCAACGTGGCTTTTTGCTATCTGCGCGAGCATCCTGACAGTCGGGTCGTTTTCCACCTTTCCAGCCTGCAAAAGCCCGCAGTGCCCAGACAGATTGTACTGGCAGACGCAGACATCTGTGATGACGTTGATTGACCTGCCAAACACCGATTTGATTTCCCTGACTGCCTGCTGCACGACGCCGTTTCCGTCAACTGCAGCCGAGCCGTGCACATCCCTGCTGCCGGGTATGCCGAAAATTATCACTGACTTTATCCCCGCGTCCGCTATCTGCTGCAATTGGGACGCCACGCCACCGAGGGGCACCGCCGCCATGCCCGGCATCGCGCTCATGCCCTCCGGCGCCTTTTCCGACACAAACACGGGGCAGATGAGGTGCTCCCTGCGCAGTCCGGCCATTGCCAATATCTCGCTGTGCACATGCTGCAACGCCATATGCTGCAATGGCTGGCGCATATGAATATGTTATCTCTTTCCAAAAGATTGATAAAATATCCAAGCAGCAAGCCTGCATGCGCAAAGTCACGGTCGGCATCCCTGCATACAACGAGGAGAAAAACATCGCCAACCTGCTGAAATCCATAGAGGGCCAGGCAGGCGGCCTTGTGCACGAGGTGATAATTTCCGACGACTCCTCAGACGGGACGCCAGAGGCCGTGAGCAAGTTTCTCAGCCACTCGCGCCTTGACATCGTGCACCTGCACCACAAAAAAAGGAGGGGCGCGGCGGCTGCGTGGAACGAGATCTTTATGCGCGCTTCCGGCGACGCGATAGTGCTCTATGACGCCGACACCGTGCCGGCTCCAGACTGCACCGCCCGGCTGGCAGCTGCCCTTGGCGACGCAAGCCTGTGCGCCTCAAACTCGCAGCCCGTCCCTGCGAGGGGCATAGCCGGCAGGGCGTCCGCATTCATCTCGAGCTGGCTCCAGTCGATGAGGCAGGCGGGGCTGTCAAAATACACGGCCATGGGCAGGGGCCTTTCAATCGACGCGCCTGCGGCAAAAAAAATAGCCGTGCCCCGGGACATCATCGCCATCGACCTCTACCTGCAGTGCAAGGTGCTGGAGATGGGCCTTGTCGTGAAATACGACAACGAGGCGATAGTGTATTTCCAGCCTGCGGCAAGCATGGAGGACCTTGCGTCGCAGGTGATAAGGGCGGTCAACGGCCACTGCCAGCTGCGCGAGTATATTGCAAGGATGGGCATGAACCTGCCGCTCTCTGTCATGCTGAACAGGACCGCAAGGGCCATGGCGTCAGACCCCGTAGGCGCCGCGTCAACCGCGATCGGGTACGCCAGAATACCGTACTACAAAAGGAGGCTGGCCGGCACAAACTCGGCGCTTTGGCACACCGCCAAGAGTTCCAAGTCGGTTGACATGCGCATGCTTGACGGATCCATGTCGCACACCTTTTTATGACAGCGGCCGTATCCAGTCGGCAGAGTGTGGGATGGAGGCCCAAAAGAGGCAGGAAACGGTCGTCAACAACGGCCTGGCCTGGACGGACATGCAGAGGCCCGCCTATGCCGACCTTGCCGAGGTCAGCCGCAATCACCCTTCGTTTCACAAGCTCAACTTTGAGGACTCGCTGTCCAAGATCCAGATACCCAAGATAGACCGCTACGACGACCACCTGTTCATCGTGCTCCACTTTCCCACGCCGGACAAAGAGCGCGGCTTTGTGTTCTCCCAGCTGTCCATGTTCGTCGGCTCCGACTACCTCATCACCGTGCACCAGGGCGAGCTTAAGCCCATCGAGGAGCTGTTCAGCATGTGCAAGGCCGACGAAAAGATGCGCCAGACCATAATGGGCAGGTCGTCCGGCTACCTCCTGCACAAAATAATCGACACGCTGGTCGACGACCTGTTGCATCTGTTGATGAAGGTGGTGGGCAACATCGACGACGTGGAGGACCTCGTGTTTGACGAGCGCATATCCGTGTCGCGCCAGATAGCGCTCCTGCGCCGCGAGATAACGACTCTCAGGCGCATAGTCATCAATATGAAGCGCATAGTCGTCGAGCTGACCCGGGACGTCCAACGCTTTTCAAAGGAGGACCTCGGCCCGTATTTCAAGGACGTGCAGGACCACGTGGACAAGGTGCACGAGGCCCTTGAAGAGGCCAAGGAGACTGTCGAAATCTACAAGGACACGGACTTTGTGCTCAGCTCTGAAAAGACCAACAAGATACTCGCCGTCCTCACGATAATATTCACGCTGTCAATCCCGGTCACGGTGGTGAGCACCTTTTACGGCATGAACGTCGCCCTGCCCGGTGGCATAGAGACGGGGCCGTGGAACCAGCTTGGGCCGTACACGACGCTTATCTTTGTCATCCTGGTCTCGGCGGCGCCTGCCGGGCTGATGTTCATCTACTTTTACAGGCTCGGATGGCTCGAGGCCCACCGATAATTATCATTTTATTTCCCAAAAATAGAGTAATTTTACTGCTGAAAGCTCGGCAATGCAAGATTTCCTGATTGCGTGAGCAAACAGTATATATCCTGCCGATCACTGATTGATGAAGGGTTGGCGGGCACAGGAGATATCGCGGGTTACGTGTGTACCCCGCATGGCAGGCAGTCTGCCCTGCTTGACGAATGGAAAAAAGCAGCCAACATCGTCGACATGTATTTCGTGACTGCTACATTTTCTGACGAGAGCGTTCCCTACTTTCCAAACAAGGCCAACAACTATGTCCTCGCGTCCTTCAAGGAGATGCCCAGCGTGCTTGGCGACATCAAGAGCTACGGCATGGACCAGCTCGCCTTCATGTTCAGCTTTAACGGCCCGCTGTTTGAGCGCGCCGGCGAGAAACTCAACTATGTTTCATTGTATTTCACGAAATACACCAACGGGGACCCTGCGATAGGCGACCTTGCAAACGTGATTGCCCGGCGCGACCGCGTGAAAAAGGCGAGCCTTGCAGAAATGCAGCTGGTGGCGGCAGAGCAGCCGCGCTTTACGTTCCCGTACGCCAAGAACCTCGTCATCTTGGAAGTGGAAGGGTCGGAGACGCACCAGACGGACCAGAAATATTGCGAGCGGACACGGCGCGACGTGGCGAGAAAAGGCATAATGCTCAACAACCTCGTCAGCTTCTCGATACTTGAGAAGCTAAAGTAGTGCACAATGCGACTGTATTTTGCCATGTAACGAGCACCCACAAAGGCTAAAAGCGAACAGCGTTAAACTATTGCATGAATATCTTCCAAGCCAAGAGCATCGACGAGCTTGTGTGGGCTTGCCGGGAAGAAAAGGACATGGACAGGAAGGTGGCTTTGTACCACCAGATACGCGAAGCACTGTCGTTTCCTCCAGAGCTGGCCGCGCCGTCCATGATGACTGACGATTTTATAGACTCTGCGCTTGACAACGTCTAGAATCATTGCTGCGCAAAGTTGACAGTTTGGCGGCCGCATGCAAGGCAAACGTTAAATATGCAGGCTCTAGCTATTTTTTTTGAATTATATTGAGCAAGCCGATGGAACTTGGTGCTCTCAAAGTCGGTTCGTACATCATCGTCGACAACGAGCCATGCAGGATCGTCTCGTACGACCACAGCAAGCCTGGCAAGCACGGCTCTGCCAAGGCGAGGATAAACGCGGTGGGCGTCTTTGACGGCAGCACGCACCCGTTTGTAGGCCCTGTATCCTCCAGGGTGGATGTCCCGCTTATTGACAAGCGCAACGGGCAGATTATTTCAAAGAACGGCGACGTCCTCCAGATCATGGACCTTGAAACCTTTGAGGTGTTTGAGACTTCTTCCGTGGAAGACGAGATAAGGGACAAGCTCGCAGACAACCCAAACGGCCAGGAGATCGAGTACTGGAAGGTGCTCGAGCGCATAAAAATAGTCCGCCTGAAGGGCTAACCTTTTCCCTTTTTCGTTAAGTTCATACACCATGGCTAATGCTATTGCCGCTGGATGCTGATGACGTGAAGGAAGAGCCGTCTGACATCTTTGTGATGAAGATTATGAGTACTGAGGCATCCGACCTACATCCTTTTTGACCGCGGGTTGACAATCGCGTCCAGCGCGTTGCCGACAAGCGCAAACGCAAGGCCGGTTACCGCGATCATTACCCCCGGCGGGATTATCCACCACCACAGCCCGCGGACGGCGGCGCCGGAAGAGTTGGCGTCGTGCAGCATCTGGCCCCACGTCGGGACCGACGGGTCGCCAAGGCCGAGAAAAGAGAGCGCGGCCTCGCCCAGGATTGCGCCCGGCACCGCGATTGCAATGCTTGCAAACGTCAGCGGCAACAGCTGCGGGATGATGTGCCGGAAAATTATTTTCGTGTCGGACTGGCCCATCAGTTTTGCAGCCTCTACATACTGCAGGTTCTTTATCTGGAGCGCAAGGCTCCTGCTTATCTTTGCCATGCCGACCCAGCCAAAGATGACAAGGAAGCCAGTTATCAAAAATATGCTCCTGCCGACCGTGACTGACAGTATGACCAGCAGCGGGAGCGTCGGCAGCGAGTAAAAGATGTCGTTTATGCGCATCAGCCCCTCGTCGGTCCTGCTGCCCTTGTAGCCGGCCGCAACGCCGTAGACGAGGCCAATCAATATGGACGCTATCGAGACGGTGAGGCCGATAAAGAGGGCCACCGGCGCCGCCCAAAGTATGCCAGATGCAAGGTCGCGGCGCAGCTCGTCGGTGCCCATCAGGCCGTAGACCCTGCCGCCCAGTATTATCCCGGAATCAGTGACAGAGTCGCCCTGCTCAAAAAGGTAGAACGTCTCCTTGAATACGTACGTCCCTTTCAGCACCCTGTTTTCGCCAGAGTCCGAAAAGATCATTGCCTCAGGCCTGGCAGGATCGCGCTCATAGGAAAACTCTTCTACATAATCGCGCAGCGACTCTGCTATCGCGCTGTCGGTTGAAAACACCCGCGACGAAAAATCGTTCTGGCCTTCCTGCGCCGGCGGCAACGAGCTGAAATACACCCGGAACCCCCTGCCGTCCGGGCGCTCGACGTCTACCTGCAGCGCCGGCTGCGTTTCTCCGTACCTGGCAGAGTAGAGGAACATAAAGTCGCTGGGGTACGCGTCAAAATTGACGTCGACTGCGTACGAATGGGAGACAGTCCTGACGCCGTCCTCCGACGACTCTGAAACCTGCGCGTCGCCCATGCGCATAGCGACGTGCTCTGGCAGCCCTGCCCCGAACAAGTTTGTCCACGCCGGCGCAGCCGACTTGGGCTGGTCTATCCAGAAATTGGGGTTGTTCCACTGCCGGAACGATTCAAGCGGTATGGCGACGACAGAGTAAACAGTCATCACAAGCAGGCCGGCCAGTATGGCCGCGCCGAGAAGCCCGCTCTTTGACCTGCGGAACTCTCTTGCTATCTCTGACCCCGACAGGGCGGCGCTCATGCCACTTTTACCCTCGGGTCAAAGTACGCGTAGATGATGTCGGTCAAAAAGACGGTGATGACGAAAATGACCGTGGAAACATAGGTCAAGCCGATTATGACGGGGATGTCGAGCATCCCTATCGCCTGGTAATACAGCTGCCCCATGCCGGGCCAGTCAAAGACCGCCTCGACGGTTATCGCGCCGCCAAACGAGCCGGCCAGCGACAGCGCAATTACCGTAACAATGGGCGGGGCGGCGTTTTTCAGCGCGTGCGAATACAGGATCTTTTTCTCAGAGATGCCGGCCGCCCTTTTTGCCGCGATATAGTCCTCCCCAAGCACGCCTACGACAAAATACCTGACGATATACGCCCACGAGCCAAAGCCCACCAGCACCAGCGTTATCAGGGGCAGGAGCATATGATAAAGGAGGTCGCCGATGTAGGCCGGGTCGTCCGGCGCCGTCAAGGGCGTCGCCCTTGCGGGAAATATGTGGTACGCAAACGCAAAGGCAAAGATCATGAGCATGCCTACCCACCACGTCGGAAAGCTGCCGCTAAAGACGGCAAAGGCCGAGTTGAGTCTGTCGAGGATAGAGCCGGACCTGTTTGCCACGTACGCGCCCAGGTACAGGCCGATGACGGTAATGACGAGCGTGGACGTCGTAAACAGCAACACCGTCTTTGGCATCTTTTCAAGGATGATGTCGCGGACGTTTGACGAGCCTCCGTCGCTTGTGATAAAGTTGGACCTGCCGAGGTCAAGGGCCATCACGCGGACGACGGTGTTGAAAAAGCGCTTGGGCGAGTACCACGGCTCGTCAAGGCCGAGCGTCTTTATCTGCCTTTCAATGGCTGCATCAATGAACTGCTGCCGGTCGCCGGCGTTCTGGAATTTCAGGTTCCTGTGGTTGATGTCCTCGACTACGTAATACTTTACCCCGTCTGCCAGTATCCTGTCCATGGTGGGCCCGAGGAGCGCAATCGTGAGCACGAGGGTGGCAAAGAGCACGACTGCCATGTTTATGGAGCGCTTTACTATGAACCGGTAGAACCTTCCATCCATTGCCCTTCCCACTGCTCCTCCGAGTCAATGCTTGCACCATTCGCTTGCTATTATAGTTAGTCAGCTCATGGACACTATCACGGTCGCAGCCACGATGTCGGGCTTGAACGCCTGGTTGCTGCTGGCAAACACCTTGACCTGGTTGGGGCCGGCTGACAGTTTCGCAGTCTCTGCCGGCGCCAGCTCTACCTTGAATGTGCCGACCTTGTCAGACGCCTTGGCTATCCCCTTTATCACGACGTTGCCGGCCTTGTTTGAGATGAAGTAGCTGACCTCCGCGTCGTTGCTCGGCTTGCCGTCGACCTGCAGCGTTATCGTCGCAGTGGCGGCCTTGCCTGCCTTTATCGTCCTTGGGATCTCTGACTTGACTATCTTGGCCAGCTTGGGGTTTTCATACGCCGCAAACTCGCCTACCTTGAACGGGTACGAAGCGTCGCGGAACGCCTTGACCGTTATCGTCCTGCCGGCGATGTTGTAACTATCCAAATAAAATGGCCCGTTGCCGATGGCTGCGCTCTTGTGCACGTCAATCCACTTTATGCTTGCGTCATAGCGCTTTATCGCGTCGGCAGCGCTGACAGTCCCTTTTAGCGCCGCGGGGACGTAATTTTCCTTCTTCATCTTTTGCAGCTCCTCCTTTACCATCCTGGCGTGCTCTGGCACTATCAGGTCGAGCCACTCGACGTTATTGACCGTCGCCTCGCTCCTTGAATATGCTATCTTGCCGTCCTGCACCAGCCTTTCCGTGGCAGCAGTTATCTCCCAGGGCTCGCTTGCCCACACGGCCGCAAACTCGGCTATCTCTTTTTCGTCATAGTGCCAGTAATCGACGTACGACTCGAATCCTGTTTTCGTGAACTTTACTCCCTTTATCAGGGGCAGGTTCGGGCCGGCAAGGGACGTGAACTCGGGGTCGACGGTCCTGTCGTTTTCGCCGAGGTTCGTGCCCCATTCAAACGTAAAGTAGTAAGAGTAAAGCAGGTCTGCCCTGTCCATCTGGGCGCCGTGGTGCCACTTTGAATACATCGGGGTGAACGCGACCTTGCTCATGACCTTGCTTCCCTTGGCGGCTGCCCACTTTTGCGTCGCAGGGTCCCACACCTTGGCGTCCCTTACAACGTTCAGCTTGCCGTCGGGGCCTTCGCTGGTTATCTTGGTCCACTGGACCCGCATCGGGATTATCTCGCCGGTATACGGGTGGCGGAAAGTGGCAGGGTCCACTACCGTGTAGTAAACGTCGCGGCTGTACGTGTCCTGCAGGCCGCCGACGCCGTTCCACGCGCCTTGGTGGATCTGCTTGACGCCGATGTCAAGTGATCTGTTATTGTCGTGCCTGGCGTTTGCGGCCGAGTACTTGCTCGTTATGCCGGCGCCAAAGTCGTTGACGAGCCCCTTGACGGAAGGCGACGCTATGAACGGGTCGGTTTTCTGGTTGACAAAAATCCTGACTGACTCTTGTATGCCCATCCTGACTGCCTGTCTTACAAGCTCGTTTCTCTCCGGCTCTGACGTAAAGTTGGCAAACAGTATCCTCTGGCTTGTGCCGTCAAGCGTCGCGTTCTGGTACTGCCAGAAGGCAGGGTTCTGGAACCCCGGCATCCTGCCGTACCACGGGGCGTACATCTGCGCAGGGATTACTGGGTTGTATTTCACGAAAACCGAAGTGCCTGCAAAGCCCTCGGTGTATACGTGCCATTTCAGCTCTTGCGGGTCAGAGCCGTAGACGACTGTGTTGGCCTTGTTAAGGTCGCCGTACTCTTTTTCAGCCTTGAAGCCTATCTTTTCCAGCCTTGAGGCGACGTCCTCGCCGATCAGCTTGCGCGGCGCGTCGTCCTGCCTTATTAGTATCTTTACCGCAACCTGCTTGCCGCTGTACATCCATTTCCCATTTTCCTTTGCGGCGCCGGCCTTTTTCAGCGCGTCTGTCATCATCTTGTCGGCAAGCTGCGGGTTGTGGCGGAAGCCAAATGACTCGACCGAGTCTATCAAATTGAGGTATTCCGGGGAATAGATGCCAAACGGGTCGACGAGCGGGCTGCCATAACCCTTCTGGAACTCGTTCACGGCCAGCTCGCGGTCGATGAGGTAGTTCATGGCAAACCTCACTTCCCTGAACTGGAACGGGTTGAGCACCTTCTTGTCCTTTGAAGGCGCGGGGTTCAAAAACAATCCATTGGAGCCGGCAATCCTTTCGTATATCTTGACCTTGGGGTCGTCCTTGACATCGTCGGCGACTTCGAGCGGGATCTTGAAATAATAGGCGTCAAGGCCGCCCGACCTGACCTCCTCGAGGGCGACGTTTTCGTCTTCATAATGGATAAATCGTATCTCGTCAGCATATGGGCCCTTTTTTGCCTGGGCAAAGGCGTTTGGCAGTGCAAAGCCGGCGACAAGTATCGATGCAAGCGCAAGAGCAAGAACCGCCTTGTGCATTCAACAGTATGCAGGATGGTTCACTAATATGTTTTTAGTAAAGTCCTCTGTCGGGGTCCGGGATTGCGGCGATGAGCGACTGCGTGTATGCGTGCTCCGGGTCTAGCAATACCTTGTCAATGGGCCCCGTTTCGACTATCCTGCCTGCGTTCATGACTGCGATGTCGTCGCCGACGTAGCGGGCGGTGGAAAGGTCGTGGGTGATATAGATGTAAGAGATGCCGTGTTTTGCCTTCAGGCCGTGCATCAGCTCCAATATCTCGCCACGGACCGAGACGTCCAGCATCGACACCGGCTCGTCTGCCACTATCAGCGCCGGCTTTGTCACGAGAGCCCTCGCTATCGCGACACGCTGGCGCTGGCCCCCCGACAGCATGTGGGGCAGGCGCTGCGCAATCTCGGGCGCCAGCCTGACTTCATCCAATGATATCAATACTTTTTCCTCCTTTTCCTTTTTCGAGCTCTTCCTGTCGTGGACGGTCAGGGGCTCCATGACAATGTCCATAACCTTCATGCGTGGGCTCAGCGAGGAATAGGGGTCCTGGTAGACCATGTGGACCGAGGCGCGAAAATGCTTTAGCTGACTGCCCTCATAGCGCGTCACGTCGTTGCCTTCAAACATTATCGAGCCGGCGTCCGGGTCTATTGCGCGCAGCACGAGCCTTGCTACTGTCGTCTTGCCAGAGCCGGACTCGCCTGCCAGGACCAGCACCTTGCCTCTCTCTAATGCAAAACTGACGCCGTCGACTGCCTTGACAAACTCGGCGCCCTTGAACATCTGGCGAAAGCCCTTTTTTACGGGGAAATACTTTTTCAGGTCCCGTGCCTCGACAAGCGCGCCCAATTGGCCAGTGTGCGGGGTCTGCCGATATAAACAATAGCCATGGGGAGGAT
>NZ_JBOGQF010000036.1:0-13881 GCF_050748925.1 Nitrososphaera sp.
AGTCGAAAAGCCTCGGGACTTGGCCATGAGATCGGGCCCATCGGGTTTACATCCTATTTAGACAGGAGTTCCAATGTGACAGGCTCTAATGTGATTAAATGGAAAAGCTGGTTATCGGTAACTGATGGGGGCAGAAACTCTGGCCCGCCCTAATGGACCGGGCAGACAGAACAAAGGGCGGGCCTAGGATATGCATCTTGCAGACTTGCAATGAACCAAGTAACAAACAGCCTGATAAGGCTCGCTCATCAAGTAGATAGTAATCAGTTGACCAGCTGGGTTATGCTATTATCAGGTTCAGGTTTTCATCATCATGGCGGGTTGGTTTGATTCAACCGGTAATAGCCGCATCTAAAACATTCTTCTGAAAAGAGAACAGGCAAAAAGTATTTTAGATATAAGGTAAAAGAAATGTACGGCTGCTGAAACGATGGATTTACTGTTGAATCCTCCAACCAATGAGCATATGGCTCTACTTTATGAAAACAAGGAAGACCTTAATTCTGCTGTCTCGAAATACCTTAACGAAGGGCTAAGGAGGCAGCAGTTCTGCGTATATGCAACTGTTCATTTCCGAGACAAGGGCTACATTGATAATTTCTCGTTATCAATCGACAATTACAAAGAAAATGTAGAGAAGGGAAATTTACTGATCGTTGATCTGGCTTCTTTCTATATCTCTGCACTGTTACATGACATGAATCCATTTGAAGAGGCAAAGAAATTGTTTGCCGAAAAGGTAAAGGAAAGAAGAGACAATCATGTCCGCTTTGTCGGCGATGGAACAGGTTTCCTCTTTAGAAATAAGTACTTTGACGAATGTGGAATGGTGGAACAATGGTGGCAGGAAAAGCCGTTTGAGGGATCTTATGTATGCCCATTTCCAAAGCAATTCTTCGATGCTTTTCCCCATGATATGCATTCAAAGCGTGTAGTAGTTGCCACACACGATATTGTTGTAAACGCCTCTGGTGAAGCCTGGAGGAAAATAACCACCCAAATCAAAATGGAGGATTGAATTAATTTGACCTTCGCCGCATCTAATGATTTGTTACAATCCTCAGATAAACAGCACCTTATGCTTCTGTATGATGATGAGGATGAACGAAGCGCAGCTGAAATAGATTGTATTAACCGTGTGTTGGATGCGGGCCAGTACTGTATCTATGCCACCGTTGATGCAAGTGACAAGGATTTTCTGGCCAACCTTGCTCCAAGAATCGCAGACTATGACAGGCATATCCAAGAAGGCAACTTTGTCATTGTCAACTTCAAGCCGTTTTACGATTCGGCTGCTAACTGTGAATTGACTCCGTTCAAGCAATTAAAAGCACAAGTCGAAGAAACACTGAAAGATAGAATCGCTTCAGGCAAGAATGAAAAGGCACTCATAGTTGCTGACGCAGCTTGCAACCTGGCTAGACACAAGCAGTTCGACGAGTGCGTTACGCTAGAAGGCTGGTGGCAAGGGACATACAATGACTGGATGGCAAAGAATTTGGATATCTCGATAATCTGCGCACACCCATCCTCAGTGCTAAAGCAACAGTTGCATATTGGGGAACAAAAGCGCATCTCGCATGCACATTCACTCAAACTTGACTTGAACGACTTTATCGGCAAGAACCATGGCAGAATCCTTGCCAAGCAAGCCAAACCTCAAAAGATACAGATTCTTCTTGCGGAGTCCGAGGCTGATATACGTACAATTTACAGGGATTGTCTCAAGTCTTTGCCCGTCGAACTTGTCATAGTGAAAGGGGCAGATGAATGTTTGGAGCAGGTGCTCATGAGAGACAAACGCGATTTCTATGACATTATTATAATTGATACCCACGTGAAGGATGCAAGCGGGTTCGATATTGCGAAAAAGATTCTTCAGGTAAATCCGGACCAACAAATTATCTTTACCACCACCTCGGATCTGGACCCAATTAGCTCGGGCTTCAAGGCACATTCACTTGATATCGATAAATACCCGATACTTCAAAAGCCCTTTCTATTTTCGCAGTTACTGGGACTAATAAAACCTGCAAAATCAAAATAGGCGACCGCCTCTATTAGACTCGGTTAACTCTGTTAAATCTTCTTACTGATAACAAGATGTAACAGATGATGCAGAACCCTGAGAAGGAAATTAGCTGGTTCTTACAGGGTAAAAAATAACTACGGTTGGAGAGCCTTCTCTGAGACAAGAGCTTCTGGAGATGGGTGTTAGTGTTGCTCCTCTAGGGGATATTGGAAGATGATGAACTAGCGGTCCTGCTTGAAGGGCTAAGAGCATTCGATAGATAGTAAGGAGCAATTCGATTCCTGCCCGCCACAATTCTGTTCCCTCATACAATTGGAGTGCACCTGAACCCGTGAAAAGAGCGGGCCCGTCGGGATTCGAACCCGAGACAACCGGATTAAAAGTCCGGTACTCTACCTGGCTGAGCTACGGGCCCACACGCTAGCATTTACGCTCACATGGCATAATTTAATGCTATTCAGCGGCCGCTCCGTACCCAGCACTGGCCATGCATAAAAGAACTGATAATTACCCGCGTTTTTGTATGCACTGGAAACACACACTAGTGCCTTTCCCGCCGCACATTTTACGCAGCGGCTGCAGGCAGTATTAAAGAACGATTATTTTTGCCATGTTTCCACTGGAAACGCGCGCTACCGCTGCCACCAGCACCTTTAATTGATCCGCCGCCCTTTATCCTGCAATGGTGGACGTAATCTATGGCCGGGGGTTTACGGACCTTGCCAGGGAGATGCCTTTTTACCTCAGCATCTTTAAAAAGATGATAGCCTACAGGCTCTTCAAGAGCAAGGCGCCGATGTACGCCTCTGTCGACGTCAACAACATCTGCAACCTGCACTGCACCCACTGCTACTGGTGGCTCAACCGCAAGGAAGGCGAAAACGACCTGTCGGCAGAAGACTGGCGCAGGATAATCCGAGAAAAGATAAACAAGCACCGCCTCTTTGTCGTGACCCTGGTGGGCGGCGAGCCGACCCTCAGGCCCGACGTCATCCAGACTTTTTGCGAAGAGATGCCAAACAGGGTCTGCGTCGTCACGAACGCCACCTTTCCGCTAAAGCGCTTTGACAACCTCTATTTCTACTGGGTGTCGATGGACGGCACTGAAAAGATCCACGACACGATTCGCGGCCCCGGCTCGTACGCAAAGACGAAAAAGAACGTACTTGACTATGCCGCCGGCCCTGCCAGGAGGGGCAAGCCGGCGTACAAGGACATCTGGCTTACGATGACTATAAACTCGCAAAACTACCACACGGTAGAGGATCTGGCAGAAGAATGGCGGGGCAAGGTCAACAAGATAGGCTTCCAGTTCCACACGCCGTTTGCCAAGGGCGATCCGCTCTTCATGCCGTTTGGGGAAAAGAGGAGTGAGGTCGTGGACAGGATAATCGCCCTGAGGGAAAAGTACCCTGACTATGTCATCAACTCTGTCAAGCAGGTGTCGCTGATGAAGGGCAACTGGGGCGGGGTCGGCACGACGCCGGTCGACTGCCCGTCCTGGGCCATACTGTCCCTTGACCACATGGGCAGGACCAAGATGCCGTGCTGCATCGGGAGCGCCGACAGCAAAGCGCAAAAGCCGCTGTGCGAAGAGTGCGGCCTTGGTTGCTACTCTATCCTGGTCGCGCAGGGCATAACGGGCAACTAGAGAAGCGCCAGCGCCCTGACCGGCGAGCCGGAGGCGCCTGACAGCTTTAGTGGCGCCGCGACAAGCGTGAACCTCTTGCTCGTTATCATGCCGAGGTTGCAGAGGTTCTCGACTGCAACGACGCCGGCAGGCAAAAGTATGTTGTGGGCGGTGAACTTTTCGTCAAAGCCGGGGTCGATGCTCGGGCCGTCTATTCCGACCGCGTTGACCTTTTTTCCAACCAGGTATCTTGCGGCATCTTGCGCAAGGCCGGGGTTCCTTGTCATGTAGTCATTGCCCTCGTGCTTTTCCCAGCCGGTCGCAAAGACGACCGCGTCGCCCTCCCTGATCTCCTCGCCCATCATATCGTCAATGCCTATAGTCTCGTCAGCGCCCTTTGGCACCCTTACCAAGACGGCGCTTGACACGAGCCTTGCAGCCGGTAACTGGTCGATGCTGGCCCTGCCGGGCGCAAAATGAGACGGGGCGTCCATGTGGGTCCCGGTGTGCGTGCTCATGTGCATAACCTCAGAGTCATAGCCGTGCACGCCAAATGTCGACCACCTGATGAACGACGGCTGGGGCGAGCCCGGGAATACTCTTGTCGAGGGCGAGACTTCAATGGTGAGGTCCACTACTTCCATGCCTCACAATCCTGCGGCCTGCTAGATAGAGCCTGCGATTTGTTTAATAACCAAATGCCCGTTATTACGCCATGCCAACTGCATACGTCCTTATCAACTGCGACCTCGGCTCTGAGGAAGACATTATCCGCGAAATCAAGAAACTGCAAGAGACAGTCGAGGTGAGCGGCGTGTACGGCGTATATGACATCGTGGCCAAGATACGGTCAGACACCATGGACAAGCTCCGCGAGACCATCACGTGGCATGTCAGAAAGATAGACAAGGTCCGGTCGACCCTCACGATGATAGTCATCGAGGGCCAGGGCGAGAAAAAGTAGCTAGAGCAGGCTCTTTAAAAGCGACGCCACCCTTGCCGCTTCTTCTTCGGTGTTGAAAAAGTGGGGCGCCGCCCTCACCGCCTTTTTGCCATCGCCGATGTCGCGCTCGGCCACAATGATGCCGTTTTCTTCCATCTTTCTTGCGATGAATGACGAATCTAGTTTTGTCGTGAACGCGACAAGCGACGTGCGCCTGCTTTCCTCTTCAGGCCCGTGCAGGGTGACTCCCGGAATCCTCGCCAACTCTTCGCGCAGGGCGTTTGCAACCTTGATGTTTGCCGACCTGGCGTTGCCGATGCCGATGCGCAGCATGTAGCGCAAAGCCGCTTCAAGCCCCGCCGCGCCGGGGTAGTTGCGAAAGCCTGCCTGCAGGCGCGCAGGCATATCCATGTATGCAAGCGTGCTCCCTGACAGTGTTGCCGACTCGCCTCCGATTGCATGCGGCGCCAGCTCCGGCGCTTTTTTGCTGCAGTAAAACACCCCGATGCCCGTCGGCCCGCACAGCCACTTGAAGCCGGGAAACGCCATAAAGTGGCAGCCGATCTTTTTCACGTCAACCAGGATGGTGCCGGCGCTCTGCGCC
The DNA here is from genome assembly GCF_050748925.1 of Nitrososphaera sp. Lineage (GTDB taxonomy): Archaea > Thermoproteota > Nitrososphaeria > Nitrososphaerales > Nitrososphaeraceae > Nitrososphaera. Next base: position 5,210 of record NZ_JBOGQF010000036.1, read on the forward strand.
GCGTCGACGCAAAACAGGGCATTGTTCTCCCTCGCTATCCTGCCGACCTCTTCGAGGGGCATGACGGCGCCGGTATTGTAGAGCGCGTGGCTCATGGCGACCAGCCGGCTGCCCCTGGAGGCCTTTTCAAGCTCTACCATGTCGAAAAGGCCGTTTGCGTCTATTGGCAGTTCGCGAAGCGCGATACTCCTGTCCCGCGAAAGCCTGAGCCACGGGAAATAGTTTGCATAGTGCTCATGCTTGCCCCCTCGGACTATTATTGCGTCGCCCTCTTGCCATGCGAGGCCGTTTGCGACCATGTTGATGCCATCAGTCGTGCTCTGGACCAGCACCACCTCTTCCGGCTCGCAGTTTATCAGGTGGCCCACGCGCTGGCGCACCTCCTTTAGCAACGACGTCGTATAGTCTGAAATCGAGGCCGAGTCGGGCCCCTCGTCTGCGCACCTGACCATATAGTCTGTCACCGCCTTGATGACTGCAAGCGGCGTCGGCGCCACGGCGCCGTTGTTCATGTAGACAAGCTTTTTTGTTAGCGGAAAGTCGGGCCTGAGATCGTCCATATATCTTACCTTTGACAACTGAAGACAGTGGAGTCCTATAACCATGATCGTGTCCTGAGCGCCAAGGGGCTCAACACCGTCCTCTTTAGCGACCCGTACGCCAAGCTGTGCTACATGGCCGAGCTCGCTTCGACGTACTGCGATGTAGCGTACATCGACCTTGATACCGCGTTTGCGGCATATTTCAGGGCCGGCCTCGTGCGCGCAGGCAAGGTCGACATCTATTTGCCGTCCGAGGGCCGGTTCATGCTCATGTTCAAGGAGGTGCTCGCTACCATGAACGGGCATTCGCTAGTCGTGCTTGATTCGATAAACAGCTTTTACGCAATGTATTACGGATACTACAGGAGCCGGGAGCGCAGCGGCGGAAACCTGAACCACCTGCTGTCGGTGCTCCTGATGCTCCTTGTCCGGCAGGGCGCATCGTCAGGGGTGCCCGTGCTTGCCACGAGCATGCTGCGCTACAGGAAGGAAGGGGGCTGGAAGCAGTCGCCGGCAAGCAGGAGGCTCTTGCAGCAGAAAAGCGCTAGTAGGACAAGTGTCGACCTTGTCGGCAACGACGTCGTCCTTCGCGTGCTTGCGCACGAAACGATGCCGGAAGGAACAGTGATTTCCTATCCTGTCAAAGCTTTAGGCTGACCAGCAGGTAGCCCAGAAACAGGCCTCCCAAAAGGACGGCAAAGCCGCTTGCAAGGAGAGCGCGCTGCGTCCTGGCCGCATTTGCCTTGGCTGCGCGCTGGAGCAGCATGATGCCGGCAAGGCCAACGAAAAGGATGAGTGTTATCACGACCGTCTCGCCAAGCGACTGGACGCTCCTAGTCGGGATTATGAACGCCCTGGTGCCGACTGCCTCTATCGACGCGTTGACCACGCCTGACGCAAGAGCAAAGAATGCCACTAGGTACCCGCCTGCCACTATCAACGCCATCCTGGACGCGCCGGCAATAAACATCGCCATTGCAACCTTTAAGTCTGGCCGATAAATAAAAACCTTGCATGAAGTGCGCGGCCTGCGCCCGGGAAACTGCGGGGCAATACTGCCGCTGCCACGAGCAGGCGCTGGAGCAACTGCGCGGCCACTATGAGGCGTGGGTGCGGGCGTACGGCACAATGGAGTGGGGCGAATACCTCGCACGGCTTTTAAAAATGCAGGAAACCGGCGCCTGGGTCAAAGAAGTGGTTGAAGCAGAATTAAAAAAGTGAGTTTGGGGCAGGACACCTACATGTCCATGCCGCCCATTCCGCCCATGCCACCCATACCGCCTGGGGGCATTGCGGGGCCGCCGCCTGACTTGCTTGAAGCTATCACGTCATCGATCCTGAGGATCATCGACGCCGCCTCTGTCGCAGACTTTATTATCTGCTCCTTGACTGCGAGCGGCTCGACGACATCCAGTTTCGACATGTCGGCGACCTTGGCGTTTCTTGCATCGACGCCGGTCCATTTCGCGCCCTTGCTCTGCTTTGAACGCAGCTCTGTCAGGGTATCGATTGGGTCCATGCCTGCGTTTTCTGCAAGCGCAAGCGGGATTGCTTCAAGAGCCTCTGCAAACTTTTCCGCCGCCAGCTGCTCTCGGCCAGAAAGGGTGCTTGCCCATTCTCTGATCTTTCCCGCGGCGTACGCCTCGGGGGCGCCTCCGCCTGCCACGATGGCCGGCTTTTCAAGGACGTCCTTTGAGACCATGAGCGCGTCATGGACCGACCTGTCAGCCTCATCTACAACGCGCTGCGAGCCGCCGCGGATGAGTATCGTGACTGACTTGGGGTGCTTGCATCCTTCGACAAAGACCCACTTGTCAGTCTCCACCTTCCTCTCCTCTACCAGTTCTGCAATGCCGAGATCCTTTGAGCTGAGGTCGTCAAGGTTATTGACCATGCGAGCTCCGGTGGCGCGCGCCATCTTGGTCATGTCGCTTTCCTTTACCCTGCGCACTGTCAGGATGCCTGCCTTGGCCAGGTAGTGCTGGGCGATGTCGTCGAGGCCCTTCTGACACACGACCACGTTTGCGCCGCTCTTGATGACCTTGTCGACCATGGACTTTAGCATCCTGTTCTCTTCTTCGAGGAACATCTTCATCTGGTCCGGGGAGCTGATGTTTATCTTGGCGTCAAACTCGGTCTTTTCAATTTCAAGCGCCGAGTTGATGAGCGCAATCTTGGCCTTCTCGATGCGCTTTGGCATGCCGCCATGTACGACTTCCTTGTCGAGCACGATGCCCTTGATCAGCTTTGTGTCGCTGATGGAGCCGCCCGCCTTCTTCTCCACCTTGATGTCGTCAATGTCCATCTTGTAGCCAGTTTCAGTTTTTTCAGAGACTGCCAGCGCTGCGTTTACCACTATCTGCGCAAGGCCTTCTGCGTCCCTTGACACTATCTTGGTCTGCATCGAGGTTCTTGCGATCCTGACAAGCTCGTTCTTCTCGTTGCCTGCCACCTTTTGCGCGATGCCGTTGAGCACTTCGATGGTCTTGGCTGCGCTCTTTCTATAGCCGTCCACGATTATGGTCGGGTGGACGTCCTTGTTGATCAGCTCTTCAGCTTTTTCAATGAGGGCGCCTGCCAGCACGACTACTGATGTCGTGCCGTCGCCTACCTCGTTGTCAGTAGCCTTGCTTATCTCCACCATCATCTTGGCTGCAGGATGCTGCACGTCGATCTCCTTGAGAATTGTAGCACCGTCGTTTGTAATTGTCACGTCGCCGAGCGTGTCGACGAGCATCTTGTCCATGCCGCGGGGGCCAAGCGACGTCCTTACTATCTCTGCGATCAGCTTTGCAGCTGTGATGTTATTCTTTTGCGCGTCACGCCCCTTAGTCTGCGATGCGCCTTCCTTCAGGATCAAAACTGGCATTCCGCCAGCGGTTGCTTGTTGTATTGACATATTTCATTTTCACCCTAGAATAGGTGAAATAATTGCATCGTTCCGGGGCATTTTAAGCTTGCTCTATTTGGAGAGCCTTATCCTTGCAATGCCGTTCAGGTACTGCACGTACTGCACGGTAGGGTTTGCAGCACCGTCGGGTATCTGGGCGGTCATCTCGTACTTGCGCGAGCCCTTTGCAGTTATCCTGACGAGCCGGGATGCCGGGTCGTACGTGGCGTTGATGTCGGCCGCGTCGGCAACTCCACGTATCTCTGCAATGACTTCGTAATAGTCCTGGCCCTCGATGACTTCTGGCGGCGAATCGGTGACGATGTCTTCGATCTTGGGGCGCACCTTTTTCACCGGCGGCCTGTAGGCCGTACCCTTGCCCGCAAGGGCTGTTATCCTTGGCAAAAGGACCATCCTGCCGACAAGGCCGGTTGCCGCTCCTGCGATGAACCCCCCGATGTGGGCCAGGTACGCGACGCTCGATTCGCCGACTGGGCTGAGCTGGCCTATGATGCCAAGGATTAGCTGGAGCACGAACCAGAACGGAATGTAGACGAGCACGGGTATGCGTATCGTGTAGATGAAAAAGGCCATGAGGATGGTGTGTATCTTGGCTCTTGGGAACATGACGAGGTACGCGCCGAGGATGCCGGAAATGGCGCCGGAGGCGCCCACTGCCGGGATGGCTCCATCTCCTGACGAGACAGCAAAGACGCTGTGCAGGAGAGCAGCTGCTGCACCCCAGCCAAAGTAGATAATGATGTATTTTACGCGGCCAAACTTGTCCTCAATGTTGTCACCAAACACCCAGAGGAAGACCATGTTGCCGATAATGTGGGCGATGCCCCCGTGCATGAACATCGAGGTGACGATGTTAAGGCCGCTCGCTGGAAAGTTGGAAAACAGGTCGTCAGGCACCGTGCCGTACGTCAAAAACATCTCTGCGACTGCCTTCTGGTCTGTAAAGAACGAAGTCGCAATAGCTTCCCAGATAAACACGGCGACGTTGATGGCGATGAGCGTGTAGTTCAGGTACGGGCGGCCGTGGATCCGCTCGGTGTCGTCGTGTATTGGAAACATTCGCCGGCTATCCTTTCAACAAAGGTATTGGATTAAAGTCTTTATCTGATGCCAAAGGGATTGTTGTTCGGCATGTCGCCGCCCCTTTCGGTATGCGCCTTTCTCATGTGCCGCTTCATGCGTTCCTCGTCGTCAAACTTCATGTCGCAATATTTGCATTTCACCTTGCCGTCTTCCGTCTTTTTCTTGCTGAACAGGCCCAACAAAATATTGTAAAGCGTACCGTCTGATTAAAGTTACTATTCCATCACGATCATTGTAAGCGTAGATTTTACCCCGCTCAGCTTGCGCAGCTTCCACGTGACTGCTTCCTTTACCTTCTCCATCGTGTCTGCCTCCACCATCGCCACGATGTCATAGACGCCGTACACCTGGTATACTTCCTTTACGCCGTCCATCTTTTTCAGCTCGCCAACTAGCGAGTCTTCGCTTCCAAGTTCGGCGTTCATCAAAACAAAGGCTTTAGGCATATGCCTCAATGCCTCGCGGCGTATAAAAACTTGTACGCCTTTCTCTTCATATTCTCTGGACCTCTGAAACCCGGATGAATATCTTTTCCTGGCCAAACTTTTCTTCAAGCTCCCGCTTGATCCTCTGCAGGTGCAGGCCGATGGACTGCTCGCGGCCGGTGATGTCGACCACTGTAAAGAAACTCAACAGCTCATCCTTCTCGAGGTCGCCCTCGTCTTTTGCCCACAGGCCCTCCACCGGCGCCTTTATCGTCGTTGCGCCGCCCTCGCTCATCGCTATCTTTTCTATCTCGCTCCGCAAGTAGCGCACGTTGATAGTCTCGCCGCCGCTGGTCCTCTGCGGCAGCAAAAACTTGACTTTGACCGTGTTGCGTGCTGGCGCGTCCGGGACACTTACTATCATATGCCGTAATGACTGCAGCCGGGCCTATTACACTTCGTGCTTTAGCTTGCCCTCGTCAAACGTGCCGGCCATGCGCCAATGGTAGTCGAAAAAGTCCGAGCACCAGTCCAAGAATTCCTGCGTCTCGCCGTAGAACATGACGTTGAGGTCCGGCTCGCCCTTTTGGTTGGGGAACATGACACAGCCCTGCTTTTCGTTGAATATCGCCATAACCTTGACATCCGCAACCATCCTGCGCTCGACTAGGCCCTTGCTGATAAAGTTGCGCCACCCTACCTTCTGGAGCAGCTGCGTCCTGCCCTTTGGCACTACGGCATTGCTGGAAAATATGTAGGAAAATTTCACGCCGTTGTCGACCCTATCGCTTATGGTTTCAATGAGGTCGAGGGGCACCTGCGCCATTATCTCCCTGATGAACTGCTCTGACTCTCCGTACAGGTTCTTCCACCTCTGCAGTATTGCCATCACGCCGTGCACTATCTCGCAGCCCCTGAATGCGCCCATGCGCTGCACGAACTTTACCGGCAGGTCCCCCAAGCTGTGGTCCAGAAAGAACTCTCTGTTCTTGTAGAGAAAATCGTAACTCGGCACAAGCGACACGATGGTCTTGCCATAAGATGTAAGCACCAGCTCGCCTTCCTTGCCCTTTGAGACCAGGCCCGAGTCGATAAGGCGCATCATGTTCCTGTGCGCCTCCTGCATCGTGGCGTCAAGCTCGGAGGCTAGCTGCGACAGGCGGTAGTCCTTCTCGTTCAGCCTTGCAAGCATCGAAAGGCGCAAGTCTCCTGCAAGCTCGAAAAACAGTGAACCGACGCCTTCGGCGGGCTGTTCTGCCATGACTATAGAACCTTAGCATGCACGTCTTTAAAAATCTGTCAAGGGGCACGTGAGGTGCCAACAGGAACGATTATAATTTGGATAAATGCACACGCAATCCGTTATGGGCGATAAGAAGACTATATCCGCGCTTGTGAGCGGCGGAGAGGCAAACGCAGGCCCGCCACTTGGCCCGGCATTGGGCCCGATGGGCGTCAACGTGCTGCAGGTTGTCAATACCATTAACGAAAAGACCAAGGATTTCCCCGGAATGAAGGTGCCAGTCAAGGTTGAGGTTGATGCCGAGACCAAGAAATTCACCATAGAGGTGGGCATCCCGCCGACTGCCGCGCTCGTGGCAAAAGAGTCAGGGGTACCAAAGGGCTCCGGCACCGCAGGCAAGGACTATGCAGGCGACCTGTCGATGGCAAGCGCAGCCAAGATAGCCAAGATGAAGATCGAAGGCTCGTACGCCAAGGACATCAAGGGCGCCACAAAGGAAGTCGTTGGATCATGTGTCAGCATGGGCGTCAAGGTGGAAGGCAAGCCAGCAAAAGAGGCATACGCCGACATCAATGCCGGCAAGTACGACGACATCCTAAAGTAATTTTTTACCCATTTTTATAACGGGCAGAAATAATAATAACCTAGAAGGACGTTCAGGTATCACATACTATTTGATTCGTATATCGTCGATTTTGCTGATGGTTGCATTAGCCGGCTCGCTGGTTCCCGCATATTCGCTGCCTGCGGGGCGCGACGTGCAGCTGTCCGGTGCTGCCGAGTCCCGGCCTCTTACGTCGCTGCCGCCGGCGACGCAGTTGCCTGCGCTTGATACTGTCAACATTTACGGCCATACCGTCCCGAGGAGCGCCGTGCGGTCGGACTATGGCGCTTTCAGCTTCGGCAAAGAACTGCTACAGTACAACGGCAGCCCACAGAGGACGCTTGTCTTTGGCGCCGGCGACGTAGGCGCGCTTGCTAAAAACACGCATCTGGTAGGGCTCGGCGGCAACAGCCGCGGCTTTATGGGAGTTGCCATGTCGGGCACTCCGCTTCCTCCGGGCTCCGGCTTTACATACGCTTCCGACATGCCCCTCACCTTTGACTCTGCATTTGACGGCCTGCTTGCAAGCAACCCTGCCGTGCACCCTGGCAGGCTTTCCGGAGCGTCGATAATCTTGGCCGACAGGGTCGCAGCCGACTATGGGCTGAATGGCACCGGCGCAACCGTCGCAATAGTGGACACCGGCACAGACTTTTCAAACGACGACATGCGTCACGCAGTCGCAAGGGGCGCCAAGGGAGTGCCGATAATGCTGGACGCCGACGGCCACGGCATCGTGCTTACAAGGGCAAAATACGTCGCCAACATCAACGAGTCTGGCAAGGTGTCAAACTATCCGTCCATCCCTAGCCCGCTGCCGCACAACGCCACGTCGTACGTCTATGTCAACGGCACCGGCGTCTACCTAAAGACATCGCAGGGCAAGATACCCGTCTACAATACCCTCTACCCGTTCTTTGGCACGCCGGTGCTTGACGGCGCGGCAAGCGTCGACTGGAAGATAGGCAACAGCGCGACTGACTATATCCGCTCAAAAAGCGGCGTCTACAGGATGGGAGTCGAGTTCCAGCTGAGCCTCCAGTTCGGTGTGCTGACGCTCGTCATAGTGCCGGTGCTCGTCGTAGACTCGACCACTCCCGGCGTCTACGACACAATCGTGCCGGACATGTCGTACGCATGGTACTCGTTCACGGCCACCATCGCTGGCGCATACCCAAACACCAACTACCTCATACCCGCTCAGACGTTTGACTTTACCGACGAAAAGCCGTTTCGGCTTGGCGACGGCAACGAGTTTTTGACCTACGACTACAACAACGACGGCTATGCAGACTTTTCCGCCGGCACCGCCGGCGCAAGGGTGCTTGACATCTGGCGCGTCATTGACAACAAGACAGAGGTGGCTACTGCAGCCGGCGCCAATTACGGCGGCATCGTCTCTGCCAAGTTGCTGGAGCCGATGGACCCTGCAGGCGAGTACTTTGGCATAATGTATGATTTCCAGGGGCATGGCACCAGCACGGCGGCCACCGTGGCGTCAAAAGGCAGCGCGCAATATGACATTTACAACAACTCTACGAAATACAGGCTCGCCGGCATGGCGCCGGGAGCAAAGATACTGCCCGTCAAGGCGCTCTGGGCCGGTGACACCATCTATGGCTGGCTTTATGCCTCCGGCTTTGACCAGCAGCCTGACGGTAAGTGGCGATATACCGGCGCGCACAAGGCCGACATCATCAGCAACAGCTGGGGCATCCCCAACTTTCCGCTTCTAAAGTACGGCCCCGGCTATGACGTCTTGAGCGTCTTTTCGTCGACGCTTGTGGTGCCAGACCTGTTGGCCAAGGGCTACCCAGGCACCGTAATTGTGGACAGTGCCGGCAACAATGGCGTCGGCTATGGC
>NZ_JBOGQF010000037.1:0-13853 GCF_050748925.1 Nitrososphaera sp.
ACCTAAAGACTTTGAATTACAACGTCACAAACTCGGCGACAGGAGTAACATCAACGTTCTCGTACGGGGACCTGATAGCAAACATCATTGACTTTCTCATCATCGCCTTCATAGTATTCCTGATGTACAAGATACTGGTAAGGTACAAGGTATTCGGAGTAGAGGACAAGACCAAGCCGGCGCCCAAGTGATCTAGCGCCGGGCCACAAACCGCCCGTGGCCCAGGGCATCGGCGGCCACCTGGCCGCCCTCCATCACCACCCTGCCGCGTACCATCGTGAGGACCGGCCAGCCCTTCAGCTTCCAGCCGTCGTAAATCGTATAGTCAGAGTGCGACTGCAAGAGTTCAGGCGTCACCCTCTGCTCAAGGTCCATGTCGACTATTACGAGGTCGGCGTCAGACCCTTCCTGTATCGTGCCCTTTTGCGGGTACATGCCAAATATCCGGGCAGTGTTGTAGCTCGTGACTTCGGCTACGCGCTCGATGCTGATCCTGTCCTTGTTGACTCCCTGGTCTAAAAGCACTGGCAGCATGGTCGCGATGCCGGGAAAGCCTGCAAGCGCGGACCAGAGATCGCCCTCCCCCATTTTCATATCGAGCCTGTTTGCCACGTGGTCGGTGCCCACGGTGTCGATTATCCCGTTTTTGAGAGCGGACCAGACGCTCTGCACGTCGCTCTTTAAGCGGATGGGCGGGACGACCTTGCCTTTTATGCTGTCAAATTCTACGGTGTGGGTGAGGTATTGCGGGCAGGTCTCGATGTAATAGCTGGCGTTGCCCTTTTGCCTCTCTGCGATTATCGCGTCGAGCGCCGCGTTTGAGCCAATGTGGACGAAATAGAGGCTGGCGCCGAACTTGCGGCCCAGCGCAGATATCTTGCGGACGCTTTCTGCCTCTGACGACGCCGGCCGGCAGTCAGACCACGCTTGTAGTCCCGCCATCCCTTTTTCCCTGCCGCGCTTGATGTGCTCAGAGCATACCGAGGGGTTTTCCGCGTGGACCAGTATTGTCGAGTGGACCTTTGCGCTGGCTTCCACTATCCCGGAAAGCAGGGAATCATCTATGTCGACCTTGCCCTCTCTGACAGGCCGCTCGCCGGGGTCAAGGTCCATGTAGATGCGGTTCAGGTCGGCGCCGAGGTTCATGTATATCTTTAATGAATTGACGCCCTTTTCCTTCAAGTAGGGAATGTCCTTGAGTTGAGACTGCTTGAGTATCGACGCGTGGATCGCATAGTCGATATAGTGTGCACCCTTGCTTGCTGCCAGCTGCTTTTCAATTGAGCGGTAGCTGTCGTCGTAAAGGCGCAGCATGCGCATCATTGTAGTAACGCCGCCTACCGCCGCGGACCGGGACTCTGTCCTCGCCGCTTCATCGATTGGCGTGTAGACGCCATAGTGGACGTGCGGGTCGATTGCGCCGGGGATGACGTACTTGCCCTTGGCGTCAATCTGCCGAGAAGCCTGCATGCTTGCAGGCGGCTTTAGCGACAGGATCTTGCCGTTGTCGATTGCGATGTCGGTTTCGACGATCCCGACCTTGGGTATGACGGCAGACGCGTTGGTGACAAGGATGTCGCAGGAATTCTTCAAGCCTTGTATCGGTGCAAGCCATGTGCTTATGATTTTATCGCTCCTGATGTTTTATATTCGGGCGCTTGTGCAAAACTCGCAGGGCTGGTAGTTCAGGGGTAGTAATGCTCGCTTCGCAAGCGAGAGGTCGTGGGTTCAAATCCCACCCAGTCCACCACCTTTACGAACCGTATACCCGAAAGGCAAAGTCAGGGTGTCTGACGCATCTGCAAGCAGCTCTACATACCTGCGCATGTCATACGCAGTGCTTTCATCCAGCATTTCCAGCGGAACTGTCCTTGGGCGCCCGGCCCTCTTGTCATAGTCGGTAATTATGTACCGCATCACCTGCCCCGCCTTCAGGTCCTTGCCTTCCTCGTAAAGCTGCAGCCGCGAGTCGCCCTCTACCGTGTCCCGGGACTGGTACTGGCCGGCGTCCTTGGACAGCTGCTTTGCAAACGACAGGTCTGCAGGATCAATCCGCCTCCCCGCAATATCTGCCGCGTATTTCTCAAATATGCCCCTCACCTCGGGCATGAGGCCCCTGACGCCTGATGCCGTGTCTCCCCGTGCCATGGCCCGCAACGCCTCCATCTGAAATTTTACAAACAGGCGGGGAGTGTCGTGCCGCCGGGCCTCTATCCCCCTGACCTTTATGCTGCCGTCCTCAAAGGCGCCAAAGTAGCGGTTGGCCGCCGGCAGCAAGTCGCTCTCATGGGATTGCGCAAATACTATCCACTTGTAGGCCCCCTCAAGGGATATTGAAAACCCAGTCTCTTTCTCTATCGCGTCCCTTAGGTCTTCATGGTCCTTGCCGGTCGCGCCGGACCTCTGGACCCACAGCGAATCGACTATCCCATGCAGCACCTGAAACCCGCGGCTCTCCGCAACCCTCGTGGCCTGGAGAAATATCTGCCGGTCAAAGGCGCATACTGCGATGTGGGCGTCTATCCTGCCAAACTTGGCATTGTTAAAGCCGAGGTAGCCAAAGGTCGCGACGTTTATCCATTTCAGCGCGTTCTGCCTTGCGTCATATCCTTTCCTCGCATCAGGATCGGTGGCCTTTTTTTCAGCTCCTTGTACCTGGCCCGCTTTATGACGACAATGTCCAGCGCCCTGGGCACTATGCCCCGCCTCTTCTCGCAGATGTTGTACCCAAGCTCCGGCACCCGGCTCTTTGAGTCAGGGCAGCACTGGCACCTGACGGTCTCGGCCGAGACGTTCTTTTGGCGCATGATCGACGGGTAGAGGGAGGCAAAGTCAAGCTCGGCGACCCTTTCATGCACCCCTGCCCTCGGCTCAAAGACAAAGCCGCCGCGGTCTGCCACCAACAGTTCGCCAAAAGTCTTGAAGTGCTCCGCCAGCACCGGCTTCCAGGGGACGAGTATGTCCCCCTTGGCAGCCTGGTAGAACTGCAGGCTGCTGAGGCACTTTCCTATCGATGCCCTTGCCGCCGTGTGCAGGGGCATGCGGCATATCCTTGCTATCTCGTAGAGGCCCTCGATGCCAGTCTCGTCCCAGAGAAATGAGTTTTCCATGTCAAGGTGGACCCTGCCATGCAGCCGAGTAGCCGTAGGCCTAAAGTGTATCTTGCCGTAGGAAAAATAGGACGTTCCGGGCCGGGCAGGTCTCCTCAGCGGGGCTTTTTCCCTGCCCAGCGACAGCGTGACGCCGTTCTGCTCTGCCCTGCCTGCAAGGTACGGAAAAACAAACGAGTCGCCTTCCCTTGTCATGATGATGTCAGGTCCATCCTTGCAACTTCGTTTTCCAGGGCCAGGAGCGAATCTGCCTCGGACGCCCCTTCAATCTCCACCTGCTCCTTTCCCATGGAAAGTGAGATCGAGGCTATGCGGTCGGCGAACCGGGGGATCCGGGCTTCCTTTTTCGTGCGTACCTCCAGATGCAGGATCCCAAAGTCAGGCAGCGCATAATCCTCAGACATGACGTCGTCTGACACCTTCCACTCCAGCCCGGACTTGCCGGCGTCAGCCTCGCAAAATGCCAGAGAAAAAAGGTCGTGCTCGTACATGTAGGCTTGCGCCGGCGGCAGGTCCACGTTGTACAGCCGGAATTTGCCAAAGCCGCCCAGCGATTCTACCTGTCTTGCCAGCCCCGCTGCCTTGCCCGAGTCCTTTAGCGTGAGCTTCAAGACCTCCGACGGGGCATTGTCTGTTATTCGCTCGTACATGCGCGCCATGGAATGTTCCTTGACAAACTCTATGGAAGCTCTGTCGCGCAACACGGCTTGCAAGTCAGAGCGGGTGTCAGCTGCCACGTAGATGCAGTGCGCCCAGGCGTCTTCCAGCCGGATGGCCCGCCCGCCTTCCTGCTTGATCCAGAACACCATCCTGTCGCCCAGCGGGCAGATATCAAACAGCCAGCCTCTGGCTGTCACGGCTTTTTGCCCTCAATTTTTTTGATGTGCTCGGCCAGCCGGCCTATCATCTTTTGCTGCGAGAATATCGCGGTCATGAGCAGGGCCTCGGCGGGAAACGGTTCGCCCTTGGCATTGACTGCGGCGGAGTACCTGTAGCAGTCGCCAAGCATCCTGTCAGAGCTCCCGGTCTTCGCCCCTCAGGCTGTCTGCAAAGCCCTTCCAGGACGTGATCTCCCTCGGCAGGATGTCTATCGGGAAATAGGCTCATTTGCTGCCTCCCAAGGAATGCCGGCCTTTTCGGCGATTTCTGCCAGCTGCTTGTAATGATGGAACGCCAGGGCCATGAAAATGGCTTGTATCCGCACGGGCCTCGTTGCATATGAGCAGGCCGACACGTAGAGCCTTGAGGCGGCAAACATCCTGTCAAACTCTTTTCGGTCGGGCTTGTCCAGCGCATTTCGAAAAGGCTTCCACTCGGATTCTTCATAAACCTGGGACAGCCTGAACGACGGGATGGTCCGGCCCACCCATTTCACGCTCCGAAAGCCAGGCGAAGCTCTTTCTCTTTTAGATTGAGCGTCTTGCTCCTGTCGCCTTTCCAGACCTTGACTGATCCGGCAGTCTCGATCCTGCTGCCAAACTTGGCGGCTATCTCGCAGTGGTTTTCCAGATCCCGGGTTGTCACGATCACGACAGCATCCTGCAAGGTTTCCCTGATGGCAGCCAGGATATGCCCGAGAAGCCTCTCGGCTTCTTTCTCGTCTGTCATCGGATCCTGCTGGAACATTGTGAGCAGGCCGGATATTACAACCAGCCTTGCTCGGAACTGCCGGACCACCTTGTAGAGATCCCGCGCTATCAATTCTGTCAGCTGGTGTATGGTAAAGGCCCTGCTGACGATTATTCCGTCCAGAACCTTCTTGATGTCCAGCCCGTATTGCCGGGCAAAATTGACGCATTGATATACATCGGAATTATTTCCCGCGTCTATGAACACCACCGGCGACTCTAGCCCTCCGCGCTTTGCGGGCAGCAACGCGCGAACGCAGAGCCTGCTGGCCAGCATGTTTTCCTGCGGGCCCGTAATGAAGAGCATGTCGCCTGCCCTGAAGCCCAGAAAAAAGTCGTCAAGCGCCCGCAGGTCGAGGGTCAGGACAGGGCCGGCCCGGGCTATCTGGAATTGGGGCAAGGACGGCGCTATTTTCGGCAGGGATCGCCGGATCTCCACGGTCTGGGCCAGAGAGCCTCCGCAGCGCGGGCATGCTTCAGTAATTCTGCCAACGTCGACGTCTGCCGTTTCAGATTCTCTCAGCAGGGAATCGCATTTGGAGCAAAAATATCGCAGGGTTTGGTTGCAGTCAGCCACAGAGGCAGCCTGTCTGCTTTGCTAATAATTCAGCTAGCACCCGGGGGAGAGGGGGTATGTATCAACATGTTACTACATGTGGATACACTGCGCCAAATTCCATTGTAATACTTGACGATTGCCGTCCAGCTCTTGCTTTGCCACAGGCATTTTTTGCAGCATTTGAGAAAAATCTTTACGTCTCCTATGCGGGCTCCAACTCTCCAGTCATACTTTTTTTCACGCACGGCTTGGCTTTTTTCTTATGCGATTCTTCGTCTTCAGTGGTGCAAAATGGCCGGCTGCGGGATCAGGAAAAGAAATCAGGATTGCGCACAAGATGCCAGCATCAGAGCGAGGCGCTGCGCGGCGTTATCCTGATCCGCCGAAGGATTTTTTTGCCGGAGGGCTTTGCATTTGCGCTCATTGACTGCGTCTGCCGGGCCTTGTCTTTCACGGCAGCGACATCGGCCCGGTCCTCAGGCCTGACCAAGTCTATCTTGATCCGGGACGGAGCCTTGAAGCTAAAGACGATGCCTTGCATTGGCTTTGTGTTTATCTTTTCAGGCGCGAAGGAGTTGCCGCACTCTATCCTTACCGGCTCCAAGTTCCGAGGCATGCCCTTCTCCGGGTACGCGACCACCAGCTCGGCTCGGGCATTCGTGACTGCGTTGACAACAGAGTAAGTGCCGGGGCGCAAGAGCAGCGCGTAGAGCAGATCGTCGCCATTCAGCTCGCGGCTGTCAAAGACCTTGGCGCCTTCTTTTTCTCCTGCCTTGTAGACTTCGACCGCATAGCCTCCGGCCCCCGTTGAAACTTTGAATACTGCGTATCCGTCGGCACCTATCGTAAAGCGGTTGGCGGACATCTGGCTGCTTTCAGGACGGCGCGCTGTGGGCGCCTCTAGCTGCCGCAGGTCAACGTGCACCTGCGTCGGCGAAAGGGGCGATGCCGGCGACTTTTGCTGGCTTGCCGCTGCATCCTGCCTTTTGCCCACGATTATCCGGAACTGCCCCACGATGTCCTTGCCCCTTATGACCTTGCCGAGGTATTCCCCCGGCTCTGAAAACTTGTGGACGACCGTTGAATGCATCGTGATCGAGCCGCTGTCTATGCTGTTCTGAGAGAACAGGTGGCGGTTGATTATTGCCTTCATGCTAGTTCCCCACGTCTCCCTCTACTACCATCTCATTCGTATTAACCGTGATGCCAAGAAATTCAATCGGCAGCTTTACCGGTATCAGCGGACCGTCCGCGGGAAGGATCGGGTAGGGGTCCTCAAGCTCAAAGAGCGTGAGGGCGATGTACTGGCTCAGCGCGTCCACAAGCGACTCGAATATGCCGAGGTTGCCTATCATGTCAAGAAGCCACTCGCCGACGTCGTCCGGGATGTCGAGGACGGTCCGGATGATGTCTTCTACCCCTCCAAGGACAAAATCAACAAGGTCCTTTGCCCACTGCGGGAATCCCGACATGAGGTTGTCTATTGCGTTGACAATCAGGTTGTGGAAAAGGTCGCCTGCCGTGTCGGCAATGTCGATGATGTCCAAGTCAATCGGGAGGGTCGGCATCATGGCGATCTGCCACCTGTTTGGGACGCCAGAGCCTACCCCGTAGAATACCTTTGGGATGGCCGTAACGGTGACCTCGGACGTCAAGAGCCCGCCCAGGTTTATCGGGATGTGGAAGTCAGGATCGCTTTCAAAGATGCACTGCGGGTCAATGTATACAGCGCAGCCGTCAAAGGGGATCGGGACCAGGCAGAAGCCGGGCGTGCACACCTTTGGGATGTCAAACCCGATGTCAAGGAAGAGCTTGTCCCACTTGATGTCCAGCTCGCTTATGCTTATCGACCCGTTGTTGCGCAGGTCAATCGTGCCCCCTTCAAGGTGCGCTTCCACCGCGTAGGTGACAGAGAAGGGCCCAAAGCTGTCGCTCCCGTTCAGCTTGAACTTGAAGCCCTTGATTACCGCGTTAAAGACCTGGACAAAGGCTTTTTCCGAGATTGCGGCCGTCACGTCAAACGTGCCCGTCCTTGTCCTTGGGCGAACAGTCCGGGTCACGGTTCCTCCCCCACTGCCACCACCGCCTCCTCCGCCGCTTCCGCCTCCGGGCTCCACGACGATGTTTATTTCCACCTTGTCAAGGTTTACAAACGCCTTGAGCTGGTTGTCCTCAATGGCGGGATTGTTTGGGAGCGCAGTCGACGCAGAAACCTGGATCTCGCCCTTGTCCTCTGGGAGGTCAAAGACCCCAAAGGCCAGTTGTGAAATGGAAGCGCCAAGTGGCGGGAGGATGCCCTGGTTCAGGGCAAGCAACGCATAGCACTCTATGGCGTTTTCAAGCCCTTCTGGCTTTAGATCCACTATTTCGATGCCGTCCACCTTTGGGCGTATTACCTGGGCTCCAGGAGTGCCGGTAATCCGGCAGCCGGCAGTCGCAAACAGGTCAAGGCAGAAACACTCTATCTTTGACGGCGGCAGGGCAACGTCGGTCTTGCCGGGCAGAGAAATGCCCGCAAGGAAATCACTATCCGGCCGGACTGTCTGGAGGCCGGCAGCAACAGACTCCCTCGCAAGCGCAGCCTCTGAAAATCTGAATCTGTCAGGAAGGTGGATGATATCCCTCGAAGCGCACCCTATCCCGGCGCACGCGCGAAAATGGACTGCAAGGCGCTGGCTTGCAAGGGGCGTCAATTCCGGCGGGAGGCTAAAGACGTTGCCTTGGTGAAAGTCGATTTCCCCCTTGCCGAGCTGGACGCAAAAATTGAGCCCTACAGACATGCCGGGTACCGGCAGTGGATCCAAGACGTGGATGGCAGGGTTGCCCGCACTGGCCACTTCTGGAGCGACGTCTATTGCTTCGCAGAGCAGCCGTGGGTTGCCAAGAAAAAGGGACGTGCCATAATTGAACAAGGAAGGGCGCTTGCGCATCACATGCTTGACGACTCTGTTTATCCCTGCATCGTGAATTGCAAAGTAAATGTCCGATTTGTCGGTAAAAGGCACACGCTATTCCCCTGATCGAAATTAAAAAGAGTTGTTTACTTTCGTTATAGAAAAAACTTGTACTACAATGTTAATTGCTGCTTTGCATTTCCCATAATGGCACATCTCTTGCGAGCTAAACGCTCATTTGATGTCCACATCATCCCGACTGCGCATTTATACGCGCCAAGGCTCACAGGATGTGCGTCTTGCCTCCAAAGCTTACGTTGACAGATTCGGCGCCGGAAATATCTTTTACCTTTTTCGCGATTGATGCCAGCCATCCGTCGTCCACGTCCTTTGGGTTTTGTATGGTCACCCCGGTGTACCGCTGCATCCCCTCTTCCGCAGGCTGGATGTACTCTTCCAATTTCGCGTCGGGATACTTGCCCCTGATGTCATCGACGACTTCAGCTGCTTCTGGCGGCAGGTAAAAGGTCAGGGATTTTTTCCTGCGCAGGATGAAAAACGTAACCGCTGCCGCCACTACCGGTATCGCAAGCAGGTGGGCCATGTCTTGCAGAGGTCGGAATGCGGTAGTTGTTCCGACGAGACCCGCCACGATTATTTGTCCGTCGCCTTCCGCAGGCGGATTGCGCACCCCTCCAGGGCTTTTTGCAGTTACGTAGAACATATAGTCCCCGGCAGGCACCATCGAGCCTGACCCTTTGCCGTCCCATGAAACAGAGTTGGCGCCAAGCAGCATGTTGCCTTCAAGGGTATTGACGGAGACGCCTTCAGCATCTCTAATGTCGATAGAATACATCCCGGCGACAGTAGAGTGGAACATAATGTCCGCGTCTTGGTCCCCAAGCACGTGTAAAACAGGAGGAGAGGTCATAGAGATTCTAGGAGGCACGAGGGTAACAACAAGGCCCGAAGTGGCAATATTATCAAGCAATCTTAGTTCAGAGTCAACAGATAGATCTGATGACACATCATGTGCGTTCATCCCGCTCGAGTCGTCCAGAATCAGAGATTCTGAAATACTCCGTGTCAAGCGAATAGCACTTTGAGAAGCAATTGATTCGCCAGTGGCGATACTGTCGTGAACTGGCCGCGCAACATTGGCAGAGGTTTTTCCAAATGCGTCGTTTACTGTAAGTGAGTCTGGAACCGCCCTCTGCTCTTTCAATGGTACACGCTCACTTTCGTTCTTGCCTAGTTCTTTGGAAACAGGACTTTCGCCAAGAGCTGCGGAAGGCGCATCTGGCAGGCTTGACTGTTGCGGTGGAGGGGATTGTTGCGGATCCAGTTTTTCCTCTTTAGGCTCATCAGTTTCACCTTTGTCGTCGTCTGGCATAATTTTTTCATCGGATTCATCATCTTCTGAGGAGCCGTCTGACTGTCCCCGATCGTCCTTTCCTTCTTTTTCATTGTGATCTTTATTCTTGCCTTCATCATCATTGCCTTTTTCTTCCTTGTCGTCCTTATCATCGTCCGCCATTGCCACAGAGAGTTCCAAATTAATAATAATGATACTGGTCAGAAAAAAGACTAGCAAGTATTTTTGCAGTGTGTTCCTATCAACAATCATCTATGTAAAGACCTAGGTATTCCGAGAGATGTTGCCCGTTTTTTATTAAAGACTCTTGGCACCAGATCATAGAATGCTACTATATTAGAAAATCACTGCCACCGCAGATTCTTAGCATGAATGTTTCTTGCAAGAATGTTGGACACTCTGCGACAGTTCCGCTTCCAAAATGTAATCCCTGTCCTGACTCTGCCCATGAGTGTGGATGGAATCATCTACAAACGGGCAGCTGTTGCATTCCCAGTTACCCGGCTCGCGGCAACAGTCACAAATCCTTGTTACTGAAAGCATCTGGCCGCATGCCCTGCAGCTCGTTTTGTTCTAGTGGGCGAGGGTGCTCATTTCCTATGCCGCCTAGCCGTCTGACGCCTTTCACTTGCTGTCGACAGAGAATTCCAGCACCACCCCTGCGCCGGTATTGTAACTAAAGGTGTATCGCTCGTTGCGGCTAATGGGCAGGGACTCTATTGCCTTCTCAAAACACGAGGGGCAGGCATCAAAAGATCCGGTGCCAAGAAGTGAGGCGCGTCAAAAGCACGAATTGCAGATGACGAAATGCACGGTGCCACCCATTCTCTTTGTCGCAGATTCAGCAAGCATATGTCACTGTAGGTTGCAAGGGATTTATTCATCGCCAAATGCGCATGCTGCGCCTGAATTGCGCAGTTATTGCGCAAAGGATGCCATCAGGGTAAGGCTGAATATTATAGAGACCGTCAATTGCAACACAGGAGAGCCTATTTTGAAAGGTTATTCTATCTCATCATCCTCCTTCTTCCTGTGCCAGACGGACGAAAGAGAAGCGACGTCAAGGTAGGCGGCAAAGTCAGGGTTGTCGAAAAGAAGAACCAGCCTAGCGGCAAGCTGACCGACGGGGTTGTCCGCAGGATCCTCACCTCCTCGCCAAACCACCCGCACGGGATAAAAGTAGCGCTTGACAACGGGATAGTAGGGCGCGTCAAGGAAATACTGGCAGGCGAATCGGGTCAGCCGTAGCCGCTATCTACGAGACTTTGCCCAGGATCCCAAAGTGGCCATGAAACTCGCGGTTCAGGGTTTATTTGGGTCCAGACAAAGCTGCTAGCAGGGGCCATGACCTACGCAACCTACTATTGCTTTCACTGCAACACGCCAAGCGACGAGCACAGGGCCAGCACGTGCCGGAACTGCGGAGGCGAGCTCACGCCACTCGTGACCAAGGAGCAGGAATGAACGGCAGCCAGTCGCGGCCCTCAAGCGCCAGAGAGATAATCTTTTAGAACGTGGCAATGGCAAGAGGTCCTGCCGTCTTCGGGTTCGTAGCACAGGAGCGTGACATTGTCGCCTTTGTCAGAGAACGCATTGCACAGAGCGCGCTGCCTTTTTCCGATGAATATTTTCCTTCATCGGCCCTCAAATGTTCCAGGCAGGTTTCAGAGAACTGTTCCGGGGTCACATTGCCTTGCCTGTACGCTTTGAGCAGGTCTTTGTCTGGCGACGGCCCCCTGAGCCAGAGATCATACCCTGCTCCTTTCCTGAACCCCTTTTTCCGCGGATGAAAGCGCGTCACCAAGATCCGCGTCCCGTCTGACGGCTCTGCAGAATCGTAAATGGATTTTGTCTTTATCACACTGGCTCATTTATACCACATGGAGCGTTGCCTTCAGGTAAGCGCGTGGAGCCTCCCGGCGCTCTTTCTCTGAATCTTCATCTTTTCGATGGCGCCTTCAAAGTGTTTCATCGTAATCTTTAGTTTTGACTGGTCTTCCTTGCCCGAGCTGACGCGCTCTTTGATTGCAGACATTGCGGCCGCGTTAACCATCACAACGATGTCGGCGCCCGTCAAGCCGTCTGTCAGCTCTACCAGCCTTTCCAGGTCGACTGACTTGTCCAGTGGCTTCTTTTTCGTGTGGATCTGCAATACCTGCCTTCTCCCCTCGCTGTCAGGTCTTGGGACTTCCAGTATCCTGTCAAACCTTCCGGGTCGCAAGAGCGCCTCGTCGATTATGTCTGGCCGGTTCGTCGCTCCCACGACCACCACCCCTTTCAGGTCTTCAAGGCCGTCCATCTCAGTCAGCATTTGGCTTATCACCCGCTCCGTAACGTGAGAATCGCCATCCGACCCGCCCCTGCGCGGAGCTATGGCGTCCAGTTCGTCAAAGAACACGACGCAGGGTGCGGCCTGCCTTGCCTTGCGAAATATCTCGCGCACGCCCTTCTCCGATTCGCCGACCCACTTGCTCAGTAGCTCGGGCCCCTTTACGCTTATGAAATTCGATTCAGACGTGGTCGCCACCGCTTTGGCTATCAAGGTCTTTCCCGTCCCGGGAGGGCCGTGGAGCAGGATTCCCTTTGGCGGGCGGACGTCGGCCTCCGCAAAGAGGTCAGCGCGCTTTAGCGGCCATTCTATCGCCTCCTGCAGCTCCTCCTTTACCTCCTGCAGGCCGCCAATGTCTTCCCACCTCACGTTGGGCTTTTGCACCAGCACTTCGCGCATGGCCGACGGCTGGACGTCCTTGAGGGCGTCCTCGAAATCCTTGTTTGTTACCTTGATCTTGTTCAGGATCTCTGCCGGGATCTTGGGCTGCTCCAGGTTTATTTCCGGCAATATCCTCCGCAGGGAGCGAATGGCCGCCTCCTTGCTCAATGCCTCAAGGTCAGCCCCGACAAAGCCATGCGCCATGCGGGCAACTGAAGACAGGTTGACGTCGTCTGCCAGAGGCATGCCCCTTGCGTGGATCTGCAACACCTCAAGCCTCCCATTCTCATCGGGTATCCCTATTTCGATTTCCCTGTCAAACCGGCCGGGGCGCCTCAACGCAGGATCGATCGCGTTTGGCCTGTTTGTCGCGCCAATCACCACGAGCTTGCCCCTCGACTTTATCCCGTCCATCAGGGTGAGCAGCTGCGACACGATTCGCTTTTCCACATCGCCGGAGACCTCCTCTCTTTTTGGCGCGATAGAGTCCAGCTCGTCTATGAATAATATTGAAGGTGCGTTCTCTTCGGCCTCCTTGAAGACGCCGCGCAGCCGCTCTTCGCTTTCGCCATAGAACTTGCTCATTATCTCCGGCCCGCTGATGGAGTAAAAGTTGGCGTCCGTCTCGCTAGCGACGGCCTTTGCCAGCAGCGTCTTGCCAGTTCCAGGGGGTCCGTACAGCAAGACGCCCTTTGGCGCCTCTATGCCCACCCTTTCAAATATCTCGGGGTGGCGCAGCGGCAGCTCTATCATCTCGCGGACCTTTTGCACCTCGTTTTTCAGGCCGCCAATGTCCTCATAGGTCACCCTTGGCACGCCTTTGGCCGCGGCCTTGGACGCGCCTATCACAAACCGCGTGTCGATGCCCACGAGCGAGGCGGCGTCAGAGGGCGAAACGTTTGAAATGATAAAGTCCACCTTTCTGCCCATCATGTTTATCGGGATCACGCCGCCCTTGGCCACCACTCTGCCTTCGAGCAGTTCCGGCAGGTATTCTTCGATCCCCACGATACTGAGCTCTTCTGTGGGCGCGACGACCACCTGCTCTGCCATGCGCACCTCAACCTTTTTGACCGATACGCTGTCGTCTATCCCTATGCCGAGGTTGTTCCTCGTATAGCCATCTATCCTTATCACGCCCCTTCCATAGTCAGACGGGCGGGCCGACCACAAAAGCACATAGCTCTTCCTCTTTTTGCCACCCATGATTTCCACAACGTCGCCTGCCGATAGGGCCAGCTCTTCCATGACTCTGGGATCCACTATCCCTATGCCCCTTCCCACAAACCGCGAATCGGTCTCGGCGACCTTTAGAGTTACGACATTTTCATCGCCATCGTTTTTCTTCATTTATTATCCCACACCCCTCCAACTCTGCGGAAATTCATTTCGCCATCTAAGAGAGGGCAAGATAATATTCAACAGTTTCTACCCTGTACGGTATTGCAGGCGTCTCATGCGAGCTGATCTCCTTGTGCACAATCGAAGCAGCTGCCGCTAGATTGTGTAAAAAAAGAAAAAAGAGGGGCGTGTCCAGCCTGCCTTACATCTTTGGCAAAAAGCTGAACCTGCCGGAC
>NZ_JBOGQF010000038.1:0-13830 GCF_050748925.1 Nitrososphaera sp.
CGTGCCGGGCGTTATTAAGCATTGTCGCCGTGCTTTATAGCTGCCATTTCTTGCCGCGGCCTGCCAGTATGCGTGCCAATTATTCCCATATCCACAAAAAATATATGATTAAATTGGATGCTTTCTGTTGTAGATAATGAGCAAGTCCAGAGTGGCCAGTGCCAACCCCAAGCAAAAGGGCGTCCCTCAGCCCAAGCCCAACCCAAGGTGGGGGAGGGAGGAAGAGACCGAGTTTTTCGCAAAAAAGGTCAAGCTTTTCAGACAAGGCAAGATTTCTGAAGACGATTTCCGCCGTTTCAGGCTGCAACACGGCGCGTACGGGTCGCGCCTTCACGCCGATTACAGCATGGTGAGGATAAAGGTGCCGTCAGGCGAGATAACGGCAGAGCAGGTGGACAAGATAGCGAGCATGTCCGAGGCGTTTTCCATCGGCTCGGCGCACGTCTCGACGCGCCAGAACATCCAGCTGCATTGGGTGCAGCTGGAAGACGTGAGCGAGGTGATGCGCGGGCTTGTCGAAGCCGGCCTCACCACCCGAGAGGCATGCGGCAACACGGTCAGAAACGTCATGTGCAGCCACTTTGCAGGCGTCTGCCCCGATGAGGCGTTTGACGCCACGCCCTACTCGATGGCGGTAGCCAAGTTTTTCCTGCGCAACCCGATGTGCCAGAACCTGCCCAGAAAGTTCAAGATCAACTTTGGCTGCTGCGAGAAGCACGGGCTGGTAAAAGTAGCAGACATTGGCCTCGTGCCTGCCGTCAAGGAGGTAAACGGCGAGCAGGTAAAGGGATTCAGGATATACCTCGGCGGAGGGCTGGGCGCGGCGTCGTTCATTGGACACCCGCTTGAGGACTTTACCCCCGAAAGTCGCGTCCTTTCGACGTGTATGGCGACTATCAGGCTGTTTGACAGGCACGGAAACCGCGAGAACATGGCGCGCAACAGGATGCGCTACCTGGTGCATGAGACGGGGTGGGAGAAATTCCAAAAGATGGTCCTCAAGGAGCGTACCGCAGTCGAGATGACGACGTCGCTTGCTACCGCAAGCAACTATGACGTCGGCGCGCAAGAAGACAAGCACCAGTTGCCCAAAGCTTCCAGGATGGCGAAACTGCCGATGTTTGAGCAAGTCGCCAGGGACGGCCCGGCGTACGAGCGGTGGCTGCATTCAAACGCGGTCGCGCAAAAGCAAGAAGGCTACTTTACAGTATTCATAACGCTGGGCGCAGGAGACATTACGGCAAGCCAGCTGCGCGTCCTCGCCTCTGCTATCCGCGAGCTGTCCGCAGAGGGATCTGCGAGGCTGACTCCGCAGCAAAACTTTGCGATACGGTACGTGCGCGGGACGGACCTGCGCGAGTTTTATGACAGGCTCGCGACTGCCGGCCTTGCAAACCCGGGCGCGCTCACGATAGCGTCAGCGGTCGGCTGCTCCGGCACCACGTCATGCAACCTTGCCATTACAAACTCGCACAGGCTGGCAAAAGAAGTCCAGAGAAAGTTCCTGGAGCTCGGGCTTGACACGGACGACTCGCTAAAGGACGCGACTGTCAAGATAAGCGGCTGCCCCAACTCGTGCGGCCAGCACGAGATCGCCACGATAGGGTTCTTTGGCGGCGCGTCCAGGATAGGAAACTCTATGTCGCCAACCTACACGATGCTGTTTGGCGGCAGCGCCGGCGAGCAGGGCGAGCTTGGCAGGGCAGTGATGCGCGTGCCGGCCAAGCGCGTCGTGGATGTGGTACTGAAGATCATAGAGTCGTACAGGGCAGAGCGCGTAAGCGACGAGACGTTCCACCAGTGGGTCGTAAAGATAGCAAAGGGCCAGGGCACGGGCAGCGTAAAGACCCTCGAAGACGTCAAGGCGCTGCTTGCGCCGGCTGTCCAGCTGCCCCCGGCAGAGGACGACCCCGACGCCTACCGCGACTTTGGCAGCGACTCTAAATTCACTGCCAAGACGGCAAGGGGAGAATGCGCGGCTTGAAAAAAGCCGCTGCAAGGCCCAGAGCCATAGCCAAGAAAAAGCCGGCAAAGGTTGTTGCAAGGAAAAAGATCCCTGCCAAGAGAGCTGCAAAAAAGCCAGCCGGGCAGTTCATCCAGCTGCCGATAATATGCGACGCTGACACGCTGCGCACTCTTGTCAGGAAAAAGGCAGTGCGCGTGGTCGACGTGCGCAAGGCCGAGGATTACGACGCCGGCCACATACCGACTGCGGTGTCGCTTCCGCTGGCGCGCCTTCTTGAAGACGACAGGCCAGAGCGCGTAATCCAGCTTTTGCAAGAGTTTGGCGTGGCTGAAAGGATGCCGGTGGTGATATACGACAACACCTTTGGCGCGCTTGCGGCAAGGGTCGCCTGGACGTTCCAGTACGTCGGCCACTCCAACACCGCGCTGCTGGAGATGACGTTCAAGCAGTGGCAAGAGCTCGGCCTCGAAGTGGAGGTCAGGCCCAACTCTTTCAAGCGCACGGCCCACCCGCTTGCGATAAAGAGCGAAATGTACGCAGACGCCCAGTACGTCGAGGCTGCGCAGTCGCAGCAGGGCAAGCTCCTTGTGGACTCGCGCGAGCGCCTCAACTTTCTCACCGAGCACATACCAACCGCGAGGAACATCCCGTACACGATGCTCGGCGCGGGTGGCAACATACTGAGAAAGTCTGACGAGCTGAAACGCATGATCGAAAACCGCGGCATCGCTCAGGATTCAGAGATAATCACGTACTGCGGCAGCGTCGGGACCCTGTCGGGGCTCGCATACTATGCGCTAAAGCTGGCAGGCTACAACAACGTAAAACTGTATCCAAAGTCTTTCAAGGAATGGAAGTCGCTAGGCAAGCCCAAGGACGAGTTCAAGGAAGCCAACTACTGGGACCTCTCGGCGGAATAAGCGGCTTGGCAAGATTGATAGTGTGCCTCACCGGCATGCCGGGCGCAGGCAAGACCACCGTCGCGTCGCACCTGAAGGAGAAGGGCTTCTCGGCCATAACCATGGGCGACGCGGTGAGAGAGGAGGCAAAAAGGCAGGGATTGGAACCCACCGACGCCAACCTCGGGAACATGATGCTAAAGCTCAGGAAGGACCTCGGTCAGGGCGCAGTAGCGCACCTGATACTGAAGAAACTAGAGAGGGACGGAGATTCGCGCAACCTCGTTATTGACGGGATAAGGAGCATACCGGAAGTCGAGGTGCTGAAAAAGGTCGGCGAGGTCCGGCTCCTGGCCGTGCACGCGTCGCAGGACACGCGCTTTCAGCACCTTCAAGAGCGCGGCAGGCAAGACGCGCCGGCCTCTAGCGACGAGTTTGCAGGCAGGGACAAGCGCGAGCTGTCAGTGGGAATAAGCGAGGCCATCGCGCTTGCAGACGAGACCATTTCAAACAACGAGATAACCATCGAGCAGCTGAATGAGAAGGCTTACGAGATAGTGAGCGGCTGGCTCGCAGAGGTGCAGGAAAAATGAAAAAGCTGTACGTATCGTCGCCCATAGACGTCAAGGTGGAGGCGGCTGTCAACCCGTCTGAAAACCCCGACAAGGTGATAAACGCCATGGCGATGGTCGTCCAGCGCTGCTCGCCGGAATTCCGCTACGGCTCAAGGGCGATTGGCAAAGCCACTGGCAGCGAGTCGCTGTCGCTGATATACGAGCAGGTCAGGTCAAGGTCGGCGATGGGCGTATTGAGGAGGATGCTTGTCGACAACCGCGCCGGCACCAGCACGTGGTTTTTGCTCAACAAGCAGGCCGCCAGCGCCGGCATAGTGGTCGTCATAGAGGACGAGCAGGAATCGCCCCTTGGCCCCATCAGAGTCACGCTCAACTGCGAGGAGCTGGACGTCCTCACGGACTGGCTGGCGCCAGAGCAGTAAGCTTCTTTTACCTCTCTTTTGCTAGGGGCATCATGGAAGCATACTGCGTCAAGTGCAAAGCCAAGCGCGAAATGAAGGACCCAAAAAAGATCACGATGAAAAATGGCAAGCCCGCAACACAGGGCACGTGTACAAAGTGCGGCACCAAGATGTTTAGGATCGGCGCAGCATAATTTTACACTTTTTTCACTTTTTCTTTTTTCAACGTATAATAGCCTAAAGCGCATAGTGTCGCTGCTTGATTAACATAAAGGGCCTGGTCAAGCGCTACGGCCGGCTCACCGCGGTCGACGGCCTCACCCTTGACATCGAGGACAACGAGGTATTCGGGCTCCTCGGATCAAACGGCGCAGGCAAGACCACGACGATACACATGCTTGCTACCCTGCTCAAGCCGACGGCAGGCACCGCGACTGTCAACGGCTACGACATCGTGTCCCAGCCGTCAAAGGTGCGCGAAAGCATCGGCATCGTCTTTCAGGCGCCGAGCAGCGACGACATGCTGACAGGGTACGAGAACCTGCACATACACGCGCTGCTGTACGGCGTGCCTTCCAATGGCAGGAAAAAGAGGATAGAGGAGGTGCTCGAGCTGGTTGGGCTTGCAGACAGGAAGAACGACAGGGTAAAGACGTATTCTGGCGGCATGCGCCGGCGGCTGGAAATAGCGCGGGGCCTCTTGCACAAGCCCAAGGTCATGTTTCTCGACGAGCCCACCCTCGGGCTTGACCCGACAAGCAGGGAGACCATGTGGAGGTACGTGCGCAGGCTCGTGGAGGAGGAGAAGGTCACGATAATCCTGACGACGCACTACATGGAAGAGGCCGACATGCTGTGCGACAGGATAGGAGTCATCGACAAGGGCAGGATCGTCGCCCTTGACACGCCGGCAAACCTGAAGGCGTCGCTTGGAGGCGACATCATCCGGATAAAGACGCCGACGAAAAACGCGCTGGAAATAGCGAGCAAGTTTGACTTTGTGCACAAGGCCGAGATGAAGGACGGCTTTCTCGTGTTAGCAGTCAAGGACGCCCGGCGCAGTCTGCCGGCGATACTGCAGGGCATCGAGGCCGAGTCGGCTGAGTTTGCAAGCCCCACGCTCAACGACGTCTTTATCCAGCTGACGGGCAGGAACATCAAGGAAGAGCCGGAAGGCGGCTTCATGGAGAAGTTTGCGAAATATGATTGAGCAACACCTTGCAAAGGTATACGCGATTTGGCTGCGCGAGTTCAAGGTGTTCCTGCGCGAAAAGAGCAGGCTCATCGCGTCGACGTTCACGCCGATACTTTGGCTGTTTGTGATAGGCTCCGGCATCGGCTCTGCGACCAGCATCTCGGGCGCGCCAGGCATCGAGTACCAGCAGTTCATCTTTCCCGGCATCGTCATAATGTCGATAATATTCTCGTCTGTGTTTTACGGCTCGTACATCATCTGGGACAGGAAATTCGACTTCCTGAAAAGCGTGATGGTTGCGCCGGTGAGCAGGGGCACGGTGTTTGTCGGCAAGACGCTTGGCGGCATGACCAACTCGCTTGTCCAGGCCATGATACTCCTTGCAATAGGCGCGGCAATCGGGATCCCGTTCACGCCGCTTTCGGTTCTTCAAGCAGTCGCAGTCATACTGCTTTTGTCGTTTGGGCTGACGTCGCTTGGCCTCGCCCTTGGCAGCTACATGTACAGCCTCGAAGGGTTCCAGATGATTGTCAGTTTCGTGGTGTTCCCGCTGTTCTTTCTCTCGGGCGCGTTGTTTCCATTGGACAACCTGCCGTCGTGGCTCTACGTTCTGACGGCTGCCGATCCTGCCACCTACGGCGTAAGCGCGCTGCGCAGCACGATGCTAGGGGTGGGCGGCTACCCTGCGCTTGACTTTGCGATACTTGCCGCCTACACGGCCGCGCTGGGCCTTTTTGGGATATACTCGTTCAAAAGGATGAAGGCAGTCTAGACGATCTGCGCTGTAGATTTAATAGAGGTAGTACAGCCTGACTTTTCAGGGGCCATAGTCTAGCTTGGCAGGATGTCAGCCCGGGGCGCTGGAGGTCGTGGGTTCGAATCCCACTGGCCCCATTCTTTTTATGGGTTCAAATACGCCGGCGACATACACCAGCAAGCAACGATGATGAGACAAGGAGGCCCTTTTTAGTATGCCTACAAAGCTGGCCACAACCATCGCCAAGATTGGCACCATTTCAAACCCTACGAATGCAGCCATTGTGCAAGAGTTCAGCGACTACCTCAAGAACAAAGTCTGCTCAGAGAGCCACCACAACAACTCGCTGAAGGCTGCCATTGCCTTTGCAAGACATCTGGGTCCCAGAGTGACATTCTACGACGTTGAGAGGAAGGAGCAGCTGCTGGCATATCTGGACACCAAGATAAAGAGCCCTGAGATAGACCCAGACAAGCGCTGGATAACCACTTGGAACGACCAGTTGCGACGTGTCAAGATGCTCTATAGGTGGCTCTTCAACGAAAGGGGAAGGGCATGAGGAGAGATGGATGAGAGGCTCTTGCCCGAGTGGCAGACACCCGCGTTCCTAAAGATAAGAGAGAGAAAGGCAGTCCGGCTCAGCCCGTACAGCGAGACAGAAATCTGGGAGCGCGACGAATTGCTCCTTGTAATCAAGTATGAACAGAGTAGGCGCAACAAGGCCGCGCTAGCCCTGCTCTGGGACTTGGACGCACGCAACCATGAGGTTACAAGGCTGAAAATAAAGCATCTGAGGCTCAAAGAGCGGTACGGTGAGGGCGAGATACCCAGCAACACCAAAACCGGCGGCGGGCCAATTTTGTTGACCTGCTCCTTCCCCTACGTCAGAGACTGGCTCAACGAACACCCATTCAGGAACTCGCCAGAGGCAAGCCTCATTTGCAGCGCGACGACAGGCCGCCCTGTAAGGTCGGAAGTGCCGTGGAACATCATGAAGGCGCTCCGGGCGCGAATCATCAGGCTGCTCGACGCTGACGAAATAGCAGACCCGCAAGAGCGCGAGAAACTGGAATTCCTTCTAAAGACAAAAAAATGGAACCCCTATTGCATACGGCACTCGGCAATTACGTCTGACTCGGACTTTTTGCCGGAATACGCCCTAAAGAAAAAAGTACACTGGTCCATGAACAGCAAGCAGGGAAGCAGGTACATCAAGCGCAGGATGGGCACCCAGTTAAAAAGGGAGATCCTCCTGCGCAGCGGAATCGTCCCGGACGAGGAGGCCATGATGCAAAAGCCGGCTGTGCTGAACTGTCCTCGGTGCAGCCTCGTGAACGCCGTGGATGTCCGGTTTTGCGCGAAATGCACCTACCCGCTCACACCAGCCGCCTTTGACGAGGTCAAGGCAGATGAAAAGTCGCAGCGTGAGATGCTGCTGAGAAACCATGCACAGGAGATGATTGAGATGAAAGAGGAGCTGAGGAATGAGATGAAGCAGCAGTTTGCGCAGTTGTTAAAGACTCTAAAGCCGGAGGTAGTGCAGAAGGGGGTATTGTCACGATAGTACTCCCCTTCCTCCACCTCTTCTTGCATCAATTCAAGGTTATCGGTCGCGGCGCTCTACTGTTGCTGGCGCATTGACTGGCTGTAAATTCTAGTGTACTCCTTTACAAGTTCATAGAACGCGTCGTAGTACGGCTTTATCTGCTGAGTCAAGCGCACTGTCTTGCCATCCTGTAGACTCTTTGCATCGTCATCTGATAGCCTGATGCCCAGCACCTCCCAGGCCCACTCCCTAAAGTATTTGGATATTATTTCCAAGGCCTTGGGACCATGCATGGCATTTAGGGCACCATTTTCTGGCAATCCCTTATACACTATTGTTATTGTGAAAGGCCGTTGCAGGTTCTCTGCCGCGACTTGATGCGCCACGGCCGCTAGATTGACCAAAACGTCCTTGCCAAGTTTGCCGCCAGCGTCTTCGCCGATGCCCTCCCGCGCAAAATAAAACTCGTACAGCCTAGATTATATGAAGGAACTGATTTCTGCAGTCGTCTTTTTGAGCAGCGCGTGATGCTTCTTCCCCTTCTTGCTGTCGGGCAGAAATGGCATATCGGCCAGATCGTGCATCTCTTGGACCTTGGAGTCCAGAATAGAGCCGACCCATTCCCCCACTATTAGGGGCCATAGGTCAAGCTCTATTTCCTCTGAGGACAATTCGATAGTGCTGCTGCCAGAGAGTTCGCGCATTTTGTTATCCAGCAATAATCCGTTGAGCCTCTTGACGTTGATGGTAAACGTAGAGTTTTTTCGCCCCGTTTAAAAGAAAGTTAAGTGAACCCATCAACATGAAAAGGTCAAATCCCACTGCTTCGGCGTACGGATTCATTGTAGCAGCAGATTAAGGCCCCCAATCAGGATTAGTGTCTCTTGCCGTATTGATCGTCAGTCGCGACTGTACTCCCTCAGCACTGTCTGCGGGGTTCATGATATGGAGCTCATTGTTGCCATCTCTATCGCTTACAAACGCTATTTTCGTGCCGTCAGGAGACCAGCTTGGTAACATGTCCGCAGCAGGGTCGGTTGTAAGTGAAGCCTCTCCTGTGCCATCAGCATTTACGATAAGGATGTCGGGAGGCCCAAAGCAGAGAGCCGCAGCACAGCTGGTGCCAGCTATTTGAGCGCCACTTGGAGACCATGCTGTGTCGCAACAGGGTGCCCCTCCTATGGACGTGCCATTGGTGAACACAATTTCACCGCTAGGAGACGACGAAGGCCCGTGCCTAAAGGTTAATACTATTTTCGTACCGTCCGGCGACCAGTTTGGCAGGCCCTCAAACTGGGGAGGGCTATCTGCAGGCCTCCCCGTAAGACGCGCTACATCGCTGCCATCGCTCGCGTTCATTATGAAGACGCGGCTATATCCATCTCTATCGCTCGCAAACGCTATCTTGGTACCGTCCGGCGACCACGAAGGATCAAAACCTGCCGTCAGATTTGTAATATTATTGCCATCGGCATCCGCGACGCGGATCTCGCCGCCTCCAGAAAATGCTATCTTGGTACCGTCCGGCGACCATGCTATGCCAGTATCAAAAGCAGGATTATTGCTCAAATTGGTCTGCCCGCTGCCGTCAGCATTCATAACGTAGATCTCGCTGTTTCCGTCTCGCTCGCTTTCAAAGGCTACCTTTGTACCATCAGGAGACAGCTTTGCAAAACCGTCGTTTGCGCTGCTATTTGTAAGCCTTGTCTGCGTCTTGCCGCTCAAGACATAGATCTCGTTGTTGCCATCTCTGTCACTTGTAAAAACTATTTTTCCATCGACTGCCGGAGTTGTGCCTGCGGCCCTATAGTACGCGGTTATCTCCGTTTCGTTGTCCAGTGTCAATGTGCGGATTCTGTTCGTACTGTCGTTGTCGCCCCAGTGGTCAAATGTGACATTCCGATAGCCATTCGTTGCATACACCTTGTACGTTGTTGCGGTTGCATTGGCGCCTGCCGGGTCCTGAGGATCGATGACAGTCCACATGTGCAGGGGAGTGCTGTTTGCTTCTTCCTCTTCTCTGTCATCTCCTTCGCCAAGCAAAGCCGCGTTCACGGTCAAATCTGGCTGTTGCTCTGTGCCGGTGTATGTAAGTGCAGTAAATCCTCTCAATGCGTCTCCGGTATCGTATATTGCGGTCAACGTGGTGTTTCTATCAGGGCCAGAGGGCAAGACTATGGAGCGTGTCCTTTCGGTTATCCCGTCTTCCCAGCTTTGGAATATCTTGCCATCATAGTCTGCTACTGAAATATCGTATTCAGTCCCAGAATTGCCGGCAAAAGAAAATGGAGTAAATCCTGTCTCTACGACTGTCGAGTAGCTATCAGCCGTACGAACAACTGTCCACAGGCCGCTTACAGGGTCGCCAGAAAGGTCGATTGAATTTATGACTACTGTCTGCTTTTGCAATTTCGGTGGCGGAGCTGCAAATACAAAACCGGTCACTATTGATTCTGCGACTCTGCTACTTGCAACAAACTCATCAATAAAAGCTCCTGAAATGCCGTCGTAGCGATTGATTGCATTCGGAAAATTACTATTGAGCACATACAGGTTGCCATCGGGGCCGAAGGTCATTTTTGTTACACGCAAAAAGCCTTCCTCCTCGCTCACAAAGTTGTCAATAAAGGCCCCAGTGGTGCCATTGTAACGGTCGACCCCGAGACCCGCTCCTATGTACAGGTTATTATCGGGGCCAAATGCCAGTGCTTCGCTGCCTGTCGCAACAAAGATGTCAATGAAAGAGCCTGTGGTGCCATTGTAACGCTTGACTAAACCGACCCCGGTACCAAATATTCCATCTAGTACGTACAGGTTGCCATCCGGACCGAATGTCATTTTTTGTGGATTGTTAAGGCCGCCAGCGCCGGCGGGAATAAAAACGTCCATAAAATCACCGGTATTACCGCCATACCGCCTAATTTCGGCTGTGGCAGCATTAATTACGTACAGGTTGCCATCCAACGCCTGTGCCGGTTGAATCGGGAATGCAACTACAATAGAGGAGGCGAAAATTAATGCTGCAAGTGCTAAGACAAAAGGCAAACTGCTTTTTGGAATACTGCAAATCTTCTTCCTCATCTCGGTAGCGCGGTCCTTCTCTACATCTGACCGGGGTGTCGTTTGCTCGACATTATTATTTGGCGAGCCCATAGCTAATGACACGACTTCAAGTAAATAAAGAGGCTAGGTGCCCTATACCGGATAAGTATCGTATGATTAACTGCCTATCTCTGTGAAAAAAGAGGTTACGACAGCCTGCCAGGCAGCTTTTGTCCGCTGCATACTGCTATCATGATTATTCACTTTTCTTAGTGAGCGGCCCCTCTGATGGAGCAATAGCTGCTTATGCTGCCGAGAGGAGTTACATTAAGCGATTGCAAATTCGAGTCCTGGTTACTAGCCATTGGCTTGAAGAAAATTGAGTCGAGTCTCCTTGTTAACTTGGCTTACACATTCTAGCCGTTCGATCGGCTTCCGCAGACCAATCCCATTTAAGAGAAAGTTAAGTGAACCCATCAACATGGTAAGGTCAAATCCCACTGGATGGGAACTTGCTGCTGAAGGTTATACAGAAATTCTGTAAAGATGAGGTTCGCCTTTTCGTCTACGCGGCCCCGTTAAGAATTATCTATGATGAGTTTGTTTAGGAACTTGGTGCCACTCTGACCACAGGGTCTTCAAGGGGCCAGCCGTATCCAGCTGCCCTCTGAAGGTACTCTGTTTGAATCAAGGATGAATAGCAGCTGCCATCCGGGGGGCGCCAAATTTGCATCTGGAGGTTCGGCCACGTCGATTGTGCCTGCGCCCACACCTGTGATAGCAAGTTCAATTCCGCGCTGTGACATGTTGAAACCATGTGTCACAGCTCCTGGGCGAAGCAGAATCACCTCGGTTATGTCGGCAGGTGTAGGAGTGGTGATCTGGAAACTGCCCCCATAGTTTATCGTTAGAGGCGCGTTAGTTATCGCAGGGCGGAGCATGTCAAAGTAGTCCGGGTAGAAGCGTTCGTGGGGTGTCGGACCGCCGGGACCGCCGGGGTCGCCGCCTGCTAAAACGCTTCCATCGCTCAGCAAGAGGAAGGAAGAGTGGTAGCCGCGAACATATTTCATGTTTGGACCAAGCTGCCATCCTGCACCGGGATTTTTCGGGTCAAAAATCTCACAAGGTCCGCCATCGGCGCCACCTGAAACACCGCCCGCAATCAATACCCTACCGTCGGGAAGAAGCGTAGCTGTAAATTGATTCGGACGTGGGACATTGAGATTGGGCAGGGAAGTCCATGCAGGTGCAGCCACGGATAGATCAATCTGCTCTGCAGTTTCCGAAGTTCCAGGCAAGTCCCCTCCCATAATGTATGCAATAGGCTTGTAGTCAGGAGGCCTGAGTATAAGCAGCACTGAAGATCCTTTCTCGCCTCCAGAACTGCGATCGCCAGCGACGGTAGCGTACGAGTCAATTGCACCTGGTGCTGACCAGTTGAAGCGTTGTGTCGGGACATGTGGTCCAGCTATGAAAAGCCGGCCGTCGGGAAGCAAATAGGTCCACGGATAGAACTCGTGGTGGTGCATCGAAGCAGGTAGAGCTGCGGGAGCCGACCACGTTCCGGCAGCAGGATCATACACCTCAATGGTTTTTGAAGCAGAGCCAAATAACGTTAGGACGCGACTGTCTCCGATAGTTAGTGTAGTGCTGTAGAAACGGCTATCAGTCGTGCTCCCTGTTTGCGACCAGGTCTCTGTAGTTGGGTCAAAAAGAAATGCACGGACATTTCCTGCGAGGCTCGTACCGGGTCCTGTGAAACCGCCATGGGCCAACAATCTTCCGTTTGCATCGTTAAGGAATGTGTGCTCAGCAGACCACAAATCAGAAAGGTCAGCGTCGAGTCCTGGCAGAGAAGCAGGCTGATTGGCAGGGGATGAATATGCTCCGGCGGGCGACGAGTAATCCCACAGTCGGGACTGGTCAGCTCTCGTATAGCCCCAGTAGAGCACTTTCTTTGTATTCGGCAGCAGGACAGAATGCATGAAGGTTACTTCGGGGTTGCCAGCGATCGCCTCCCACCGGCCAGTGCCATGGACTTTGCATGGATGCGGATCTACGTCCGGACAAGCGTTTGTGCCATCATCAAGCGCAAGGCCGATTCTGTGACTTATTTCGTGGGCTAGTTTCTCGGTCAACCAAAGGCTTTGCTTGGCTCGCACCAGTCCAACCATGCCATTCATCATGTGATGGTGCACATGGCAGTGAAAGAGAAAGTCACCCTTGAGACGGTAAAGTTTTGCTTCTTTTGGACGTTTAGCGGGATCCTGCATGTTGGCCATATCTTCATCCAGGAGAATCACGGGTGGAACTTGCGTTTCGGCAATAAAAGATTCTGCCGGGCCAATGCTGCGAACGTCAATACTTTCGCCAGCAAAACTCCATCTCATGGCGTGCGGATGAAAGTTGTGCCAAACGGGACTAGTATCAAGGTTGAATACATACCACCGTATCCGTTGACCCGAGGGGGCTACAATGGTTGGGGTGTTTCCTACAAAGCCTCTTCCATTTAGGCAATGGGTGGACATGGCCGCCCCCTGCTTCGATGTGACTGTATGATGGAACATGCTGTGGTTCTCCCAATGCACCTGCCCTCCCACACCAACAGTAACATCCGCCGGACTGAATGCCATCATAGGAGCATCAACAATGTTCACTGAAACATTCGCGGGACCACCCGGAACTACCCGCACGACTCCAGTCATGATTGGGTGGTGCTGGCAAAAGTATTCGTGATCCCCGGCTGCGGCAAAGGTATTGTCAAATACCCCTGTAAGCTCTTCAATGTCTCCGCTGTCGAAGGTAGGTTTATTCTCTGTATTAGACATGAAGTGAAAGAAAACTGGCACATGATCTGTAGAAATTTTGCGTTTTGGTTTGGACAGTTCCCTCATTGTATGTTCTTCTAGGACGTGTAGGTAGCTTTTGAGCAACCTAATACTAGCTGGTTTTAGGCGGTTTGCATTTATGACTGGCGGAAGCTGCAACGGCTCCGCAAAGTCCTTCGCTGACTTGGCCTTCTCGAGAGAAGGCAGAACTCCCTCAGTCGTGGCAATGTCTCGGTACAAATCATTAGCAAAATTCTTTGGAAGTGGGATTGTGCGTGGTGGATTTTCATGGCATGGTAGTACTACTATGCCACCAAACAGTCCCTGATCAATCCTTATATGATGATGGTGCGTGTGATCATGGAAAGGCCAGGCGCCAACCATGTTCTCTAATATCTCGAATGTATAGGTCCACCTTTCTTCCGGGCAGATGGCATCTGAGCGCCCTCCATGGTGCGCTGCCTCAGTGCCAAACGGCCAGGAACCATCGGAATCAATCCCATAACGAAGCCCGTGCACATGAAGAGAATGGGGCTCCTCATCGCAATTCCACACATGGATCTTTAGGCGCTGGTCCGGCCGCGCGTAAATGACTGTACCGGGGACGCGATGATTGTATAC
>NZ_JBOGQF010000039.1:0-13769 GCF_050748925.1 Nitrososphaera sp.
AGCGCATAGAGGTGGGAAAAGAAGAGGTGCTAGTCGCAAACCACGACGGCAAGGTCTATGCGCTGTGTGACCGGTGCAGCCACATGAATGCGCCGCTGTCGATGGGATCTCTGAATGGAAAAGTCGTGACGTGTCCCATGCATTCCGCCAAGTTTGATGTCACGACCGGCAAGAAACTTGCAGAGCCCGCCGCAATAGACCTGACAAAGTTCCCCGAGCCGGTGCCGGAAAGCGTGCAAAAGTTGTTTGCAAATATCGGCAAGATCATATCCAACATATCGACATACGACCAACCTACCTACGAAACAAAGGTCGAAGGGGGCAGGATAAAAGTGTGGATATGACCGCGTACTGCCACCAATAATTCGACTTTTTGGGCCGTCCGGGGTGGGGGTTTTGCGCCATTTTTTTGGCAGTTATGGCCCGGGCATTTTTTGCAATTAACAATTTTCTTGTAGGATTGCCAAATAGGCAGAAAGGCGGAAACCGTCGCGCCTGGCCGCTGCCATAAACCGTTCAGAAACGGGTCCTTTTCTGGAACGGCCAAAAACTACCCCCGTTTTTTTACCTTTAATTTTCATAATCAG
Source organism: Nitrososphaera sp. (assembly GCF_050748925.1). Lineage (GTDB taxonomy): Archaea > Thermoproteota > Nitrososphaeria > Nitrososphaerales > Nitrososphaeraceae > Nitrososphaera. The sequence goes on from NZ_JBOGQF010000039.1 coordinate 588, forward strand.
CGCCGCAGCCGTTCAACAACTCCCGCTGCCCTTTTTGAACACTTTTGTTGACAAGCCGGCTGTTAAAGCCCGCCGGGCAATGGTGCCATGAAATACGCGTTTGCGTACCTGCGGGTCAGCACCGAAGAGCAGACGGTGCAGAACCAGAAACTTGTGCTGGAAAAGTGGGCCCGGGGAAGCGGCTACCAGATCCTTGACTTTTTCGAAGATTCTGCCGTTTCCGGCAAGGTCCCGGCGATCCAGAGGAAGGGGTTCCGCGACCTGATGGAACTAGTAAAAACCGCGCAGGTCGACGCTGTGCTCGTCTACGAGCTGTCAAGGGTCGGCAGGACCTTCTGGGACACCCTGGACGCGATAAAGGTCATCGAGCAGTACGCGCCGCTCCTCTCCTGCTCCCCCCGAGAGTCCTTTTTGCAAACAACCGAGCCGAGCGTGCGCAAGCTGATGATCGGCATCCTGACGTGGGTCGCAGAACGCGAGCGCGAGATGCTTGTCCAGAGGACAAAGGACGGGATGGAGCGCGCAAGGGTCGCCGGCAAGGGCATCGGCAGGCCGCAGAAAGTGCTTGACAAGAACAGGCTGATATCGATGCTTGCAGAGAACCAGTCCAAGTCGAAAATAGCAAGGTCCCTTGGCGTGTCCAAGGCGACGCTCTACAAGGAACTGCGACATATAGCAGTAAAATAGCTACAGTTTTTCTGCCTTTTTGGCCAGTTCCCGGTGGGCGTCCATCAACTTTGCCAGGTTATCTCTGTCTATTGCAAGCGGAGGAATGACTACCATGACGTTGCCCAGAGTCCGGAGGTGCACGCCCATCTTTAGCGACTCGCCCATCACGAAATAGTTGAGCCTCTCCTTGTTCTTTAATTGCATCAAGGGCTTGCCGTTGCGCGCAAGCTCTATTCCCGCAAGCAGGCCCCTGTGGCGCACGTCGGCGACTATGGAGATCTTTTCGAATTCGGCAAGTCTCGACTCTAGATATTGGGCATTGCCGTTAATTTGTTGCATCAGGTTATGCTTTTCGTAAAGTTCAAGGTTTGCAAGTGCGGCTGCGCAGCCCACGGGGTGGCCTGTGAACGTGTGGCCGTGGTAGAACTGTTTGTTCTGCGAGTACTGGCCCAGAAACGCGTTAAATATCTCGTCGCCGGCCATCGTGACTGCCAAGGGAAAATACCCCGCAGTCAGCGCCTTGCCAAAGCAGACAATGTCTGGCCGGGACTTTTGCGCCTCGTATTCTATCATGTTGCCGAGCCGGCCAAAGCCTGTCGCTATCTCGTCGAGGATCAAAAGGACGCCGTGCTTTTTGCATAGCTGCGAAATTTTTTGCTGGTAGCCCCTTGGGTAGATGTTAACGCCGCCTGCTATCTGGGCACCGCTTTCCATCACCAGCGCGGCGCACCTGCCGCCAATCTTTTCAAGTGCCTTCTCTGTCTTTTCGATGCACCAGCCGACCAGATCCTTCTCGTTGCCAAACCTGCTCCCGTACAGTAGCGGGCTGGGCACCCTGTGCACCTTTTTCAACAACGGTTTGTATGCGCCAAAGAACTGCTCGATATAGCCGACAGACATGGCGCCGGCGGTGTCGCCGTGGTAGCCGTGCTCTAGCGAAACAAACTCTGTCTTTTCCGGCTTGCCCCTGTTGCGCCAGTACTGGAGCGCCATCTTTAGCGCCGACTCGATGGCAGACGAGCCGTTGTCGGTGTAAAACACTTTGTCCATGCCCTTTGCCATACCTGTTAGTTTTTCTGCGAGCCGGGCCGAAGGCTCGCTTGCTAGGCCAAAGAGCGTGGAATGCTGCAACCGTTTCAGCTGGTCTCGCATGGCCTCGACCACCTCGTTGGGCCCGTGGCCCCACACGTTGCACCACATGCTTGCGGTGCCGTCCAGGTAGCGCCTCCCTTTGCTGTCGACGAGATAGAACCCCTCGCCCCTGACGATGACGCGGCCTTCCCACCCCGCCCAGTCCTTCATCTGGGTATATGGGTGCCAGACGAACTCTTTGTCGGCATCCTCGGCGCCATGCAATCTGGTTAAATGCAACCCCTCGCTCTAATTATTTTTATGCGTGGCATCTTTGTCACAGGCACCGACACGGGCGTGGGAAAGACGGTAGTGGCTGCAGGCATTGCGTGGCTCTTGAAAAGCCGCAACGTCGACGTGGGCGTCATGAAGCCTTTTGCCACCGCCCCAAGGCCGCATTCTACAAGATACAGGTCGGAGGACACGGCGACGCTTGCGGCGGCCGTTGATGCAGGGGAGCCGGACGAGGAGCTGAACCCGTTCTTTTTCAAGGCGCCGGCGTCACCTCTCATGGCGGCGCAATTGACCGGCAGACCGCCTGCCGGTATGCGGGAAGCCCTGTTTGCATTGAAAAAGCTGGCCATCATGCACAGCTTTTTGGTAGTCGAAGGCATCGGCGGCCTGATGGTCCCGCTGACAGAGCGCGAGTTTGTCGCCGACTTTGTCCGCCTCTCTGGCCTGTCTGCCGTCATCGTCGCGCGCCCCCAGCTTGGTACGATAAACCACACCCTGCTGACCGTGAGGGTCTGCCGGGAATTTGGGCTCGACGTGCTTGGAATTATAGTCAACATGATGCCCAAGAAGCCTTCTGTCGTGGAGAAAAACACGCCAAAGATGATAGAAAGGCTCGCAGGCGTCCCGGTGCTTGCAGTGCTGCCGGAAGCAAAGAGCCCGAATCATAAAAAAATCGGCAAACTTCTTGCCAAGACCGCGGTTGCGGAAAAAGTGCTAGCCGTGGAACATCTTTAGGCTGCTTATTCCCCTGTCTGCAAGAAATGCATGTATATCAGATATTAGCGACGGATATTTGAATTTGCCATCAGCCAAGTTATAGTTTCTTGATTGAATCATTAGACTTTTTGCAGACACTGTCCAGACGTTTTCGCGCCTTGGCTGTACCTGCTCTGCCTGCCTTATTTTTGCCATGTCGCCTTCTGCTTTTATCACCTGGATGACGATTGCCCTGGCAGGGTCCTTTGCAAGGCTCTTTGTGGACGGGATTACGACGTCAAGCTCTATGCCGCTTACAGTGACTTTTCTTTCGGACGGCAGCTGCGATGCTGTAAGCATAAAGTGCAAAAGCGCTTCGCAGAGCGTCCCGAGCGTTTCATCGTCCGCCTCCTGCCCGAGCACGTCGACGCACTTGGAAATAATTTTCTCGCTGTACCTGCGCGAAGCCGCGTCAATGTTGGAGCTCACTTCTGCGCGTATCGTGTCCCTGCCTATCGAGTCGATGATTGAATAGAGCACTTCTTTGACGTCCAGAACCACAGAGCCTGAAACCCGGTTACGTTTATTAAATCTGATTGCCCCTTTTACAGCAATGGTCCGGGTAAAAGTTGCAATCGGCCTGCTTGTCGCTTCATTGATACTGCTGATAATATACGGCGCAGACGCTGCAATGGCGTCCTCAAGCCCTGAAGGGCGCGGTTTCATCCCCCTCAGCGAGGCGGTGAGGGGCTCCGGCCTCGGGGGCGGCGCGTTTGTTATGTCCATAATCGCGTTTGTGATCAGCTGGAAGCGCCCGTCTTCGATGGTGGCGATCTTGCTTTTTGTGAACGGCGGCCTCATAATCGCAGGCATGCTTGCGCTAATCGCGCAGGGCGCGCTTGCGTCAGAGAGCGCGGAAGGCGCGATGCGCACCATCAGCTCCACAATCGCCCTTGGCGCAATCCTCGTGGGCCTTGGGGCCTGGAAGGCAGTCGGCGACAGGCGCAAGGTGGGCAAGGAACAGCCCTCTCGTTGACCGTTTGCACAGGGTGCAACACCGAGTCCGACAGGACACTCAACTGCGCTCACACCGAGGGGCACGAGGTATGCGTCGAGTGCTACCAGCAGATCCACTGGCTATTGACGGAAAAGCACGATTAGGTTCATGCAGGGAAAAGATTGAATCCATCCCACGCCAGAGTCGGGCGCCTGCCTCCTAAAGCATAATTTTATTATACTATTTTTCCCTTCAATAGCGTAAATGAAAGCAGTAATCCTCGCTGGAGGCTTTGGCAAGCGCCTGAGGCCCTTGACAGACCAGATACCAAAGCCCATGATCGAAGTCCGCGACCTGCCGATAATAGAGTGGCAGGTAAAGTGGCTCTCTAGCTTTGGCATTAAAGAGTTCATCATCTGCGTCGGCTACCTGAAGGAGCACATCATCAACCACATCGGGAGCGGGAGCCGGCTCGGAGTCAAGGTGGGGTACGCGGTAGAGGAAGAGCCACTTGGCACCGGGGGCGCGCTAAAGAACGCGGAAGGCCTGCTGTCCGGCCAGAAGGAATTTTTCATGGTAAACGGCGACATCCTCACCAATCTTGATCCGGGCATGCTGCGCGACGGCGGCAACGCGCACGCCCTTGCGCTCGTGCCTCTGAGGAGCCCGTTTGGCGTAGTCGAGGTCAAGGGCTCGCAGGTGCTCGGCTTTGTGGAAAAGCCACGGATAACTGACAAGTGGATAAACGCAGGCGTCTACCACTTTACAAGCGACGTGTTCTCGTACCTGCCAGAGAACGGCAACATCGAAGTCACTGCCCTGCCCGCGCTGGCAAAGGAGGGCAGGCTGAACGCGGCCAAATACGATAGCGTCTTTTGGCGCTCCATCGACTCGCACAAGGACATCGAAGAGGCCGCCAAGGAAATGCAGGCTGCTGGGCTGTCGTGAGGGCAGGATACAGCCTCGGCCCGCTCCTTTCGATGGCCGACGTGTTGAATTGCGCCAGGATGGCAGATTCTGAAAACGTCGACTCGGTCTGGGTCCCGGAATCGTGGGGCCGCGAGTCGTTTTCGACGCTCGGGGCGGTTGCGCAGGTTACGAATAAGGTGAGGCTTGGCACTTCGATAATCAGCATATTTGCCCGCACGCCTGCCACCGTGGCGATGGGCGCAACGACGCTTGACATGCTCTCAAACAGCAGGGCGGTAATCGGCCTTGGCTCCAGCACGGAGGCAATCGTGGAGGGCTGGCACGGCGCCAGGTTCGAGCAGCCCGTGGCGAGGATGCGCGAGTACGTAGAGTGCCTCAGGCTCATGACGTCGGGCGAAAAGGCAAGCTATGCCGGCAAGTTTTACAGCTTCAAGAACTTCAAGCTCTTGCACCAGCCGCCAAGGCCACACGTCCCGATATTTGTGGCCGCGGTGAACAAGAGGATGGTGTCACTTGCAACCGAGCTTGCCGACGGGGTGCTGCTATACATGCGGCCCATTGAAGAGCTCGGCCGTACCATTGCAGACATAAAGCAGGCCACGGCAGGCAGGAAATTCGAAGTCGCCCTTTCGCTGATATGCGCGGTATCTGACAGCGAGCCGGCCAGGGCGCGGGAAAAGGCCGCAAAGACGCTTGCGTTCTATGTCGCAGTCGGGAAATATTACGCGCGTTTTCTTGCAGGCAACGGCTTTCAGGACGAGGTGGCGCGCATTTCAGACGCGTACTGGAAAAGCGGCGGCGACGCGGCTGCAAAGCAGGTGCCTGACAAGATACTCGACTCGATTGCAATCGCCGGGACGAGGGGCGACTGCAGAAAGGCACTTGCGCGCTTTTGCGACGCCGGCGTCACCCTACCCATCCTGCAGTTGAACCCTGTCGAGGGCGCAGAAAGTTCATTTAGGGAAATGTTGTCAACCTTCTAGATTGCGCAGGGTAGCTATCGCCTCGGCCGCCACTACAAGGTTTGCAAAAGCCTCCGAAAAGCCGATTTTCGAGCTGGCCTGCGAGCCCTGCGTCGAGATTGTCAGGGACTTTGGCAAGGGCATCGACGCCGTCATGCTGTCGACCTGCGCCACCGAGCAGTACAGCTCCACCATAGTGTCAGAGATGCTGGGGCTAAAGCCCAAAGTCTCGCAGCGCGTCGACAACCTTTGCAATTCAGGCACCAACGCCATCGCCTCTGCATACGCGATGATATCAGCCGGCCTCTGCGACTCGGCCCTCGTCGTGGGCGCCGAAAAGGCGGCAAGCGAAGGGAATCGGCTGACATGGGACGTGACGCGGGGCGCGTTCAACTTTCCGGTCCACTGGGCGGCCATGTTTGCCAAGGCGCACATGAGGCGCTACGGCACCACCGAGGAGCAGATGGCACAGGTGTCTGTGAATAATCACAGGAACGCGGCAAAAAATCCCAACGCGCTCTTTCAAAAGCCCGTGAGCATTCAGGACGTGATGGGGTCGAAAAAAATAGCCGACCCGATAAAACTGCTCGACTGCTCGGCGCCGTGCGACGGGGCGTCGGCAGTCCTCCTGCTTGGCGAGGAAAAGGCGAAAAAAACAGAAAATCCCGTGTGGATAAATGGTATAGGCCAGCAGACAAACGGCGCAAGCTTTGCAAACACTGCCGACTTCACAAAGCTTGACACGGCCCGGCGCGCGGCCGATGAAGCTTACAAGATGGCCGGGATAAAGCCGTCTGATGTCGACATTGCAGAATTGCACGACGCCTTTACAATCCTGGAAATACTCGCATACGAAGACCTAGGCTTTGCAGAGAAGGGCGAGGGCGGCAGGTTTGTGTTGTATAAAGACATTGCCGTCAACACCCGGGGCGGGATACTCGGCTGCGGCCACCCAGTCGGCGCGACGGGGGTATCGCAGACGGCAGAAATTGCGCTGCAGCTGGCAGGCAGGGCGGGCAGGCGGCAGGTGAAAAACTGCACGACTGGCCTTGTCCACAACCTGGCGGCGGCGGGGTCTTCGGCGACGGTGATGGTGCTTGGCGTCTGAATTTCTGAAAAGCCTGGAAAAAGGCGTGTTCATGGTGCCCGTGTGCACTTCTTGCGGGAAAAAGGCGTGGCCCCCCTCTGCCCGCTGCCCCTCGTGCCTTTCAAAGACAAGATTCGCAAAGGTCGCCACGGCCGGGACGCTGGTCGAGTTTGCGGCCTCGCACGTCAGAGGCCGCGAAGGGACGTTTGGCATAGTAGAGATGGACGGTTTCCGGCTCGTCGGCTCTATTGGAGACGCGAAACTAAGAGAGGGCATGAAGGTAAAGATGTCAAAATGCGGCGTCGGGCCTGACGGTACGCCATATTACCACTTTGAGCCTGTTGAATGAATGCTTATTAATGATATTGAGGCAGAAAAGCCGATGAGCTACGACCGGTTTATTGACGAGAGGCTACTGACGAGCAGGGACGCCCTCAACCGCATGCAGATCAAGATGAAGCTGACAGAGATCGACGAGGGCGCAAGGGACTTTTCCCAGAGGTTCGGCCGCAGGGTGCTGGTCAAAAAAGTGCTCATGACGATAAAATACACGGAAACCGAAGAGGTGGAAGAGCGGGAGCTTGACATTGAAGCGATTGAAAAGAGGATGAAAAAAGAGCGGCTGTTCAGCTCTACAAACCGCTGGCTGTCCCAGAGCGACATCAAGAACGGGTACGTCGTGTCGAGCCACCACTTTGGCCTCCTTGCCGATGCGATCGCCCTTGACATCCTTAAAATATAATATTTCAAAATTCGAGTTCTGAAACGTCATGCGACGGGGCGCTTTATCCAGACCCTTGCAGTTTCTGCCCAGAACGCGGCCGCGCCTGCAACCGCAAAGCCGATTGCAAATACGTCAAGGCTGCTAAAGCTCAGGACAAGGTAGGCGACGAGCATCGTCGTGAAAAATGCCGCAAAGAAGAGCAGCCTCGGGACCGCAAGCCCGCCAATGTTGACAAACGCCTGCAATACGCCAACCTGGACTTTTTGCACGACGTAATACCGGCCGTACTCGTCCTGGCTCACCAGGGCAAGCGAAACGAGCTTTTCAATGTGGTAGTTGGCCACGCTCGGGCTTGAAAACGACAGGTCGCGCTGGACTTCGCGCACGCCGACGGCCTCCTTGCGCTTTATCATGTACATGTAGACTTGCAAGGTCTTGCCCTTTAGCTGGTCCTCTATCTTGCCGCTGTCGGGCGCCTCGCTCAAGCCTGTCCGTCACGCAATAACGCCCCTGTCACTTTAAAGCTATCGCGGCGCGGCCGGGTGGAAAAAATGAGGCCTATCCAAGGGCCCCTCCAAAGCGGTCGCCCAGCTCTGCAGAATCCTCTACACTTGGAGTGTCTTGGGTCCAGAACTGGTCAGGTACGGTCGTGGCGGACAGCCCTGTTGCGGAGCCGTAGATGCCGTTCACCGCGCCCTGGTTCTCGTTCAGGTCGTAGCCTTCCTGCGTTTCTGCCGACAGGTCCTCGCCTGGCGCTCCAACAGCCATGTCTACATACCCGTCGCCATTAAAGTCGCCGGTTGCTATGGAATATCCGAAATTGTCCTGGTCTTCCAATTCGCCTTCTACATTTGGAGAGCCCTGGTTCCAGCTTGGGAACGGAGGTGAGAGCCTACCATCGGAACCCTCTGCAAACCCTGTTGCCGAGCCATGGTAGACGTACACCTGGCCCCAGCCGCCGCCCGTCAGGTCGCCAGGCGCAACTATGCTGGTCACTGCAAAGCTGACGGCCAAGTCCGCATACCCGTCGTTGTCAAAGTCGCCGTTTGCGAGCGTGCGGGCAAAGTCTGCTATGCTGCTCTGCGTCCCGAACTCGTCGTCCCGGGCGACGGTTATAGCAAGCCCTGACTCCGAGCCGTATATGACAAGCAAAAGGCCGTTGTCGCCGTACAGCGAGCCGCCGCAATCCCCAAAAGTCACGCGGGTAGTCACGGCGCCAGCTGCCAGGTCTTCGTAGCCATCGCCGTTAAAGTCGCCGCTGGTGAGGGCCCTTGCCGCGCCAAGTCCCGTGACGGGGCACGCCGCAGGTATGTCGTCGCTAATCCCGGGGCTGCTGCCCGTCCAGAGCTGGTCGGCCAGCACGCTGGCGGCAGACAGGCCTGATGGCGAGCCGTAAATCGCAGAAAGCGCGCCTGCGTCAGTGACAGAGCCGATGTCTTCCCCAATCGCCCCGATTGCAAGGTCGCTGTACCCGTCCTTGTTGAGGTCCCCGCTTGCAAGCGACGTTCCGTAACGGTCGTTGTCTTCAGAAAAGTCTGCAATCCCAGCGCTGTCCTGGAAAAACCTCTGGTCCGGCACGGCCGTTGCAGAAAGGCCTGCCGCCGACCCGTGGATTACATTGACGAGGCCTGCATCTGCACGGCCGTTCACGTCTTCATTGGGAGCTGCGATTGCAAGGTCTTCACGCCCGTCGCCGTTAAAGTCGGTGATCTGGGACGTGGCCATTGCCTGTGGCACCTGCGCGAAAATCGCCCCTAAGGGGAGCAGGGATAGCAAAGCGAGGGAAAGCTGCTTCATAACGTGGCTAACTCTGGGAATTATTTAACACCGTACCCGCTTTGATGCCTTAAGAGTGTTATAGGAGAGGCAGAGATGAAAAGATGGCGCCGCTGACCAGACTCGAACTGGTGACCCACTGGTTAACAGCCAGTTAAGCTCCGAAGCACAATATTGCGCTTTGAATTTGCTCTACCATGCTGAGCTACAGCGGCGCAATAATACGCACTTTCCATGCACAAAATAAATCTTTGGTCTTGAGCCTGTGGAGAATTGCGTTGAGAGTGATAAAAAGGAAAAAGGAAAAACGCCGGGACTTACATGCCCTCTTCGCGGGCATATATGTACAGCCCGTCGAGGAAGACACGCTGGTCCTTGTCCTTTATCCTGGTCGACAACTCGATGTTGGCGGCAGTCTGCGACACGTCTTCGAGGCTCGGGCCCTTGATAAGGACGTCTTCGGTCTGGATTTCAACCTTGGTGGCGTCGCCCTGGATGCGAGCGACGCGCGGTGCCCGTTCGCCGAAAAAGTTCTCGATGTAGATTTCCTTGCCCTTTACCTTGACAGAGATTGGAAAGTGTGCAAACACGATCTTTACCTTGTAGGTAAAGCCCTTTTCAACGCCCTTTATCATGCTCTCAAGGATGCTCTTGGCCGTGTTCGTCACTGCCAGATCGCGCTTTCTCGTGCCGTAGGGCTTTATAGTTATCCTGCTGCCCTCGACCGTGACGGTGGCCGGCAGTTTAAGAAAGTCCTTCTTGACCGTGCCTATCTTGCCCTTGACAGAGATAAAGCTCCCGTCCTTGGCGACCTTGACACTTGAAGGTATCTCTACCTCGCCGATTATCGCATTCTCAGTAGACGTAGCCAACAAGAACTCCTCCTAGACCCTGGACCTGCGCTTCGTGGTGCGACATGATGCCCTTGCTCGTGGAAACGAGCAGTATGCCCATGCTGTACGCAGGCAAAAACTGCCTTTCCCAGTCAAAGTATGCGTCTTTTTTCACCGAAAAGCGCGGGGTAATGATGCCGCACTTGTTTATCTTTGCCATCAGCTGTATCCTGAACTTGCCAGCCCTGGCGTCGTCTACCTGTTCAAATTCACCAATGTAGCGGTGCTTTTGCAAGACGCGCAGCACTTCGCTTGCGAACTTGCTTGCCGGGAGCACAATGCATTCTTTCTTTCTTCTGGACTCGTTGTTGTATATAGTAGTAAACATGTTTGCGAGGACGTTTAGCGCTGGCATTTTACTCGAACTTCCTGAATCCCAGGCTTGCCGCCACTTCCCTGAAGCACTGCCTGCAGAGCATCAAGTTATACTTTCTGACGAGGCCGTTATATGAACCGCAGCGCTTGCACCAGTGGGCGCCTCTTCCATGCGCTACTATCTTTCTTCCTGTTTCTTCTACTGTTCTTGGTTTTGGCATTTTATGCTACCTCTGCTCCATATTGTTCCTTGAAGAACACTATCGCGTCTTCCTTAGTAATCCTGTGGCTCTTGCCTATCTTGGCGCGTTTTCGGCTCTTCCTCGCAATCCTGTACCCTGGCCTGACGAGGACGATGTTGACGTCCATGCCAAAGATGCCGATCTCGGGGTTGTATTTCGTGCCGGGGATGTCGATGTGTTCGTGGATGCCTATCGAGATGTTGCCAAAGCCGTCAAACGATGACTCTTTGAGCACGTTCTTTTTGGCTGCAATGACGCGCTTTAGGAATTCCGTAGCCTGGCCGCGCCTCATGGTAACCATCGCGCCAATCGGCTCGCCCTGGTGGATGCCAAAGTCGCGCACGGTCTTTTTGGCGCCCCTCACTGCTGGCCTGTTGCCGGTCAGCTCGGTGAGCGCCTTTTTGGCCTTCTCTATCGGCTCGCCGGACTTGCCGACGCCGATGTTGATGACTACCTTGTCGACTGCAATCCTTTTCATGCTTGAAATTTGTTCGCTCATGTTAGTTCACCTTTATCACTGGCTTGTCTACGCCGACAACCATGACCATCTCCACCGGGAGCTCGACCTGCCTCTCCTCAAACGTGACGAGCGCGCGGGTCGGCAGCGAGAATACGCCCTCTCTGATGTCTTCAATTTTGCCTGTCTTGCCTGCGTTTTCGCCAGAGATGATGAGCGCCATCGAGCCCTTCTCGAACTTTATGTGCTCCTTTACCTTGGCTTCTGGCAGCGCAAGCACGCACGTGTCGCCTACCTTCATCTTGGCGTCGGTCAGCAGGGTCTTGCCGTCGTGGAAGCCGTACTGCAGCTTTTTGCCCTTGGTCGTGACCTTGCTCGTTATCTTGGCTAGTTTGACTGCCTTCTCTGCGCCTTCGACCGGGACTGTCACGAGCAGTTCAGAGTCCTTTGGGACGAGCCGGTATGCCTGGCCGTTTGCCAGCTCTACCACGTCCATCAGGCCCACTGCCAGGTTTATGTCGTGCCTGACCACGCCGTCAACCTTGACCTTGCCTTCGTTTAGCAGCATCTTTGATTCCTGCGCCGTCTTTGCGATGTGCAATGCGTCGCGCAGCACCATCCCAAGCGGGTAGGACTTTTGCTTTGGGTGCGGCCCTGGCTTGACCCTCAAGACGAACTGGCTTTCCTTGCGCCTGATGTTCCAGAACCTGGGCGCCATCTGCCTCTTTACGCGGGTATCGCCTCCTTTCTTGCCCATCAGCTAGTCGCCTCCTTTTTCTTTGGCTTGGCTTTTGCCTTTGCTTTTTTTGCCGTCTTTGCCGGCTTGGCCTTTTTCGCTGCCTTTGCCGGAGCTTTCTTTGCCGCGGCCTTGGGCTTTTTCTCTTCCTTGGCCTCTGCCGGCTTTTCTGCCTGCGGCGCTGGAGCCGCCTGCTGCTGGCTGCTCAGCATCGTGGACCTGTACTTGTCATCTGTCTTCAAGCTGGTTACCATGACGTTTGACGCGTGGATTGGGACCTTTACCTGGCCTCCGCGGACCTTTTCGTGCTGGACGCCCTCTATCTGGAGGGTGCCGTTTTCCGTGTTGACCTTTTCCACCTTGCCCTCAACGCCCCTGTACTCGCCGCGCATTACGCGCACCGAGTCGCCCTTTATGACGCGCACGCTGCGCCTCTTGTACTGCTGGCGGAGGTTGTCTGCAAGCGTGGCGCCGACCATCTTGTCGCGCTGGTGCTTGGCATAATGAATGAATTTTGGATTCATGCTATACTATCATCCCTGCCAGGTTTGCAATCCTCGGCCATTTTTCTGCCGCTTCGCTTGCGACCGGCCCCTTGATGTCGGTGCCCTTGATCTCGCCTTCAGGCGTCACGAGCACTGCAGCGTTGTCTTCAAAAGCGACGCGCACGCCGTTTAGCCTGCGTATCGGGTACTTTTGCCTGACAATGACTGCGCCAAAGATCTGCTTGCGCAGCTCTGCCGGCCCTTTCTTTACAGTTACAGTGACAAAGTCGCCGACTGCCGCCGCGGGGAGCCTCGAGTGCCTGCCCTTGTACCTGGTGACCTGCGCGATGCGCAGCACCTTGGCGCCTGTATTGTCAGCACATACCAGCTCGGCTGTTACCGGCAATGCACGCGTGATATACGGGCGGAATTCCTCGACGCCCTTTGCGGAAACTGCCCTTGACTTAGTTCCCGCTGCCATCCTTTGTGTTCACCTCAATCACTACAAACGACACCGTCTTTGAAAGCGGCCTGCATTCTGCGACGATTACTTCGTCGCCTTCCTTCACCTCGACACACGTGGGAAGGTATGCATGCACCTTTGACCTGGACCTTTCGTACCTCTTGTACTTGGTGACCGGCCTTGGGTACTCGCGCGACACCACGACCATCTTTTTGGCCTTGGCGCTTGCGACCGTGCCGGTCAGCAGCTTGCCCCTTACAGAGAGCGTGCCGTGGAACGGGCATAGCTCGTCCTCGCACGTCTTGCGGGGTGCAATGACTGAAACTCCGATATTTCTAACCATGTCTCATCACTCTATAATCGCGATATACGATCCTCTGGTCTT
>NZ_JBOGQF010000040.1:0-13690 GCF_050748925.1 Nitrososphaera sp.
CAGCACGAGCGCCGAGATGCGCGATGCCGTTGCAAAGGAATTGAAAAATAATTACGACGTCGCGATAATGGCCGCAGCGGTTGCAGACTTCGCGCCGGCAAAAAGGTCGGCCAAAAAGCTGGACACAAGGGCAGGTGGCATGAGCGTGTCGCTGATCCCCACCGCGAAAATAGTCGACGACGTAAAAAAGATCAACAAGTCCACATTTCTGGTCGCGTTCAAGGCAGACTACGACGTCTCTGACGCGGTCCTTGTCGACAAGGCTTACAACAAGCTAAAGGAATGCAATGCGGACCTGGTAGTTGCAAACGACGTGGGCAGGAAAGGGTCGATGGCCGGCTCTGACGACAACGAAGTGTTTATCGTCGACAAAAAAAGAAAAGTGGTGCACGTTCCACTTGACAGCAAACAGGCGGTCGCCCGCAGATTGCTAGAGATCGTTTCAAAGTCCCTAAAGGACGACTAGGTCCTTGGTGTACCTGTTGAGCACCTTTGGCCGGCCGCCTGTGACAAGGACGCTGTCTTCTATGCGGACGCCAAACTTGCCTTCAAGGTAGATGCCCGGCTCGACTGTGACTGCCATGTTTGCCTTCAGCACTTCTTCGGCGTTGGTACGGAGCCATGGCGGCTCGTGCACGTCAAGGCCGATGCCGTGGCCGGTCGAATGGATGAAATATTTTTCATATCCACGCTCTTTGATAAGATCCCTGCATGCGGCGTCCACCTGGCCGCACGTCGCCCCGGCAGTCGCCGCGTCGAGTCCGGCTTTTTGCGACTCTTGCACTACATTGTAGACCGGTGTCATCTCTTTTGTGGCAGAGCCGAGCGCAAATGTCCTGGTCGCGTCGGCGATGTAGCCCTTGTGCCGGAGGGTCAAGTCAACGACGATCATGTCTTTGCTGCGGAACTTGCGGTCGGTCACCTCTGCGTGCGGTAGCGCGCCGTTTGGCCCCCCGGCGATTATGAGCGGGTTCAGGGTTGAATTGTACGAAGGTGGGTTTGCGCCCATCTTCATCGCCTCGTAAATGAGCTTTGCCTGCAGCTGGCGCTCGGAAACGCCCGGCTTGATCTCGTCTTCGCATATCTCGTATAGGTTGTCCAGTATGCGTGACGCCTTGGCGATGACTGCCATCTCTGCGTCGTCCTTTATCCTGCGCGCCTGAAAGAAAGGCTCGGTGTCGATTGCAATGTTGTTACCCAGCTTGCGTATATGCTCGATTGTTGTAAAGTCGCTGCAGTCGGTGCACGCCTTTTTGTCTTTTACCTGCGCGACAAACGTCATCAGCAGTTCGCTGCCGCGCTCTGTCGGGATGACCTCGCAGCCGACGGACGAATGCTGAGCCCTCGAATATTCCAGCTTGGGTGCTATCAATTTTGTGCCATCGGCAGTGCAGACGGCAATCGCCTCGCCCCAAAAGCCGGTAAGGTAAAAGACGTTTTCAGGCTCGAATGCCGCGACGGCATTATAGCCAGCTTTATTCGCATGTTGCAGTACCGCAGATCGGCGCTCCTTCATGGTGATGCCTGCCTGTCTCGCCATTATAAAATATTACAGGATGCAAGTTGTTTTAAAATAAATGACTCATCGCACCAGCAGACCGCCACCCTGGCGATGTGCTACTGTATGGTCACCTTGCCTTTCATGAAGGGATGCACTATGCAGTAATAGTCATAGCTGCCTGTTCCTCCCAGGCTCTTTGCATCCATGCGGAATTTCTGCCCTTGTCCCAGTGAGCCGGAATCAAACAGCTTGCCAGACTTTGGATCGTCTGTCCCGGCGCCACTCGTTACCGTGTGGGGCGCAACGTCGGCATTTATCCAGGTTATCAGGTCGCCTTTGCCTGCAATTGCAATGCCGGGCTCGTAACCGGGATTTCCCTGAATTGAAGACCCTTCAAGTATCTTTACAGACACTTCGCTGGTTGCCTGTCCGGTGGGAGGGCCTGTAATTTCAGACCCGTTAACGCCCAGTTGCATTACCGTGGACAGTTGGCTCCAGTTCAGGCTGGCTTCTGCAAACCCCGTCCCTATGGCTAACGAAGCCAAAAAGAACAGCAGCCACGTCTGGAGGGTTCCTGCGCTCTGCCTGTGCCTCAGCACAAGGAACAACCCGACCCATAGCGCGCCCCAGATTACGTTGCTGTAGAGGAATATCCCACCATACTGCGCGGTAGGAGTGTAGGGCACGAGCCATACCTTGAACGGGTCTGTTTTGCGCACATACGTCAACACGCCAATAGCAGCAAGGCCTATCGAAGCAGCTATGATGGCCGCTGCTACGGCACCGGATACTTGGGTTGTTGACAGGCCAAGCTTTGGTACAAATGACATTTTCTTTTCGCCTCCCTCTTATCCTTGGACAGATGCGATCTTGGTAGGCACTATGCCCATCAGCGAGATCACCAGAGCATAAATTATTGCCAGCGATATCAACACTATCATTGTGTTTTTGACGCCCGGCTCGGCGAGAACCCTTTCCTTGAAATGCCATGTCAGGTACGCTATCAACCCCGTCCACATGGTCCCAAGCAGGCCAAGGTATTCCATCGTTTCAAACATGGGTTCGTGAGCAAACGGAAAGACCTCTTTTATCTTGGACTTGGCGCTGTCAGGATCGGGCAACCTGTATTCGATATACCCTATCGTGCCCGTGATTTCGATGAGGAATGTAGAGGCTACCGCAGTGAACGCCAGCACCTTTAGCATGTTAATTGCGTCCGGGTGGTGCGCGCCCTGTCCTCCGTGGCTGGCACCAAACACAAGCACGCCAATGAATCCTGCCCCGGACATGATTGCAAGGACGGTAAAGTAGTCGTGCAGAATCATCACGCTTTCTATGCTCTTGCCGACTGCCTGCCCAAGCACCAATATGACAACTGACGCAAGAACCGTGCCGACAATAACCAGCAGTGCCAGAGATTTAGTGGCCGTCAAACGTTGTGAGCTAACTTGCATAAGATGCCTCCAATTGCGCGATGTTATTTTAGCCTTAATTGGATTCTCTTTCTTGATTATCAAGCTTGAAAACAAGAAAAACATTCTTGATGACGAAAAAGAATCATGACTTTACTCTTTCAGAGCATTATTGACCAAACAAATCAGGACTTTGAATCTAGAGTGTTCTCCCCATGGCGACAAAACCTTGCGATTTTTCGCAACCGATGGAGATACTGCTTTAAATTTTTTGCATCAAATCTACCCATGGAGATAGAACTAGAACTGTACACTGAAGAGACAGATGCGATTGCCGTGATGCAAAAATCCCTAGAGCTTGCCAAGAAGGCCAAGGAGCTCGGGTTCAGCATTAAAGAACTAGAAATTGAAAGTGAAGATGACGAAGAAGAAAAATAGCGAGGCTTGCGCGGTCCAGCCTTGTTGATTTAAATATCGGCCAGCGCGCCCCTCATTTTGATCATGGAATATCTCGTAATGCTTCCAGGTCCGACAAACGTCCCCAATAGGGTAATGAATGCAATGCTTGCACCTGTGATAAACCACAGGAGTGAAGATTTTCGCGTACTATACAAAGAGATATTTGAAAAGACGCAGCAGGTCTTCCAGACCAAGGGCGACATCGTCCTTCTCACGACGTCTGGTACCGGCGCAGTCGAGACGTCAGTCGTCAACCTCATCAAAAAAGGCGACAAGGCCATAATCCCGGTCAACGGCGAGTTTTCGACAAGGCTTGCGGACCTAATCGACAGCTGGGGCGGCCAGACCATCAGGATAAAAGCGCCGTTTGGCGAGAACCCGCCTTTCGAGGAATACGAGAAGGCTTTTGATCAGCACAAGGACATCAAGGCACTTTACGCGGTTTACAACGAGACTTCTACCGGGACGACCATCCGCTACATGGACAAGCTCGGGGATCTCGCATCGCGAAAGGGCGCGTTCTTTGTCGCTGATTCTGTTTCGATACTCGGAGGCGACGAGCTGCCGGTGGACAAGTGGAACATTGATGTCTGCGTGACTGCCTCGCAAAAGGCGCTGGCGGCACCACCGGGCGTGTCCCCGGTGTCGGTGAGTCCGAGGGCCAAGAAATACATGCAGGAAAACCCGCCCCCGACCAGTTACCTCAACCTGAAGCGCTACTTCAAGTACCAGGAAGAGCACTTTGAAACGCCGTTCACCCCCGCGCTTCCTCTCTACTATGCGTTCAGGGAGGCGCTCAACATGATACTTGAAGAAGGCATGGACGCAAGGATAAGGCGCCACAGGATCTGTGCCGACGCGCTCTACTCCGGCCTCAGCGCGATGGGCCTGATGCCGTTTGCCAAGCAGGACGCAAGGAGCAACGTAGTGATTGCCGTTAACTATTTGCAGGGCATGGACGACAAAAAGTTCCGCGGCCTTCTCAGCGAGCAGTTCAGGGTGCTGGTGGCAGGCGGCTTTGGCGACCTGAAGGGCAAGGTGTTCAGGGTCGGCTGCATGGGCGAGGTGCACAGCTACCACGTCATGCGCACGCTGTCGTCCATCGCGTCGGCGATGAACATGATAGGCGTCAAAGCAAACCCGGAGGCGACGACGGTGGCGCTTGAAAAGCTAAAGGGGCTAAACTAGCCTCTTTTTCTTTAGGATTATATAACGTAGAAACAGACCGATTTTCATGCCAATGGAAAAGGGCTCGCTTGTACTGGTAGATTACACTGCTAAAGTTAAGGACACTAACGAGGTTTTCGAGACAACGCGCGAAGAAGAGGCTAAAAAGACCGACCTTTACGACCCGACTCGCAAGTACGAGCCCCGGCTCGTATCTGTTGGCGAGGCGTGGGTCCTGAAGGGCCTTGACGAGGCGCTGGCAAAGGCAGGCGTCGGCGACAAGCTCAACGTCGAAGTCACGCCGGACAAGGGCTTTGGCGAGCGCGATCCGAGCAAGGTCAGGATGGTCCCGCAGCGCAAGCTCGGCGAAAAGGCCGACGAGGTCAGGGTAGGCGACGTAGTCGAGATGGACGACAACAGGACCGGCATAATACGCTATATCGGCTCTGGCAGGATTCAGGTCGATTTCAACCACCGCTTTGCGGGTAAGACGCTCCTCTACGACGTGAACGTGGTCAAAAAGCTTGACGCCGACAACGACAAGATCACCGCCCTCATAAAGCGCAGGATCCCAGTCGAAGAAAGCAAGGTCAAGTTCAACCTCGCAGGCGCAAGCCTAGAGATGGAGCTGCCGGAGGAGACATATCTCGCAGAAGGGCTCCAGATAATAAAGAGGGCAATAGCAAACGACGTCTTCAAGTTTGTCCCGGCCGTCAAGAACCTAAAGTTCGTCGAGAACTATGCCGCCCCCGAGGCCGAGGAAAAGAAGGCGGAAGAAAAGCCAGCCACCGAGGCCAAGGCAGAAGCCAAGCAGGCCTGATTTCTTCCAGGCTCTCTCTTTTCTCTCACGTTTTTAGCGCCTTTATAATACAACCAAAAACCGTGTTGGTGGTTAGGAAAACTTATTATATTAAAAAATGCAAGATCCATACATGGAAAGCGTTCAGCAAGCACAACCGATAACAATAACCGCAAAGGCGGCCGAGAAGGTTGCCGAGTTCATGAAGCAGGAGGGCAACAGAGCCCTATTCCTGAGGGTCTACGTCACCGGCGGCGGATGCTCGGGCCTGTCATACGGCATGGGCTTTGAGGAAAAGGCCGACGAGGACGACGCAGTCCTTGACCAGAACGGCGTAAAACTGCTCGTTGACAGCTACAGCCAGAGGTACCTGAAGGGCGCAAACGTCGACTATGTCGAGAGCCTGATGGGTTCCGGCTTTAAGATCAACAACCCCAACGTGACAAAGAGCTGCTCGTGCGGACACTCGTTCAACACCGAGTAAACTCTTTCTCTTTTTCTGTTTTTAATGCGCCGTTTGGGTAAAACCTTATTAGAATACCGACGAGTCGGATGAGATATACGCATTGCCTTCATCGCGGATTGTAATCGATATTGTATTCATCGCCCTTGTGATTGTCGCCGTCTCTATATCGGCTGTCATCATTGCCCGGGCCATGACCAACACCTCGTCTACACTGGAAGAAAACAGCGCCGCAGAAATGGAGAGCTTTGAAAGCAAAAGCACGGGCAGGCCTGGCATGATAATTACTGACCCCGACACGAACTCTCTGCAAGACTCTAATCAAGATCCTTCGGTAATTGAAGACCGGCTTTATGCAGCTGAAAATTTTGCTGAAACTGCCATAGAATCGAGTGGTCCCCTCGATCATCCGGCTGTGAGTTACATCTATGAATCGTCCCCAATCATACTCCCAATAACGTGGGGAGCAGTCGCAGGAACTGTCATCTGGCGGGGCAAAGTAAGGTCAAAGTGGAGCAGGCAGGGCTACGACTATGATACCTTTAGGTTGATTTCAAAAATGCGCGGGAGCCAGACGCGCATAAAGCTATTAAATGCAGTCAGAGACGAGCACAAGAACAAGCTGCAGCTGGCAAAAGAGCTGGATGTCGACTGGAAAACAGTGGATAACCATGCCGAGATGCTGGTGCAGGCAAGGCTCATAGAGGAGAGCGACGTTGTCGGGACTGCGAGATATTATTCCATAACTGAAAACGGCAGGAGGGTCCTTTCATTGCTTGCTGCTGATGAACTGCAGGATGGAAAGGAATGACAAGAATAGTCAATGCTACATTTCTTTTAGGGGTTTTCTGTATCGCTGAATCACTTGCAATATTTTCAGGAATGCCAACAGTATTTGCCTGCAGCTGCAACGGGCCAATACCTCAGAGCGAGGCATTCGATGAGAGTGCTGCAGTATTTGCAGGTAAAGTAGTCAGCATAGAATCCAGCAATTACAGTAAGACTGTGCACTTTGATGCTGAAAGGCCTTGGAAAGGAGTAACAGAAAGCGCAATAACGATAACGACTGGAGCGGGCGGCGGTGACTGCGGCTATGGTTTTGAAGAGGGCAGAGAGTACCTTGTATATGCCTACGGCAGCGAGTCGCTTGGGACAGGAATATGCGGGCGGACGCAACCAATCATGGATGCGTACGTGGACCTGGCTGCACTTGGCCCCGGATATGTCCCGTCTCAAAGCCCCACGCTAGCGAGAGACGTGGCAAATGTCGGGATACTTGCGCTTGCAGCCGCGGCTTGCGCCGCGATAGTTGGCGTGGTTGCCTTTGGGATGGTAAGGCAATGGCGGAGAAAATAAAGCAGTCGCAGACCGCTCATCATCATTTCTGGCCAAACATTGCAGCGTACGGGCGCGGGTCAAAGTATAGGTTGATAAAAGTTATCTTGCCGTTTTCTACTTGGAACAGTTCGGCAATCCTCGTCGTCCCGATGGCAGGGACGGTCGTGACAAAGTCGTAGAACATGCATACGTCATTGCCATCAGCAATCACTTTCTTTCTACGCTCTGAATTATTGGGACGAGAGGCACTAGTGCAGCGGCAAAGTCGTCAGCCGTGGCAAAGGCCTCCAACGGACCCTTGAACGAGAAATTAGTGTCTGAAAGAAAGCTTCTCATCTTTTTGACGTCTTTTCTGGCAAAAGCGTCAACATATTGTTCAACCACGTCTTTTGGGCTTGCCATGCAGGTGATTGAGAGTTGATTTAACAATAAAAGTTACTGCATCGAAAGCAGGTTAAGAAAAGGTAAGTAGAGTCAGGGCCAGAGGCCGCGTATCTTGATTGCCTCTACCACCCTGTTGACTGCAAGCACCATCGATGCCTTGCGCATGTTGACGCCGTAGTCCTCATGCGTCTTATAGATGTCTAAGAAGGCCTTGGTTATGTTCTTGTCAAGTTTCTGGTTCACTTCGTCCTCTGTCCAGTACTCGCGCCGGAGGTTCTGCAGCCATTCAAAGTAGGACACGGTCACGCCGCCGCCGTTTGCCAGAATGTCCGGGATTACGAGTGTCTTGTTCTTGTAGAGGACATCGTCGGCGTCAGGCGTAGTCGGGCCGTTTGCTGCCTCGGCCACGAGCTTGGCCTTGATGTTCCGGGCGTTCTTGCCGTTTATCTGGTTCTCCAATGCCGCCGGTATCAATATTGTGCAGTCCGTCTCGAGCAGGTCCTCGTTTGTGATAGACTTGGCGCCGGAAAAGCCTATGACGGAGCCGGTCTTGTCCTTGTGCTTTCTCAGTGCAGAAATCGATATACCTGCCTTGTTGTAGACGCCACCCTGAGAGTCAGAAGCTGCAACCACGGTCGCGCCCTGCGCCTCGACAAGCTGCGACGCAAACTGGCCAGCGTTGCCAAAGCCCTGCACGGCGACGGTCGCGCTCTTCATGTTTATCTTTAGTTTCTTGGCCGCTTCTCGCACCGTGAACGACAGGCCCCTGCCGGTTGCCTCGTTCCTGCCAAGCGAGCCCCCTATAGGCAGGGGCTTGCCGGTAATGACTTCAGGCTGTACATAGTTGCCCTTTAGCGCAGAATAGGTATCCATTATCCAGGCCATCTCTTTGCCGCCCGTATAGACGTCGGGGGCCGGGATGTCGGTGTGCGGGCCGATAATGTCGGCGATTCCGTACGCGTACCGGCGCGTCATGCGCTCCAGCTCGCCGTTTGACATTTCCTTGGGGTTGCAGATGATGCCGCCCTT
Source organism: Nitrososphaera sp. (assembly GCF_050748925.1). GTDB lineage: Archaea > Thermoproteota > Nitrososphaeria > Nitrososphaerales > Nitrososphaeraceae > Nitrososphaera. Next base: position 8,553 of record NZ_JBOGQF010000040.1, read on the forward strand.
GCCGCCGCCGTACGGTATGTCGGCGATGGCACACTTCCAGGTCATCCACATCGACAGCGCCTTCACTTCCTCGATGCTGACCTGCGGGTGGTACCTGATGCCGCCCTTGTAAGGCCCCCGCGCGTCGTTGTGCTGGGACCGGAAACCTGTGAAAACTTTGATCTCGCCAGAGTCCATCTTGACCGGGATGGATACAGTGAGCACGCGCTTTGGGTGCGCAAGAACCTGGTGCATGCCGCTGTCGAGCTTTATCAATTTCGCTACTTCTTCAAGCTGCTTGAGCGCCATCTCAAACGGGTTGATTGGCTGGGCCATGGCTGCAAGCTAGCAAAATAGTGTATTTAAGTGTTAGACGTTCATCCGCTGCGAGATCAGCGCCCGTAGCTCCTCTTCAGTTTTGCCTGCAGGGTCGATGCCAAGCGACGCCGCTATCGTTTCAAGTTTTTCTCGCTCTGTCGTCACGGGCCCGGTGATGCGCGGGAGCTTGCTGATGCCGGCGTCCCTCTTTGCCTCCTCTGTCGCTTCCTGCATCTCGTTCCTAAAGGTCTGCTTTGCTTTTTCGTACTCGCCCACTGCCTTGCCTATCGTGCGCGACAACTGGGGCAGGCGCTTTGTCCCGAACAAGAGCACGAGCGCAAGTAGTATGATTATGGCCCACTCTGAACCTGCAATGTTCAAGAGCATACCTGAAAAGGGCATCGGTACACGAAGGGCGGAGACTAGAATTAAAGATTTCCACTAGATGCTTTCCAAAAGCTTGGCGATCGTCTTTTCGCAAGAGTCGGAGAGGTCAAGCGAGACGCAGAGGAACTTGTCCTGCCGGACAGTCAGGGGCACGGTCACCAGCTTTACGTTCTGAAACTCGGACAGCTGGTATTTCAGCTGGCCAAGGTGCGGCTCAAAGGACCTCGCCTGCATCACAGACCTGTAGCTGGCGTAAAACAGGTTCTTGTTCTCATCAGGCGCGGTGCTGGACTGGTACATGGGCGAGTGGATGTCGTTGCGGTACTTGCCCGTGAGGAGCTTGCCCTCGTTGTCCATCACGCCGGCGAACCTCACCTTTTTGTCGGTTGCAAGAGCCACGCCGCAGAGCTCGTTGAAAAAGTCATACTCCTCCACGTTATTCGTCGATGCTCAATTTGTCGATACCATATATCAACATTCCATCGGTATGGAAAATATGTGTCAAAAACCCAGACTATTGATCCGGGGCCCGGGGCACGCCTGTCAGCTTGATCCTTTTTTCCCGCATAAAGTCAGTCATCTGCTGCACGATCTCCTCATGGTCATAAGGGCGCACGACACGAATCACGAGCAGCTTTGGAGTCTCGACGTCTATTGGAAAGATAAAGACATCAGCGTGCTTCCAGTGGGCCATGAGGTACCCGAATTCGCCGAAAAAGTCCTCGTTGCTTGTCCCGATGACTGCGACGATGTTGGCATGCATCACCATCTCGCTCATCTTCTCAGCGTTCTGGAGAGGCACCTTGGGCTTGATGAAATAGCCTGTTAGCTCGCCGTCCTCGATTACCCCTGCCGCGACTATGCTGCCGTGCAACGTTGTGGCCTGCAGGCAGAGCTCCTTGATCAGCACGCTATTGTTCCGTGCCGAGTGTTTTTAAGCCGGCCCTAGGCTCGTTCCGGCTTAATCTTTCAGGCCGCCTTCAAGCCTGCCAACGGCGTCAATGAGCGCCCTGCGCCTGCTCTCCTCAGTCACGACCGCGCGGATGTCCTCGATGAGCATCCTTGCGACGTCCAGCTTTTTGCGCAAGCCCGCGACAATGTTGTCATAGACTGCAAACGGGTAGACCGCGCCGTAAATCTCCTCCATGACTGCAAACAATTTTTCCGCGTCCTTTTCGTTGCCTGACCGCATCCTGTCGTAGACGAGGCGCTTTATCTCGCCTACAGTATCCAAAAGCCCGGTGAGGTATGACGGGCCTGACACTGCGAGGTCACCCATCTGGGGCAGCGGCAACCCTTCCATGACTGCCCTCAGAGCATAAGCCTCGACGAGCTCTTGCTCGGCCACCGAGATGTACCTGTACAGGTCGCTCTTGGCAAAGCTGCGAAACTCTACAAGCATGATTTTTGCCTTTTCCATATTTTCTGCCGCCTCCTGAAGCTGGCCGTGGTGCATGGCGACAATCGACTTGCTGCAGAGCATTACCGCGTCGCGCGTCCCCTTGATCAGTTTTTCGCGGCGCTCCTGCATGTCCTTCAGATCGGCGTCGATAGAGTCAAGTGAATTCTGTATGCTGCCAGCCATGGCGTACGTTGCTGGCGTTTTAATAAAAGACTTCCGACCGAGAGCTTTATGGCAGGGTGCGCGCAACCGCAGACTGTTTGGGCAACATTCGCCGGAGCAGGGGCTATGCGTACGAGCACGGCCTCGTGGAGAGGCTGAACAAGCACGGGTTCATTGCGCGCCGGCTCGGCGGCAGCTCGACGGGCTTGCCGGACATCGTCGCCGTCAACAACTCCGAGGGCATCATGCTGACCATCGAGGCCAAGTCAGGCACGAGCGACATACTGTACGTGCCGCAGGACCAGATAGAGCGGTGCCTGCTGGTGCGTGAGATGTTTTCAATCTACCCCAAGCGCCACATCGTGCTCGCCTTCAAGTTCATGAGCAAAAAGCGTTTCCGCAGGATGAACCAGACCGTTTACGAGCAGAGGAAACTCGTCGAATATTACAAGGTTGCAGACAGGCTCGCAGATACAAAGCCGTTGCCGTTGGTGGTAAAGTGCACGTATGATGGCAGGACGTTTGCGATTGTAGGCGGCAAGTCAGTCGAGCTTGGGCTGCCGGACCTACCCATGCCATTTCAGAATGGCGCCAAAAAGACGCGCTTGATTTAGTTGGAGGGCGGTTTAGCAGCCGAACTTTAGCGCCCACGGCTCGGCTGCAAACTCGCTTTTCCCGCAAAAGCTTTCGTACATTACCGCATGACCCTGCTCCAGCAGTTCCTCGTTGAGGACCTTTTCCCCGCAAGACACCTTTGCCACCATCCTGCCGTAGCTGCCTGCAGTCTGCCCGTCGTCTTCATCCACCAGCGCGTTCGAGCCTACGGGGCAGAGGGAAGCAGTGAACGCCTTGGCCTGACTGTAGCCGGGCTCACCCCTTTCCGGCGTGTTGACAAGCGACAGCCTGATTGAATTGTTGTCGACGTATAGCGTGTCGCCGTCCACCATCCTCGTCACCTTGCCGGCTAAGCACGACGCTGCGCCGGAGCAGTGTTCCGCAACGCTCGAAGAGACGTTTACAGGCACACTTGACGGCTCTGCCAGCGACGTGTTGTTGTCCCACACAAATGCCTGCACGCGATATTGTCCCTCTTTTTCCGGTTCCCATGTTGTTTCGAAAGCGCGTTCTTCTCCCGCGCCCAAACTTGCGCTCTTCCACGAGATGTGCGCGGTATACCCTGCAAGGTCTATTACCTGCACATAATACGTAAACGACACCGCCGCGTTTGAGCTCAGTGTCAGCCGGGCCACGGCCGGCCCTCCTGCCTGCCCCGTACTCTCCAGCCTGTCAATCGAAACGCCCGCTGCGCTGGCAGGAGCAAGCAGCAAAGCTGAAACGGCGAAAAGCAGACCGTAACGCATTGTTAGAAGGTGGTTTCTTTACTATATTAGATTGCTTATTTCCTAGCATGATTTCTTGAAATTTTTCTAGAAACAGGCTCCTTACCTGCGCGCTATCAGGATCGTACCAACAAAGATTTAGCAGTTCAACAATGCATATTTATAGCAATCTGACTAATAAGATTGCAAATATTTGCAATTATAAAAAATCCAAAACATATTCATAATAGTACAAAGGCCGAAGGCAATTATTTTTAATTGCATATTCCTTATAAGTTATGATTGCGATAATTACATGCTTTTAGAGAGAAAAAATATGAAAGCATCACTAGTATCCCCATGCAAACACGATAGGACGGTCACAGATCCAGAGTCTGGCGAGATTATTTGCCGGAGCTGCGGGTTGGTGATATCGGACAGGATACAGGAAAGCCGCCCTGAATGGCGCGCGTTCAACTCGCAAGAGTCTGACGACAGGGCAAGGACAGGGATCCCAAGTTCCCTTGCAAGGCACGACATGGGCCTTTCCACCGTGATAGCACGGACGGACAAGGACGCAAGCGGGCGCCAGATAGAAGGCGTCATGAAGACGACCATGGACAGGCTGCGCGCGTGGGACTTTCGCACGCAGGCGCACAGCCCGACAGACAGGAACCTCCGGCAGGCCTTCTCCGAACTGGACAGGCTCAAGGACAAGCTGTCGCTTTCAGACGCCGTCATCGAAAAGACTGCATACATTTACAGAAAGGCGCAAGAGCGCGGGCTCGTGAGGGGCAGGACGATATCTGCGACCCTGGGCGCGGCGCTCTATATTGCCATCCGCGAAACCGGCATGTCAAGGACGCTCAAGGACATTGCAGAAACGAGCAACGTCAAGCGCAAGGACCTGGCAAGGATGTACAGGCTGGTCGTCATGGAGCTTGACTTGAAGATCCCGATGATAGACCCGATGAAGTGCATTGCAAGGGTTGCAAGCAAGTCAGGTCTGTCTGAAAAGACCAAGCGCCACGCCATGAACATCATGCAAGACGTGGTGAAGGAAGGCATGTCAGCAGGCAAGGACCCGATGGGCCTTGCGGCATCGGTGCTGTACATGGCATCGCTTGAGACGGGCGAGAACAGGACGCAGACAGACATTGCCGACGCGGCAGGTGTCACCGAAGTGACCGTCAGGAACAGGTACAAGAACCTTAGAGGCCGGCTTGACGCGCTGGCCAACTAGGCCCCCATTTTTTGACAAAACCTAAATAGCAATTTTATGCAAGATAGCGAGCCGTGGCAGCGGATTACGCACTGAAAAGAAATGCGCTGCGCATATCGCTACTGGCAATAGCATCAGTCGTCGTTTTCGAGTTTGTTGCAGGCGCCGTCACTGGCAGCCTTGCGCTGCTGACAGACGGCACGCACGCGCTTTTAGACGCCGTCGTCACTTTGATACTGATAATCGCAGTCAACCTTGCGGCAAGGCCAAGGGACACTGATCACACGTACGGGCACGGCAAGATTGAAACGGTAGGCGGGTTCATCGGTGGCGCCGCGCTATTTGTGGT
>NZ_JBOGQF010000041.1:0-13458 GCF_050748925.1 Nitrososphaera sp.
CCCGCCGGCTATGCCCTTTGCAAGGCAGATGATGTCCGGCGTCGTGTCCCAGTTCTGGCCTGCCCACATCTTGCCCGTCCTCCCGAGGCCTGCCTGTATCTCGTCAAATATCAGCACGAGGCCCCTCCGCGTGCATATCTCGCGGATCTTGGGTATCAAGTCATCTGGCGGGACGATGATGCCGGTCTCGCCCTGTATCGGCTCGAGGATGACTGCGCCTGTAGAGTCGTCTATCGCCTCTTCTAGCTTTGACGGGTCGCTGTACGGGACGAACTTTACCCCTTCCAGCAGGGGCATGAACGATTTTCGGTATTTTTCGTTGTAGGTGACAGAGAGCGCGCCAAAGGTCTTGCCGTGGTAGGCGCCGTTCATGGCTATCACCCCGGGCTTGCCCGTGAATTTGCGCGCAAACTTTAGCGCGGCCTCTACCGACTCGGTGCCCGAGTTTGTAAAGAACATCTTGGTCAGGCCCTCCGGCGCCACTGCGGCCATTTTTTTCAGAAAATCAAGCCGCGTCTCGTTGTAGACTGACATGTGCGCCGTGATGAGCGCGTCTGCCTGCTTTTTGATGGCGTTGACCACTCTGTCGTTGCAGTGGCCGACGAGCGCGACGCCATAGCCTCCCATGCAGTCGATGTATTCCTTGCCAGAGGTATCCCACAACATCGCGCCCTTGCCCCGCGCGACGTTTACCGGGAACCGCTGGTAGAGCGTGCCAAAATAATTGTCCTCGCCGTTCATTTCGGGGTTATCACCGTGCAGTTGCTGTGCGCCATCGCCGACGATACCGGGTTGTCAACCTGGCCGGACGCGATTATCGCCTCCTTTACCCCCATCTCTATTGCCTCCGTGCAGGCAAGGACCTTCTTTTCCATGCCAAAGCCTATCTTTGGCAGCGCGTCTTTTGCCTGCTCGAGCGTCATCGCGGTGACCAGTTTTTCGTTGAGCATGAGGCCGTTGACGTTGGTTATGAACATGACCCTGTCCGCCTTGACCCCGCCTGCAATGTATGCCGCGGCCCTGTCGCCGTCGACGTTGAGAAAATCAAAGTCCTCTGAAAGGGCGATTGGCGAGATGACAGGCACGTAGCCGCTTTCCACCAGCTTGTTCACGAGCGCCGGGTCGACCGCGTTTATCTTGCCGGTATAGCCGCCGTCTATCACCATCTTTCTCCCCTTCTCGTTGACAATGACGAGCTTTTTCTTGCGCTCGGCCTTTAATATGCCGCCGTCGATGCCTGCAATGCCGACTGCCTTTATGCCCTGCCGCAGCAGCATCCCGACTATGGCCTTGTTTATCTTGCCCGACATGACCATCGTGTAGATTTCAGACGTCTCCTTGTCGGTGTACCGGCTCCTCACGCCGCCGGGCGACACGATGAACTTTTGTTCCTTGCCAAGTTTCGTCGCAGTCGCGGTGACTTCCTTGCCGCCGCCGTGGACAAAGACCAGCTTCTCCTTTTCCGCGATTGTCCTGATGTCGGCAAGCGTTGACGGGTGGAGCCCGTCGACGACGCTTCCCCCTATCTTGAGGACTATCATACCGGCGTCAGGGGCGTGTAGCGCAGCCCGTCTGTCTCTTCGTAGCCAAACATCACGTTCATTACCTGTATCGCCGAGCCCGCTGCGCCCTTCATCAGGTTGTCCGATGCCGACAGCGCGACCACCCTCTTGTTGTCCTCGTCTATGTCAAAGCCGACGTCGCAGAAATTGGATCCTACGACAAACTTGGGATCCGGGAACTTGTACAGGCCCTTTTTGTCGCGGATGAGCCGGACGAACGGCTCGCCCTTGTACGAGTTGCGGTACATCTTCCACAGCTCCAGCTCCTCCACGTCCTTTTTCAAAAACGTGTGGTTGGTAGTCAGGATGCCACGGACGATGTTGACTGCGTGCGGGCTCATGCTGACCTTGATCTGTTTTTTCGCGATGGCGGACAGCTCTTGCTCGATTTCGCCGGTGTGCCTGTGCTTGGCCGGCTTGTACGGCCTGACGACTCCGTAGCGCATCGCGTGGTGCGTGCCGGCGTTTGCCTTGGCGCCGGCGCCGGACGAGCCTATCTTGCTGTCGACTACAAGGTGCTCGGTGTCGATGAGGTTGTTTTCAATCAGCGGCTTTAGCGCCAGGAGCGACGTCACGGCCATGCAGCCCGGGCACGAAACCAGCTGCGCCTTTTTGATCTCTTCGCGGTGGAATTCCGGCACGCCATACACCGACTTGGACAGCATGTCCGGGAACGGGTGCTCCCAGCCGTACCACTTTACATAGTCTTTCGGGTTTTTCAGGCGGAAATCGGCTGAGAGGTCGATTATCTTGACGCCCCTGTCGTAGAGGTCTTTCACTATCTTGTTGGCCTTGCCGTGCGGAACGGACGTGAACACGACGTCGCAGTTGTTGGCAAGCTTTTCCATGTCCATCGGCGAAAATGTAATGTCGATGAATCCTTTCAGGCTCGGGTGCACCCTGTGCACGTAATCACCGGCCTTTTGCCTCGAAGTCACCATGTTAACTTCCACCTTGGGGTGGGTGACAAGAAGCCTCAACAGTTCGCCGCCTACATAGCCGGAAGCGCCGACTACTCCAACCTTCATCTAGGAAACGTCCTCCATTTTATTCATCTTTGAAAGGAAAGCCTTGAAAATACTAATTTATATTTTTTGGATATAATTGACCCAATAAGGGTCAATAGTGGCCGAAACTGGCCAGCTACTTTCTTGCCATGCTGGCGGCATAGTCTATCATGGCGCCAGGGATGTCGGTCGTAGAGACCGTGGCGGCGCCTCTGAACTCGACGGTGTTGTTCACTTCGTGCACGACCAGGCCCCTTGCCTTGTCCTCCATCAGGTCGACGCCCAGTATGCCCCCGCCCACCGCCTTTGCCGCCTTTAGCGCCATGTCTTCAAGCTCTTTCGTTATCGGCGCGAGCTCGGCCTTGCCGCCGCGCGCGACGTTTGTGCGCCACTCGCTTTCGGCAGAGTAGCGGTAGATAGCTGTCACGACCCTGTCCCCGACGACGATGCACCGGATGTCGCGGGGCGGCCTGTCAATCATCTCCTGGACGTAGTATATCCGGGAAAGCGGGCTGTCGTTTTCTTCCCTCATCTCGATTATCATGCTGGCGGTCTCCTCGTCGCGGAGCGGGAACACGCCCCTGCCCCACGAGCCCACGATGGGCTTTAGCACGAGCGGCAGGCCCGTCTTTTGTATGAGATCCATCGCCTGCTCGGCTGAAAACGCAAACTGCGTCCTTGGCGTAGGAATGTTGTTTTTTGCCAGCACGAGTGACGTGACAAGCTTGTTGCCGCACGTCTCTGCCACTTGGAACCTGTTGATGACAGGGTAGTCCAGGAATTCCAGGCACGAAGTCAGGTACAGCCCCCTGTAATGGCTGACGCTCCTCTGCATCACCACGTCGCCGAGCGCAAGGTCGCCGGGCCTGCTGTCCGTGCTCACCGTCACGGTCTTGGCGTCGACCAGTTGAGCTTGCAGCCCTTTTTCAGCGGCCTTGTCATAGAGTGCCTTTTCCTCAAAGCGCACCTTGTCGTAGATGATGCAGACCTTGGTCATTATTGTCCCCAGTCTTCGCCTACTGTTTCTGCCGGCTTTAGCTCCACCTTTTCCGCGGTCTTTGTCGCGATTTCAAAATCGCCGCCGCAGTCCGGGCATGTGACGATCTCTCCAACCACCGCGTCTTCGGGGATGTTTATTTCGGCTCCACATTCTTGGCATTCTTTTTTCATTTGTTTTTTCTCTCCTTTTTGCTGCTGTTCTTGTCAGCCGCGTCCGCAACCGAGTTTGCGATTATCGATTGCAGGCCCCACAGCTCGACAAAGCCCTTTGCCAGGCTCTGGTCAAAGGTCGACCCGGCCGCATACGTCGCCAGGTCGTTCTTGTACAGCGAATGGCGCGACTCCCTTCCTACCACGCGCAGCGAGCCTCGGTGCATCTTTATCCGCACCGTGCCGCTGACGCGCTTTTGGGTCGCGTCGATAAACCTGTCCAAGTCTGAACGCAGCGGATCCTGCCACAGGCCGGCGTACGCCAGCCAGCTCCACTGCTCGTCGACCAATTTTTTAAAAGACAGCTCGTGCTTTGTCAGCACCATCTTTTCAAGGTCGCGGTGCGCCTCAATTATGGTTACGGCAGCTGGCGCCTCGTAGACCTCGCGCGACTTTATCCCGACCACCCTGTCCTCGATGTGGTCGACGATTCCCACGCCGTGCCCGCCGGCCTTGTCGTTTACGTATTGAAGGAGGTCAGTTATGGGCATGCGCTTGCCGTCTGTGGCCACCGGCACGCCTGCGTCGAATTCCAGCTCGATGTAGCCGGCCTTGTCGTTTTTGAAATTGATGAACTTGAAAGCTTCTTCCGGCGGCTCAAAGTCCGCGTCTTCGATGTTGCCGCCTTCCACCGCTCGGCCCCAGAGGTTGAGGTCGATGCTGTATTTTTTTGCCTCCGTGCTTATCTGGATGTTCTGCTCCCGGGCGTATTTTATCTCGACGTCCCTTGTGAGGTTCATGTCGCGGATGGGGGCGATTATCTTTAATTCAGGATTAAGGGCCCGCATGGTCACGTCAAAGCGTATCTGGTCGTTGCCCTTACCGGTGCAGCCGTGCGCGATTGCAGAAGCACCTTCTTTCTCGGCAACCTCGACAGTCTTTGCCGCAATCAGCGGCCTTGCAAGCGCAGTCGCAAGCGGGTATTTGCCCTGATAGAGGCCGTTTGCCTTGATGCTCGGGATGACATAGTCGCGGGCAAACTCTTCCTTGGCGTCGACGTAGACGTGTTTTATTGCGCCTATCTCCCTGGCGCGCCTTTCAATCTCTTTGAAATCGTCGTCCTGGCCGCAATCAACGGTGACCGTGACGACGTCCATCTTGTGCAGCTTTTGCAGGTAGCGGATGCACACGGACGTGTCGAGGCCGCCAGAGTACGCCAGGGCAACTTTGACCATGAACGCGCATTTCGTTCCAATCACTACATTTATATTTTTTGGCCAGCTTTGACCTAAATCAGGGCATTAGTGGCCAATGTCGGTCAACGAGAAATCCATAACAAACGCGGTAAAGGAAGTGGTCAACAACGACCTTTCGTTCCAGGATTCGCTGCAGCGCGACTATTGCAACATCAGCGCGCTCGCAAGGATCGTGAAACCCCAGGTGGACCAGATGCTGGGCAAGAACACCAGCACCGAGAGCATCGTCACCGCGCTCAAGAGGTCAAGGCGCGACTATGATGTGCCGGAAAGGCCCATAGCGTCTATACTGGCTGGCAGCACCGTCAGCGTCAAGACAGACGTGGCGAAGCTGTCGGCTGCAAAGAGCAAAAAAACGATTGAGAAGATTGCAAAATCGCTGACGCAAAATGTCGACAGCTATATCAGCGTGTCAGAGAGCATCATGTCAATCACGCTCGTGTTTGACGACGTTGTCCTGGGCGACGTAAAGGACATGTTTACGCAGGGCGACATACTGGAAGTCGAAGGCGACCTTGCGGCCATAATCGTCCACAGCCCGGAGGAGATAATCAAGACGCCCGGCTGCGCGATTGCGTTTTACAACCAGCTTGCCCGGAGGCACATCAACATAGAAGACACCGTCAGCTGTTATACAGACACCATAATGCTGGTCAAGATGGACCAGGTCGGCAAGGCCTTTAACGCGCTGACCGACCTGATATCGAATTCAAGGAAGATGCCCAAGAAAAAGCACCGGTAAGGGTTTTATCCTGCAGTGAGGGTGTCTGGCTATGTACAGGCGCTACACGCTCGACGAGGTCAAGCGCAAAATAGTCGACGTGTTGCAGAACGCCGGCACGGGGCTTTCCGGCATCGAGCTGGCAGATAAGACGGGCATCAACCGCATGACCATTTCTAAATACCTCGACGTCATGAACGCGATGGGCCTTGTCAAAAAGAAAAAGGTCGGCGCGGTCAACGTGTGGTTCCTGGAAACCGGCATCGCGGATCTCGAATTCCCGGTAAACTATACCCAGGTGCAGCAACGGTTGCTAGAGCTTGCACTTGCAGGCGAGGAAGAGCAGGCCAGGCGCCTGCTGGTGAGCGTGCTCAACTCCAACGTCGACTCGGTAAAGATACTGACAGACGTCATCCTGCCTGCTGCAAACACGGCAGGCGAGCTATACAGCAGGGGCAGGCTGGGCAAGACAGAGCGCGCCCACCTGTCGGCCCTGGTGGGCGAGTTCATTGACGTGGTAAAGTTCAACGCGCATCCGGCCGAGCCTAGGATGAACGCCCACGTGCTGTGCGTCGCCGGCACGGAGGACAGGACGCACGTGGCAAAGAGCGCGGCAGTCGCGTTTAGGATCCTCGGGTGGGATTCCCGGTACATTGGAAACGTCGAGCAGGACATCGACCCGTTCTTTGACATCGACTTTCAGCGCTACCTTTCCCGGGCGTGGGGCAACAAGCGCGGCCTGATGGTTGTGTGCATATTTTCGTCCGGCGAGGGGCCGGGCAAGTTCCTGACGTCGACTGCAAGGACGATGAGGGGCAGGCTAAAGGGCGAGCTGCGCGTCGCGGCCCTTGCGTCCACAGAGACGGAGGAAGGCCCCGACTATGTCGCCAAGGACCTCCAGTCGATGGTGGACTGGTGCGAGCGCCAGTACGCTTCTGTCAGCTAGAACGAAGGAAAGGGCGTTATCGCAGGCGTGCCGGGCGCCACGGCCTGCAGGCCGGCAGTCACTATTGCGCCGATTATCACAAAGACTATGGTCGCCACGAACGCGATGCCAAGGGCGCGGATCCAGCCCGTCCTGAATCCCACCTTGAACACCCCGATCCACGCGATGAAGGCAAGGATGAACGATATTGCGGCTATCAGGAACTGCTGGCCAAGCGTGGCCGTGAGCGCCGCGTTTGAGAGAAAGAAGACGAGCGCATAGATGAACGGCCCTACCGCCGTCACCAGCATCGCCCGGGTGAATTTCGCCCTACCGAGCGTGACTATCTTGGCCGCTATCCACACCGGAACCGAGACTATAATCCACATCATCAGCAGGCCGACGATGACCACGAGGGCGGCTATGGCAAGCTCGGCCTGCAAAAGAAACTGCTCAAGCAACGTTTCCTTTCGGGCAAGACAGGATTTAAGCGCTGTTGGGGTTCCTTCTAGAAAAAGAGAAGGTCATGCAGCCGCGAATAGAACTGGCATGCCGCAAGATCCCGTCCCGAGAACTAGGGCTGGGCCAGCGGCAGGGCAAACGCAAACGTCGCTCCCGGGCCGTCTTTGTTGTTTTCGGCCCAAATCCGGCCGCCGTGCGCTTCGACGATGTTTTTTGCGATGAACAGCCCAAGGCCCGTCCCGCCCTTTTCCCTGTCAGTCGAGAATTTGGAAAACAGCCTCGGCGTCATCTCAGGGCTTATCCCCGACCCCCTGTCCTTGACCTCCACGACCACCTGACCATCTTTCTTCGCAGTCGTCACCAGAATGTCTTTTTCGTCGCAGGAGAACTTTATTGCGTTTCTTATCAGGTTTGAAATCACCTCAAACATCCTTAGCCGGTCCGCGTAAACAACCAGCGGGACGACCGCGCCGGACGCATCGGTACCAAGCTTGAACTGGACCCGGACGTCCCTGTCCTCAGGAACAATGCTTGCGGAATCAGCCACCACGTTTCTCACTTTCTCGTTAATGTCCACCATCTCGCGCTCCAGCCGGAGGGTGCCACTTTCGATCCTTGTGGCATCCAGGATCTCGGAAGACAGCTTTTGGAGGCGCCGGGCGTTTCGGCTGATTATCGAGATCGCCTCTCCCGCAACTTCCACCTTGTCCTTGCCATCGAGGTCGTCGTTTATCATGTCGGCCATGGCGAGGATCGGCTGTATGGGCGTGCGCAACTCGTGGGCGGCGATGTTGGCAAACTCGCTCTGCATCCTGTCGTGCTTTTCGAGTTCCCTGTAAGCCAGCGACAGCTTTTCGTTGCTGACCCTCAGGTTCTTGTTAGAGTCTTCAAGCTCGGTCGTCTTGTACTCTAGCTGCTGCGTCTTGGCAATCAGGTCCTGCGTCCGCTCGGCGACTTCTGCGCGCAGCGCCCTGTTCCACGAAAGCACCAGGGCAGAGATCCCTGCCGCAATGGCGCAGATTATGACTATAATCACCGTTGCAAAAGTGCGCTGCTGCTCCACGAGCACGGCCGACTGGCCTGCGAGGTCGTGCGGCGCGCGGAAAAAGAGGGTCATAATGTGCTCGCCGTTCAGGAACACGGGCGAATACGCCATCGCGACGTCTTCTCCGTAGAGGACAAGGTCAAACGTGCCGGACCCCGAGTTGGCGGCATCGGTGACTGCAACGAGCCAGGCGGCCTTGTTTTCAAGCGGGATTATCGACGGAAACACTTGCGACTGGAACTCGTCTGTGAAATAGTTCATCCCGACAAACTCTTTTGCCGACGCGTAGACTATGGTGCCTTCGGCGTCGACCATCGTTATCTTGTCGGCAACGTCCGGCTCGCTTTCGCCCTGCAGCGCAATGCCGACGGTCTCTAGCTTGAACGCCGCGGCAATGACGCCCCGGAATATGGGCGAGCCGTCAGGCGCCTGCTCAAATATCGGATAGGCAAAATGCATCCTCGTAAAGCCGTCGTTGCTCAGCAGGATGTGGCTGTACGGCTGGCCTGTCTGCAAGACGTTGGCAAAGTACGGCCTCGCGCTGAGGTCAAGCCCGACGCCGTTTGCCGCAAGCGTGGCGTTTTGCCCAAAGATCGTCGACCAGAGCACCCTGCCGTCCTGGTCCAGCCACAGGTAGGCGTCTGTCAGGTCAGAAGTCGACCGCTGGGCGGCGTCCATCATCGGCTGCGCAGAGCGCAGGTTTCCAGACTGGACGGCAGGGGTGGTTGCAAGTATCTCCAGGTTATCCGCCGCCTCGTCCAGCTTGTTCTCAAGAGAGCCTGCAAGGGCGTGCCCCTGCACCAGGGCGCTTGTCCGGACTTCCTCCCTCGCAAGCTTGCCTATCTGGCCGGCGACGTAGGTAAAGTACTGGTACGAAATGACTGACAGCACCGCTGCGCTAGCGACTATCGCCACAAGCACAAAGAACTGCCTCGACAGCCCTGCCCTTGCCAACAATCGTGATCGAGAAGCCCGTCAATAGATAAAATGTTTGTTATCAAAAGCCAGATAAGTGGGCCGTAAGGTTCCCGTCAGGATATAACGGCTTAAAGCAGATTTCAATTATCTTGAAGCAACAGCAAGCTAAAAAGGTTTTGGGAGTGAAGATAAACTGCGAACTATTATAGCCAATCAATTATGATGGGACAAGAAAGAAAAAAAGTTGGGCGTCATCAGCTTATTCTGACGATGACCTTTCTACCATCTTTTCCTGTGTTTCGGGGCTCGGGCCTGACTCTATGATTATTTCATCCTCTAGCATATTCTTGGTTGGAAGAACTATCGCCTTCCCTTGCTCATCCTTTAGAATTACGCTGAATGCTCCAACCTCCTGAATGATGCCTATGTGGTCTTTGTACGATATTTTTTGACCTTTCTTCAGGGTCGGCTGTATGGTCGTGCTGCCCTGATGAAAGAAGAGATGGCTCCCCTTAGGCCATAAGCCAGGCCGACTCCAAAGCCGATGGCCATCGCTGCTGCCAAGCACCATACCAATGCCGTTATCACGTTATTCAGAATTGTTTGGCCAATGCCTAAAATGCTTATAGAAATCTACTATGAAAGAAGCTAGACTATTCACAAAGCCGAAAATGAGGTAATGCTTTAACTTCTATGCGGCCACCCAGACGAAATGAGTGGTGATAATCCCTCTCTGATGGTTGATTACCTAGAGAGACAGAACGAAAGGCCCTATGGCAAAATGAGGCTTAAGAGCGTCGCTCTGGACCTAAGACAAATAGGTTAAAAGATCAGCAGGCCCGGCTAATCACAGACCTTAGCCGCTCTCTCTTTCTCGCTGCATGACAGAAGCTGACTATTGCAGAGACATACTTCCAGCGTTGGCGCGGCTGCTACTGGCCGACCTTGCAAAGATTGGCGAAATAGTCAAGGACACACTAGCGCAGAGGTACGCGCTCTTGGTCTGAAGGTAGTCGTCCTTCCTTTTTTCCTTTTTCGAAAATAATCAAAAGTAACTGTGATATTATCATATTATGGAGACAAATTATAGCTATGCCTATATTCAGGGGAGCCGTATAAAGATACGAGGAGCAGACAGAATCCAACCAACGTACTAACCGAACCTGCATCAGATCCGAAGTTCGAAGGGTACAGTAACGCGTAGAGGAATTAGCGACTCAGGCATCAGGAAACGGAAGGGCCAAGGTAGTTTGCCATTAGTCTGCGTTCGCCCTTGGCCTTCCTTCTAACTCTATTTTCTATCGGGCCTTTATCCGAATAGCGTTAAAGTATTCTTTTCTCAGGTTCCAATCTCTCAGCTGGCGTGCCAACATTGCGCGGTATTCTTCTCTCAACTGTGCGACAGTCCAGCCATCTGCAATCATCTTTTCGATTTGAACGTCAAGGCTGGCCAACAGGTCGTACATTTGTTGCTTTGTACATTCATCTATCAGTAGTATTGCCGGGGACATGGATATCTCCACTCGTCCATTGTAGCTCCGATGATATTAGGAGCAAGAATGTTTTGTATTGCAGTGCAGACCTAGGGCTTAATACCAAATCAGGCCATATCCAGATTAGTCATTTTGAATAAATGGGACTCTTCAAAATGGCTGTGCCCTGTTTCATCGAAGAAAGGAGGGATGAAGGGAAGAAGAGGAAGATGAAGAAATCGCTCAAGTGCGCACCTATCAGCCAAGCACTAACGTCAACCTTTCTCTTTCCTCCTCATTCCCTTCATCGTTCTTTCTTTTCAATTCTAACTTCATTTTCAAGCTCCCGAGTTCAGTTGTATTCTTTGTAATACAACTGCAATAGTCGTAGCTGACTGTGCCTGTCCGTACCGTGCTGCATTCCTGCACCCTATATTCTATGGTGCGGAGCAGTCAGCTATGAACACCCAAAAAAGAAGCAGAAGGAACGTCATAAAGGCTGGCGCATTCGTTTCGCTCGCTTTCACGCTGGGTCTGGCTCTGGTGAGCTCGACCTTCTCCCTGGAAGAGAAGAGAGCGTTCGCAGCAAATACACTCTACGTCAAAGCGTACTCGATGGACAAATCGAAGCAGTACAACATGTACACAACTATTTCGTACAACGGCGCTGTCATAAAGAGTGGTTTCACACCATTCACCTTTGCAGGCGATGTCGGCAAAACATATTCCGTCTCAGTGTCTGATTATGATGCAGGCTTGCTTTTCTTCAACAAGTGGGGCAGTGGCAGCACAGAGAGAGCAAGAACATTCACGATAGGAACTGACAATCTATGGTTTGACGCCTTCTTCTCAAATATAAAGAGCGGCGGTTCACCAGCACCAGCTCCAGTACCTGACATTGCAAAACTGATTCCAAAGACAGGCATCTATGTCGCCCTCTACATGTATCCATCAAGCACGGGCGCAGTATCCTGGCAGAAGGTAATCGATGAGAAGGTAAAGCATCCGGCAGTACCTTTCGTCGTGACTTTCAACCCTTCAAGCGGTCCGGGCAGTGCAAAGGACTCGAACATAGCGAACTGGGTTGCAAAGCTTCAGAGCGCTGGGGTGATAGCAATAGGCTATACATACGACAATTACGGAACTCGCTCGCTCTCTGCGCTCAAGGCAGACGCAGACAAGTACAAGAACTGGTACAACGCAGACGGTCTCTTCATTGATGAATTCACAAACAAAGCAGGCAACGAGCAGCACTACCGCGATATCACCGCATACGTGAAAGGCCCACTTGGCATGAAGATGACGATGGGCAATCCCGGAACTGATGTGCCAAAGTCATTTATCGGTACAGTCGACGTGATAAACATCACCGAAGGCAGGGGATACAACCCCATCTCGTGGCTGCAATACTGTATACTATGCACTACTTCAGGATGGCACACAGAAGTCGACAAGCGCAATTTCGCATACATGCGCTATGACATACCCTCGCTAGACACTGCATGGCAGCAAGAATCGATGAAGTATGTGGGCCTGGTGCTCATCACCGATGGCAATGACTCTAACGGAAGATGGTTCAAGCTGCCACCATACTTCTCGCAGGAGGTAGCGCTTCTCGACAAGTAATAGGATAATTATTGCTTGATCGGGTCCCGAACCCCCCCTTCTCTTTCCTTTCTCCTCTTTACCATTTTGGCATGAATAACTACAGCCAATAGATCGATCAAATCTGGCCCTCCTAGCTATTAATCAACAGGCCTTTTCTATTAGTTAGTTATGGCCCGTCGGATCAGAGAGTTGTCGCGTCTCTGAGAAAAATCAGGAAGTCGTATTCCTGACGCGCACAACGATAAATAGCAAAGAGGAAACCCGTTTTTTCGTGCTCAACTTTGTGCCGCTTTTAGATTTTGGGTGGTGGAAATAAGGAGCGAAGCCCTCACTATTGTGTGCGAGCTTGTAAGCATAACATAGAGAATCCCCTAAGGTTAAGATGGGAAATTGGAAAGGCAAAATAAAAACTGCCGCCCTGATTCAGGTGTCAAAAGGGAGATCAGACATCATACGATTTTCTTCCTAATTGCTAATCTGCCATTATGAAGCTAGTATCAGGCAGTATGTGTCTCAATAATATGGATAAGTTCCTGTTCTGTGAAGGGTTTTCTCATACGGTCCACTGCACCAAAATTTTTCTTTATTTTCTCCAAATCCATGTCTGTATAGACGGGGGAAGCCGTGAATAAGACTATTTTATTCTCAGCGAGCATATCATCTTCTTTTAATTTCTGCAGCACTTCTATTCCGTTCATCACCGGCATGGCCATGTCGAGTAGAACTAGATCAAATTTACTCTTTCTCATCGCCGTTAGACATTCATGGGCGCTGTTTGCAGTTGTACAACCATACTGATTCAATTCAAGCATGAGTTTAACTAGATCCGTCGTCTCTTTATTGTCATCTACTACAAGTATATCCTTCATTTCATTTCCTCCATAGGTATTGAAAAGTGAAATATTGAACCTTTCGTTTGCTCACTTTCTACCCATAACTTGCCCCCGTGAGCTTCGACAATCCCCTTTGCTATTGTCAATCCAAGGCCAGTGCCGCCAACATTTCTTGTCAATGAAGTGTCAACTTGATAGAATTTAGCAAATAGGTTCTGCTGTTTTTCCGGTAGAATCCCTATGCCGTTATCCTTGACGCTAAAGACGATAGAACTGGCTTGTATCGACGGTATAGCGCTGACCTCTATCTTGCCATCATGCGGGGGAACGAATTTTATCGCATTGCTTATCAAGTTACAGAGCACCTGATGAATTCTGTCAGGATCGCAGTTCAGCTGTAGCCATCCCTCCTCCCTCTCACCCTCGACAATCACACTTTCGAGTCTCACATCCTTGGCATCAGCCGCCGGCTTGAACGCGGTTACCGAGCGCTCTAGTAA
>NZ_JBOGQF010000042.1:0-13218 GCF_050748925.1 Nitrososphaera sp.
TTCACCAAACGAGTCTTCAGAGACTGTCACAAAGGGGGTGGCGAGGAGCGCGCCGTTCTTTACCACCTTTAGCGCGCCGGATTTCTCGGCGACAAAGATCCGGCCGTCCGGCGCAAATTCCATCGCGGTCGGGAGGTTCAGCCCTCCGACAAGCCGCGAGTCGACAAAGCCTGCGGGAAGCGCCGCAGCTGCCGGAGGCAAAAACATCCCCACTAACATTGCTGCAAAACACATGGCGAGCAGTCGCCGGGCGATCATGTCGACCATCCTGTTACAACATTATTCTCTATAAGAAAATTCCTACCAAAACTCTCATATTTTGGGCAATAATGGGCCGCCGGCTTGGCGCCGCGTACAGGTCCAAAAATGTCTGGTACGCCGCGCATCTCCCACTTGCCTATGAGACAATAAGATAAGGAAGTTTTGCCGCGGATTTCCATAACCTGCGTACCTGACTGCCTACGCTGCATCGCGACCCGTCTCAAGCTCAGCTGGCGTCTTATGTACGCAGAGTCGCGCCATCGAACTTGGCTGGGAGATTGTACAAAAACACTGCCTTTCTCACCGCCGCGGGCTAGTGGCCCTCGCGGTTGGTCGCCTTGTTGGATCCGATGATATCCCAGCATCTGTCATCGCCGTCCCCGCCGTCGATAGTGTCGTCGTAGATCGTGTCGTCGCCCGCCTCTCCGTTCAGCGCATCGTCCCCGCCATCGCCATACATCCTGTCGTCGCCCAGGCCGCCCATGATGCAGTCGTTGCCAGCCTTGCCCTTTAGCGCATCGCTTCCTCCGTAGCCCATGATGAGGTCGTCTTCCTTTGTGCTCGTCAGCGAGTCGTAGCCCTCTGTCCCGTCAATCACGTGGGCAAACGAGGAAACCTTCCTGCCGCAATAGAGCTGCGCCGGCTCTGGCTGGGGGGCCGGCTCCGGGACAGGGACCGGCGCCGAGGCCGCGACAGTCACTGCCACGGTCGCAGTGGCGCTGCCGCCAAAGCTGTCAGACGCCATGAAAGCAAACGAGTCCTGCCCGTAAAACTCGGCGTCCGGCGTGTAGGTGAGATCCGGCGCGACTCCTGAAAGCGTGCCGTACCGCGGGTCTGACACTATCTGGAACTCGAGCCAGTCGCCGTCCGCGTCGGTAGCCGCAAGCCTGACTGGCGCCGGCACCTCCTCAGTCGTCGACACGGACTGGATCTGGGCTACAGGCTGGCTGTTGTACATCTCTTCTTCCGGCGCGCCCAGCGCAGGCTGGGAGACTCCATCGCCACCTCTTGCCTGGCTTCTGCCTTGACGACCGTTATCGACACCCTGGCCGGCTTGCTCTCGCCATTGCCGTCGCTTGCGGCAAACGTGAACGAATCCTGCCCGAAATAACCTTCGTCAGGGACGTAGCTGAGGTCC
Organism: Nitrososphaera sp.; assembly: GCF_050748925.1. GTDB lineage: Archaea > Thermoproteota > Nitrososphaeria > Nitrososphaerales > Nitrososphaeraceae > Nitrososphaera. Next base: position 1,400 of record NZ_JBOGQF010000042.1, read on the forward strand.
GGCGCGTCGCCAAGCAGGACGCCGTGCTCTGGCAGCGAAATTAGGGAAAACGTCAGCCTGTCGCCGTCCAGGTCCCCGGCCTGCAGCATGCAGGCAAGGGGAACGTCCTGCTCAGTCGACATCATGACGCTGGCCGCCATGGGCGCCGAGTTGGCAGCCGCCGCATCGAGGCCCGTGGGGGCGTACCTGTCCCACGCCGACCTGGCGCCCGCGCTGTCGACTGCGCGCACCTGCGGGTGATAGACGCCCTGCTCGCCGTAGGCGTGCATAGCAGTCGCCATTATGGACCTACCTGACAGCGGCCTGGCATAGTCGACCTCTCAGTCGCCGTCAAAGTCCCATTCCAGTTTTGCAAGCTTTATGTCGTCAGTCGCGTTTGCCCTGAAAGTAAAGACGGTGCCGGCCTGCACGTCGCTTGAAAGCGGGCTAAAGGGCGACCACAATCCCATCGCGGCTGCTGGAGGGTCGTTGCACCTGTCGGTAACAGGCCTGCCCGATATGGCGCCGGCGACGTGCGCGCCGCAGTAGGCCATTATCCTGCCAGAGTTCTTTATGGCCGCGCCTGCCGCGCTGGCCAGCACCGCGTCTTCAGAAACGGCCAGTGTCCCGCGGTTTTCGACATGGCCCTGGTTGTTGATGATTGTGTCGTTTGTTATCCTGCCTGAATTGGCGAGGGCAGCGCCTGCCGAGTTGCTGAGCGTCCCTGCATTTGCTATCCTGCCGGTATTCTTAAAAGTGGCATCGGCCGAGTTGACAAAGACGCCTGAATTTGCAAGCGTCCCTGCATTGGAAAAAGCGCCCGAGTTGACAAGCGTGGCGCCTGAGTTGATAGTCATCTTGCCTGCAACCGCGAGCGTGGCATTGGCCGAGTTGGTTATCGTGCCGAAGCTGGCAAGCCTGGCCTTTGCGTCTACGGAAAAAGTCATGCCCTGGCCGGCGGCATGCTCGCCGTCGGCAAGGACAGTCATTGAGCCTAAAAGCGTGCACCTTTCAAGCGCGGGATCCCATCTCACCTTGGCCGGCAGCGCCATGCATGACTCCTCGCCCGACACTTCGTAGGGCGCGGCGTGGGCAAAGCTTGTACCCTGAAACGCGCTTGCCGTGACCAGCAAGGCTCCGAGCAATGCGGCCAGCCAACCTGACATCATTCTCTCTCCATTGAAATGTTCTATTATTTGCATTTGGTGTCACAGCCTCTAGAGAATTCTTCTAGGGAGTCACGGCGGGGGATATTAAGAATATAGTTGCATGTTAAGCAACATTCATACTTTATATCTAACCACCTTTTATCGAGTCCCTATGTTTCTCGCACACGGTCAAACTGCTCTAACCGATTCGACGCGCCGTGTCAAGAAAACAATTCAAGTCGTTTCTTCTGTATTCACATTACATTCGCCTTATATCTCCGCCGCGCCTGAACATTGAAGAGGAAAAAAAGAGCGTGGTTTCTACACTAGACTCGGCGGTAAAAAAATATCCCGGTTCCGATAAGCCAAGGGATGGCGGCAAGCCAGTTGCAGCCAAGTTTGCGCTGACAAAGGACGAGATCCTGTCCGAGCTGGAGAACATGAGCATAAACACCAACAGCATCGAGTCGCTGTCGGACAAGGTGCTCCTGGAACTGCTCACGGGCCTGAAGAACCTTACGAGCCAGTTCTACCAGGGCAAGAGGGGGAGGCCGCCAAAGAGCGAAGCCGAGTCCGCCCTTGAGCCTCCGATACTCTCAAACGCCGACAAGAAAATATTAAAGTCGCTCATCGCGTCAAGCTGCAACGTTTCTTCTCTCACGCTTTCAAGGGAGCTGAACATCCCGCTTTCCACCGTGCAGCGCCGGAGAAAAAGGCTCGAAGCCAGCCTTATAGAAACCGTCTACCAGCTAAAGCTTGACAAGTTTGGCTGGAGGAACGCGACTTTGTTTGTCGCGACTGCCAGCACTTCTGCACGTAACATCGGCGCAGAGATGATGTCGTGGGAAAAAGAGGTGGTTGCCGTCAAGAGGTGCATGGGCGAAAATTCCGCAGACTTGCAGATCGACATACTCTTCAAGAGCAACAGGGAGCTGTGCGACATCATCGAGCGTGTAAAGACAATAGAGGGCGTGACCAACGTGTCGTGGTCTGAATCCATAGAGACGCTGGGCCGGAACACGAGCTTTTACGAGCGCGTAATTCAGGGCTAGGCGCAAGCCACCCTACTTTTTTCATCCTTGTTTTTGACAAGACAATACACGCGATGGGCACATGCATCCCAATTCCGCAACCTGCCGGGTCGTATTTGCCACTTTATGGCCTTTTGTGAACAATTAGCCGGCAAAACCCTCTGGATATTGGCATCAAGGCTTATCTCCAAAAAAAATAAGGTTCTGCAATGCATAACATAATCGTGACCGGGGGTTCCGGTTTTATCGGCCGCCACCTCGTGAAAAAGCTTCAGAGCGGCGGCGAATATAACGTCGTCGTAGTCGATCGGCTGGCAAAAAATGACATTAGCGACCGGCCTTTTGTTGACAACGGCGTATCATACTACAGGGCGGACATACGCGACGGGGCCGCGATGGACCGCATCTTTGGCAAGGAAAAGCCCGCCTCCTGCGTCCATCTCGCCGCGCTAATCAGCGTCGCCGACTCGGTCAGGGACCCCGCAAGCACGATCGACGTGAACATCAACGGCACGGCAAGCGTGCTTGACGCCTGCAGCGAGTACAAGGTAAAGAATTTCGTGCTTGCGTCCACCGGTGCCGTGTACGGCGAGCCGAAAAAGTTCCCGATAGCCGAGGGGCACCTGCTCGACCCGCTGTCGCCTTACGGCGCAAGCAAGGTGGCAGGCGAGATGCTGGCAGCATCTTACAAAAACTGCGGCAAGATCCCTAACGCCACATCGCTACGGTTCTTTAACGTCTTTGGGCAGGGCCAGTCTGCGGCATACGCCGGCGTGATAACCGTGTTTGCAGAGAGACTGTCAAAAGGTCTGGCGCCGGTGATAAACGGCGACGGCCTGCAGACCCGGGACTTTGTCTATGTCGACGACATTGCCAGCGGCATCATCCTTGCAGTGCAGGCCGGCGACGCAAAGGGGTTGTCGGGCACTTTTAACCTTGCAACCGGCAGGTCGGTGACAATAAACGAGCTCGCAAGGAACATGATCAAGATCTTTGGCCTGGATCTGGAGCCCGAGTACGCCGAGGAGCGCAAGGGCGACGTCAAGTTCGCCCAGGTGGACATATCGCGGGCCAAAAAGGAGCTCGGGTACTCGCCTGCCGGCAAGCTGGAGGAGGTGCTCGGGGATCTGCTAAAGCCGAAGGTGCAGAGCTTCCTGCCGGCCTGACGTGGCTTGAATTTTATCTTTCACTTTTTCTTTTATTGGTGAGGCCGGTGCCCGCATTTTGCGCCAAAACCCTGCTCAATACTAATATCCTCTGCGCCATGCACATCAGGTAATGATGGGAAACCTGTTGATGATGATCCCTGCGGGCTTTGAGTGGGTGTTTCTCGTAGCAGCCGTGGCAATCGTCTTTTTCGGCGTGAAAAAGGTCCCAGAACTTGCACGGTCTTTTGGCAAGGCCAAAGGCGAATACGAAAAGGCCCGCATCGAAGGGCAGAAAGAGATAGACAAAATCAAGCGGCAGCCAAGCACCTGACGTTTTTTTAATTATTTTTTATTATCTAGTCGTCGTCTTCCTGGTTCTGCTTGTCCTCGTCATTCGTGCCACCGTCTTGCTCAACCGGAAGGGCATTCTGCACTGGGTCATTCTCAAGCAGTATGGCCTTTATGAATATCCTGACAGGGCCGTCGTTGTAGTCTCTGTCGATTCCCACTGCAAACGGGTTTGACACGCCGTTCAGGTCCGTCTTTGTGAGGTCTATCTCGAACTTTTTCCACTCGTCTGTAAGGACAACCGGCTGCGACTCGATGCCAAACTCGACGTCCTTTGCCAGCGTGCCGTTGATTATCTTGTCGATCTTTTTGCCTGCCGCCTTGAACTTGACCTTCTCGCCGCCCTCGTCGCCCATCACGTAAAACGTCACCTTTTTGGCGCCGTTAAGGTTGAACTGCTTGTCAGCAGCCCACGACAGGTCAAGTGTGCCCGTTGAGAACCCTTGCTGGTAGTCGACGCTCGTGCAAAACTCGCAGTGGCGCCTAGAGTCAACTATGTTGTCGTGGACGTAAAGGTACCCGCCGTCGAGGTTGTCGTAATATTTTTCGCTCTTGGTATAGATGTCTATCATGTGCGCCGGAAAGTGGACCGCCTCCGACTCTTGCACGGGCTCCAGCTTGCTTTTTGCGTTGTTGCCAAAATACGCAAAGGCAGACAGCGTCGTCACAAGCAGGGCTCCGGACAGTGCCGCCAGGAGCAGGATGCGGGACTTGTTCAACAGAGTAGGCGCCAATTTTTTTGATATAACTAGTACGCCCAATTGCGGCAGGGCTTTTGACCTTTACAGCCAAATAAATCCAATAATTACAGCCGTAGGCATTGCAGTACTGGAGATGGGGCACTGAGCTATGCTGCAAGTGCCCAGAACCGGGAGTGAATTAAATGTCGCAGTTATGGCGTCGGGATTAGTAATTTTATTCTGAATTCGCAGGAAATTGAACACTGCGCTTTTCTTCCACTCCGGGCTGTTGACGCTTCTGTATGGGAGAAAATGTACTGCGGACACTGGCCATTGCTATCATGCTCGTTCTTGCCATGCCCATGCTTGCCACAGGCGCTACCCAAGCCTGGGGCCAGGCTCCAGTTTCACTCACCGTCAACAGCCAGTATGCGTCAGGCCAGCCCCTGACAGGCATGTGGACGACGCTCTCGCAGAACGGCCAGACCGTCGCAACCGGCTTTTCTCCTGCACAGTTCAGCCTCGCCTCCGGCCAGCAGTACGTGGTGGCGATTTCAAATTACGGCAGCATCATCTTTGACCACTGGGCGGACAACGGGTCCACAAATCCCGCTCGCACCGTGTCGATAACGCAGGTCACCACGCTGACTGCGGTATACCGGTCGGCTTCGATAACGCTAAGCCCTGCCAGCGGATCGGTCGGGACGCAGGTGACAGTCACCGGCAGCAGCTTTGTGCCCAACTCCTCTGTCGCCATAAACTATAACGGCAATGCAGTGGCCACTGCCCCGGCCTCTGTCACTACAAGCAGCTCTGGCGCCTTTACCGCCTCGTTTGCGGTGCCTCCCTCTTCTGCGCCCGGCGCCAACACCGTCCAGGCCTCGACAGGCTCGGCCGCCAGCGCGACTGCCACCTTTACGCACCAGTCCAGCTCCTCGTACCCGCTGACGGTGAGCAGCCAGTACAGCTCCGGCCAGGCGCTTGCCGGGATGTGGACCGCCCTTGAGCAGAACGGCCAGACCGTCGCAACCGGCTTTACCCCTGTCCAGTTTACGCTTGCCTCCGGCCAGCAGTATATGGTCACCGTGGGCGATTACCAGAGCATCGTCTTCCACCACTGGGCGGACAACGGGTCCACAAACGCTGCCCGGACAGTGTCGATAACGCAACCCACTTCAATAATGGCGGTGTACAGCAACGGCAGCAACCCGCCGCCGGTCGCAAACGGCCAGTCGGTCAGCGTGAACGAAAACGCCGCGCGGACGATAACGCTGACCGGCTCTGACCCTGACGGCCAGCCTCTCCAGTTCTTTATCGCGTCTCCTCCCCTGCACGGCACCCTTGGCCTGGTAAACCAGGCAACCGTCAGGTACACGCCATACGACTATTATGATGGCCCTGACAGCTTTACCTTTGTCGCAAACGATGGCAATTCCGACAGCTCCCCTGCGACTGTCAACATATCTGTGGCCAACACGGCCACAAAGACGACCAGCAAGGCCGTCGTCATCACGGCCGAGCTGAACGGGCACAGCGCGACTGGCATGTACACTACACTTGCGCAGGGCAACACTGTCATCAACTCTGGCTTCTCGCACATCGACTTTGACGTGAACAACAACCAGCAGTACACCATCACGGTAAGCAATTTCGAGAACTTTCTCTTTGACCACTGGCTTGACACAGGATCCACAAACCCGTCGAGGACCATGTCGATATCGAAGGACACCGCGTTCATGGCGGCGTACAAGACTGCCACCATAACGCCCACGCCTTCGACCGGGACTGTCGGGACGGTGGTCACGGTGACCGGCGACGGCTTTGACAACGCGGCCGCAATGAGCCTGACGTACAACGGGATAGCCATCAACACCGTCCAGTCGTCAGTCACGACCGACGCGACCGGAGCCTTTACAGCCACGTTCACAGTGCCGTCGTGGTCGGTCCAGGGCGCCAACCTAGTAAGGGCGACTGACTCTATGGGTATAAGCGCCACGGCGACGTTCACCGACAGCGCCACCCCTCCGACGTCTGCCCTCACGGTAAGGTCCCAAAACATGTCCGGAGGCACCCTGACGGGATTCTGGACCACCCTTGCGCAGAACGGCCAGACAATCGGGACGGGCTTTACGCCGGCGACGTTCACTCTGACTTCGGGCCAGCAGTACACCGCGACCGTCTCGAGCTATGGCGTCTGGAGGTTCGACCACTGGCTTGACAACGGCTCAACAAACCAGTCGAGGGTGGTCTCGATAGCCTCGGACACCACGCTGACCGCAGTGTACCGCAACACCCCGTAGCGGCCCATATGCGTGGCTACACTAGCCAAAAAAAGCTCGCGTTTTAGGCGTCTGCGTTAAATATGCTGCCGAGGTTTCAGCCATGTTGCTGGACAGCAAGATAAGCCGAAAGGACTTTTTGAAGCTGCTGGGCGCAGGCGCCGCGGCTATTACACTTGGCAAGTTTCTGGATTCTTCTGTGCTGAGGGGCGGCACAAGCGCGTCCTCTTCTGTGTTTGGGCAGGCGCAGGCCCAGTCAGGGTCGCCTCCATGGACCAACGGCTACCTTTCCTCGATAAACCCGATACACGCGGTCCTTCTCCCGACCGGCAAGATACTGGCGATCGCGGGGTCTGGGTACCACCAATCCACGCTGACCGGCCCGTACAGGGCCCAGGTCATTGACCCGCCGACCGGCGCCGCCGTATCCTACACGCTGCCGGAGGATCTTTTCTGCTGCCACCACAACCACCTTGCAAACGGCAACGTGCTCCTCACGGGCGGCATGCTGAAATACGACGTGCAGAACCCCGAAGGCCGGTTCCTCGGCCTAGCTTCCGCTTACGAGTTTGACGTGCAGTCAAACACCTTCCAGAAGGTGCAGTCGATGGTGCACGGGCGCTGGTACCCGACGCATGTGCTCCTGCCAAACGGCCAGGTATGGGTGCACGACGGCCTTGACGAGTACGGCAGCCGAAACGCCCTCGTAGAGATCTACAACCCTGCGACAAAGACGTTCTCGATAAGGTACGACCCCAACTCGGCGACCACCTATTCCCCCGGCGCCGACAGCGACCTTCCCGGCGCAGGCACAAAGAGCTATGGCGGCCCCGGCGCAGGCGTCAGCCCGTTCACTTCTCTGTATCCCAGAATGCACCTGATGCCGTCCGGCCAGCTCCTAGTGTGCGGCATGGACCATTTCGTCTACCTCGTCAACCCTACGACCGGCGCCTGGACGCTTGTCGGGCAGACGCAGTACTCGTGGAGGGACTATGGCTCGTCCTTTTTGCTGCCACTCAACAACACCGCCGCCGACAGGGGCAGGGTGCTGATAGTCGGCGGCCAGTCAAACTATTTGCTGCCTGCCACCAACACTGCCGAGATGCTGGACTTTAACCAGGGCACGGCGTCTGCACCGGTCATCAGGTCGACGACGTCGATGAACGTCGCCCGCGTCTTTCCACTGCCTGTCATCCTGCCGACGGGCAAACTGGTGCTGTTTGGCGGCGCGGCGAGGGACCCGGACGAATACATCCACACGCCCGAGGTCTTCGACCCGGTCAGCGAGACCTGGAGCACGCTGCCGGACGCAAACGTCTCCCGGACGTACCACTCGGCAGCCCTCCTTCTGCCGGACGGCAGGGTGTGGACCGCTTCCGGCACGCCTGACAGGTCGACATGGGAGCACAGGGTGGAATTCTACAACCCGCCATACTACTATGCCAGCCGGCCCCAGATATCGGGCCGCGTGACTACGGGCCCGTACGGCGGCACGATGAGGATACCGACTAGCAGCGCCAACATAACAAAGGTCTCGCTCCTGCGCCTCGGCTCCAACACCCACCACTACGACTCTAACCTGAGGCTCGTGTGGCTCCAGATAACCAACACCGACTCGACCGGGATAACCGTCTCTGCGCCAATCAACTCGTCCGTGGCGCCGCCGGGGCACTACATGATCCACATACTGAACGCCCAGGACGTGCCTTCCGTGGCGCAAATAGTGCGTATAGGGAGCTAGCCTCTGTAGCGAGGCTCTCTCCACATTTTGCTAGCCCTGGTAGGCGGGGCGTTACAAAATGGCACGATTATGAATACTATGGTTTTATAGCCGGAAACGATAATTTTGCGCGTGTACAGCGCAGAGCCTAAAAAAATCATCAAGACCTGGTCAGACCGGCTTACCGGCAAGAACAACCTCTGGCTTGAGGCTATCAATACCGAAGACGACGGCAACTTTCAGCAGGCGACCATGCTCTACCTGCGCGACGCCACTCAATGCTGGGACGCCGGCCTGAAGGCGAGGGCCGCGCTGTCGTGCTCGTGCGCCGCCAGCTGCTTTATGCGCACAAACAACCTGAAGCTTGGCCACATACTCTACGCCGAGGCGGCGCTGATGTACGAGGACCATGCGCAGACTGTGCTTGACCGGTCGATAAGGGAGTCTTTCTGGGCGCTGCAGCGAGCCTATGAAAATTACATACTTTCGGGCAACGAGGAAAAGGCTCAAGAGATATTTATGAAATACGCGTCGCTTTCGATGAGGATAAGCCCGTTCTTTGGCAAGGAAGAGGCGATGAAGGTGCTCGGCTTCAAGGAAGCCGTGGGCAAGAGCGTCAACCTGCACCCCGCCGGCCAGATGCGCGTGTCGATGGAGCTGTTTGAGAGCGTGGAAAAGTTCCTGGAGACGCGCAGGAGCAAGTCGCGACTCGACGACCTCGACGAGGCCATGGTGCAAGCAGAGGAAGCCAAGTAAGATGCCGAGGGTGCTCATGGTCAACTGGGACAATTATCCCAACAGCAGCTCCGGAGGCGTCTACGCCTGGGCCAAGCAGATGGTCGACAACCTGCCGCAAGTCGAGTTTGTGGTGCTCAACATCCTCTCAAACCCAAACGTCAGCGGCTCGTACGCGGTGCCAAAGAACGTGTCAAGGGTGATGGAGGTGCCGCTGTACGGCTGCCAGAGGTACGAGGAATTTTACGGCCAGGGCAAGTTCGTCCCCAAGGTCCTCTCGACCGACGAGTCGTTCGTGAAAAAAAAATTCATGCCGCTCTTTGAAAAGTTTGTTTCCGAGCTTTTTTCCGACACCTGCAATTACCGCCAGCTTGCGCAGCTGTGCCACCAGATGCACGCAATGCTGGTCGGCCACGACGTGAAAAAATGCGTTGAAAACCCTGCCACCTTTGCGTCGTTCCTTGCCCTGCTTGGCCGCGACGACATGTACCGCGCCGTCCAGATGAAGGAGGCCATAGACCTTTTCAGCTTTATCCAGAGGGTGCTCCAGATACTGTCAGTGGACCTGCCAAAAGTCGACCTTGTCCACTCGTCAAACGCGTGGATACCCGCCCTTGCGGGCGTCTGCGCCAAGATAAAGAACGACTGCCCCATGATAGCGACCGAGCACGGCGTCGCCTTCAAGGACCTCCTCCTCTACCACCGGCTCTACATACACAGCGAGGCTTACAACATCCTGTGGAAGGTCCTGTCAAGCAACATCATCAAGACGATATACGAGGCCTCCGACGTGGTGGCTCCGGTGTGCGAGGCAAACGCGACTATGGCCGAGCTACTGAACACCCCTGCCTCAAAAATCCGAGTCATCTATAACGGCGTAGACACCGCCAAGTTCCGGCCCATTGAAAGCGGGCCAAAGCGCAGGCCCACCATAGTCTTCGTGGGCAGGATAGAGCTCTTGAAAGACGTACTGAGCCTCATACAGGCCATAAGCTACGTAAAAGAGATAGTGCCGGACGTCCTCTGCCTGATATATGGCTCGTCGACTGACCTTGCATATGCCCGGGCCTGCCTCGACCTTGTGCGCAGGCTGAAACTCGAGGGCAGCGTCAAGTTCATGGGGACTACCCGGAACCCTGAAAAGGCCTACAATGCCGGCGACATCGTGGTGCTGAGCAGCATCCGCGAGGGCTTTCCATACACCGTGGTGGAGGCAATGTCGTGCGGCAAGGTGGTAGTGTCCACCGACGTCGGGGGCGTCAGGGAGGCGCTTGAAAACTATGGCATACTTGCCCGGAGCCGCCACCCGTTCGAACTTGCGACGGCGATGGCAAGCCTCCTGAGAAACGAAAGGGCGCGCAGCTCGCTTGGCGCCTCTGCAGTCAAGACGGTGGCGCAGAAATTCACGATAAAGCATTCCATCGACCAGTACCGCGACCTGTACGCGGAACTTTTGGACAGACCAGTGGCAAGCGAGGTGCCGCGCGCGTGACTGCAATAGAGTCCGACCTGCCGCTGACCATCGAGGCTAGGATGTTTGCAGAAAAGGCCGCAAGGTCCGTGTCAGAGATACAGCACGGCGTCAACAGCATCGCCGACGTCGTCGTGTTTCTTGAAATACTGGGGTACGACGACAGGGTCGCCTCCAAGAGCGGGTTTGCCAGCCTGACCGTGCTTGCCAAGTACGTCTACAACTTTCTTGACCACTACGAGAACCCGCAGGACCGGCCGGAATGGACGCGCATGGGCGAGCCGGTCGAGGGCAAGCGCAAGAGGCTCTTTGAGGCGCTGGCAGTACAGACCCCGTGGCTCGGCGCGCTGGTCATACTCAACATAATGGGATTTTCGCTCTGGATGGCCCAGGGCCTTCCGGCAGACGTGACGATATCTTTTGTGTCCGGCGTGTTCCTCGGGCTTTTCATCACGGAAGGCCCGCTCCAGATGTTCAGCCGGCTGTTCTACATGTACCACGAGCAGAGAAACGTGGGCGAAACCAAGAGGTCTGTCAAGAGGAGCTACGCCATCACCATCGCAATCATGTCGATAGCGGCCGCGCTGGTCCTTGCCTACTCGACGACGCAGGAAGCGCCGGCAATCCTGACTACAATCACGCTTGGCGCCATGGCTACGGTCGGCCTCCACCGGCTCAGCTTTAACATCATATTCACGCTCAAAAAGCTGCGCGGGGTCTTTACCTCATACGTGTCTGCGTTCATCGCACTTGCGCTGTCGTACTACATCATCCCGGCGCCGGACATTGCGGCGCGTTACTTTACGGCGCTTGGGGTAGCGTTTATCGTGCTGTCAATCTTTGCCGCGCGCTACCACTACAAGATAGTCGTCAAGGGGACGAGGGCAAAATCTGCAGACAGGTCTGCGCCCGCGTTTTACGCGCCGCCGACCACGACTGAAAAGACCGTCAAGTCGCGCTTTAGCATCCAGCTCTGGGAGTCGCTCCCCTTTGCGCTGTACGGGACGTTCTACTTTATCATGCTCCTTGGGGACAGGGTGCTGTCGTGGATCTTTAACCCGCACGTCGTGATAGCGTCAAACGGGGAGCTCTTGCCCATGACTTTCAACGCCGAATACCACGTTGGGGCGGACATTGCCCTCCTTGCGCTCATACCATCGGCCATAGTCCAGTACATGCTGATGGCGCCCCTCTATTCGTCGATTCACAACAGGGCCCTTGGCCTCAGCGTGGGCGACGTCGGCAAGCTGGACCAGTTCCTGCGGTCCACATACCGGCGC
>NZ_JBOGQF010000043.1:0-13189 GCF_050748925.1 Nitrososphaera sp.
GCTGCGCCACGTCTTCCTGCGTGTCGATGTCAAACATCAGCCGCTCCAGTTTCATGACGTGTGCAGAAACGCCCGCGTCGGCAGCTGATTTTATGTGCATCTCGTAACTGTTGTTGTCATAATGCGTTTTTATGATGTCAGGCGGCCTGCGCAAAAGGACATTCGTCCCGTCGTAGCGGAGCGACGGGCATATGGCTATACACCTTTCCGCTCTTGCAGTTGCGATCATTTGATTGATGTCGCCGGCGTTCAGCAGCGGTAGGTCCTGGGGCACAACCACACTTGCGTCCGAGCCGGCGTCAACGCAATGCCTGTCTGCAAGCGCGACTGCCGAGTTGACGCCACTGTCTTTTTCCTCGTGGATGAACCTCGCGCCGTGCGACTCGGCTATCTCTTTTGCGTGCCTGTCGCCGGACACAACCAGAATCTTTGAACCGATCGTCTTGAGCGTGGCAAGGGTGTCGTCAAGCATCAGGCCGGCGAGCAATATGCGCTCGTCAGCGCTCAGTATTGAAGAAAGGCGGGTCTTGCTGTTTTCAAACCTCTTGACTGGTATTATGAAAAATGTCTTCAACGGGTTCCGACCTTGAGCAGGTACCTGGCCAGCCTTACCTCGTCCTGTCTGCCCGCCATGGTTATGTTTGTTTCGTGTACGTCCATGCCGAGCCTGCGGATGTCGCCGGACGTGCCGGCGTCGCCCTTTGAAATGACGAGCGCGCCTGCAAAATCCCTGTAAAACGCCGCGACTCCTGCAGGCGAGCTTTTCAGCCCGACTGCCCTCATGTATTTTGCCGCCGGCCCGCTTACCGGCCTGTCGCCGATGATGGGCGAAACAGCAATCACCCTCTCGCGGGCCTTCGCCAGCTCGGCCCTCAGCCGCGCAATTGCCGCGGTGGGCCCAATGCTTGACACCGGGTTTCCCGGCGCAATTATTATCCTGTCTGAATTTCTGATGGCGTCAATGGCAGCCGGGTTCGCCTCTGCTTTTTCAATTCCGGCATAGCGCACCGCGGTGACCCTCGGCCTGCCCCTGTTCTTGACCCAGAACTCTTGGAGGTGCATCTCGCCTGTGGCGGTGGATATCATGGTCGCAACCTCGGTGTCAGTCGCAGGGATGACGTTTGCATCGATGCCGTATTTTTCTGCAAAGAACCCGGTGACCTCCGACAGCGTCCTGCCCTTTTTCATCATGGCCGTGCGCAAAACATGCATTGCCAAGTCCTTGTCGCCAAGCGAAAACCACGGCCTTTCTCCCGCCTGCCTGAGCTGGCCCAGGAACGAAAACGTGTCGCCCTGCACGCCCCACCCCCTTTTCTCGTCAAGCATGCCTGCAAGTCCGTACACAACAGTGTCGACGTCGGGGCAGACATACAGCCCGTGGAGCCAGATGTTGTCGCCCACGTTTGCAACCACTGCCACGTCCCCTGCAACCTTTGCCAGGCCGCGTACCAGTTTGACAGAGCCGGTGCCGCCTGCGATGACGGTTATCAACCTCTGCTGCTGGGCGCGCGGATCTATTATATGTAACACGGCGGAATCCGCAACCGCAGCTGCGCGCACGAGATAAAGATTATAAAAGGAACGAGGGAAGCTCTGCTCGTGAAGTCGTTATCTGCCGTCATAGCGACATTGTTTGCTGCCATTTTGATATTCAGCGCCGTTCCGAGTGCATTTGCAAACGACATGAACGCGTCATTGATACCCCAGCGCAATGAGGCAGAGGGAAGCTTTATCGGAGTCAAGAATATCGAGCTCAGATACCCTGCAGGCAGCTCTATCGCAAGCCAGCTGGGCGAAGAGACCCAGAGGGTGAAATTCACGCTTGGAGGCAACGCCAACAGTACAGACAACAGCATTTCTAACGCCATAGCGGCTTTCAACAACGCCATGGTGGCGGCAAAGAGTCCCGTGCAAGTAACCTCTATGAACCTTACCTACACCGCGGTTGTCAAGCCGGGCGAGACAAACACGCTGATATCATACAAGATAGAGGCTCACCCAAAAATGGAGGGTTTCGTCATCAACCAGGGTACTGAATCAGGCCTCACAGGCGACATCGTGGACTTTGAATGGAGGGGAATCCACGTTACGCAGCCGATAATACTAGACGCGCCGGACCTGGGCGAGATAGAGATCAACAAGGCAATAGGCCTCATCGCAGTCCTGTATCCCGAGGTAGCAGGACAGATCGAGTCTTCAGCGGCCGCAGAGATATTTGACGAGCCGATCCTCGACTTTAGAAAATTCGACCAGTCGATGGACACTTGGCACTTTCTCTTTGACCCGTCGGGAAGCCTCGCAGAGTCATCAGCCTACTTTAGGGAAGAGAGCGGAGCCAGGGTAGTGTCGATCTACTCGCTAGGCGAAAGCAGCTTCCGGGAAGGCACGTTTGAAGCGGAGGAAAAAGACGCGACCGCCAACATTGGCGGCAGCGAAGTTCGGGTGCATTCGCAGGTCCCGGCGCCAAGCGGGCAGATCCAGGTGGCAGGCTACTCTAACAATGACAAGAATGCCCCAAGCGACGGCGAGTTTGCCATGGTGACAGTAGATACTCCTGAAGGCGTGCAGAGCGCGACAGGCAGCTTTCCTGTCCAGGTGCTCCTCGTGTTCGGGGGCATGATGGGCGCGATCGCCGTCTTTATCCTGTGGAAAGCCAGAAAGTAATAGCTGCGCCTCTCCTCACTTTAATTTATTTCACAAGCTTGCTTTACAATCTAGAGCGCTACCTCTATTATTCGTCCGGCCGTCCTAGCTTTCATGAGAACCGAGGAAGAGGCCAAGTATGACCTTGACGAGCGCATCTTTGAGCTGTATGACGGCGGGATGTCGATAAAGTCAATATCAGAAAAGCTGGACACCACTGCGGAATACGTGGGCTCTGTCCTCAAGAACGCCGCGGTAGAGTCAAGCTAGCGCCGGGCCATCTTTGTCCTGCTTTCGTCCTCGTCCCTCAGGTAGCGGCCCGCATCCGCAAGGGTGGTTATAGTGATCCTCCCCTTTTGCAAAAGCGCCTTGCCGGCAAAGCGCGTCCTGCCGATGCCTATCGCCTCGCCCTTCTGGTTTGTCATTATCACAAGCTCGTTCTCGTCCAGGTCCGGGGCCGCTTCTATGATAGAGTCGCCCATCACGTCCCTGCCGTACAGCACCAGCTTTTCCGCGTTCTCGCCGACCTGCACACATAACCTGCTCTTCCCGGACCCTGCAAGCAGGCCAGCTCCTGCAACCGTCGGGGTGAACTGCTTGCCCAGCTCGCCTATCTCCAGGCCGGCTGCATACGGCTGGAGTGCAATCGCCTGCTCCTCGAGCGCCGGCGAGACGGCGCAGATTTTTTTTGGCTTGCCGTCTTTGACAAGAAACGTGCTTTTCCTGAGCGCTTCGTACGCGCCCCACCTGCCAAGCGCCCTGTTGATTGCGGTTGTTTCTTCCCTCGTCGGCTTTCTGTACGTCATTTCCTCAGCCTCGCGACGAAAAACCCGGTCGTGTCGTGCAGGTGCGGGTAGAACCTGCGCGCGTTTCTTACGCTTGAATCGAAATTCGCGTCGCCGAACGATCCCATGCCGTCGCTCCCGTGGGCAAGCGGCTCTACGCTGACGCCAAACTCTTTTACGGCCCTGTCTATCACCGCCTCGTTTTCTTCAGGAGCAAACGAGCAGGTAGAGTAAACGATGACGCCACCGGGCCTTGCGACCTGTATGGCGACTTTTAGCATCTTTTCCTGCCTCGACGAGCAATAGTCCACGTCCTCAGGTAAATGACTCGTCTTTCTCGCGGGGTCCTTTGCAATAACGCCCTCGCAGCTGCACGGCGCGTCCAGGAGCACGCGGTCAAAGCTGCCAAGCTCTGCAGCGCGCAGCCCGTCGAGCTTGCAGATGCACGTGTTGGACACGCCAAGGCGCTCCATGTTAAATGCCATCGACCTTGCCCTCTTTTCCACCAGCTCTAGCGCGACTATCGAGCCCGTGTTTTTCATCTTTTGCGCAATGTAGGTGGTCTTGCCGCCCGGCGCGGCCGCCATGTCAAGCACCGCCTGCCCCTCGGCTGCGCCAAGGGCCTCGACTGCCACACACGAGCTGAGGTCCTGAATGTAATAGTGGCCCAGCAGGTATTCATTGGTGGCGCCTGTGGGAAGTGGCGCCTTTTTCACCGCAAGCACGTCGTGGATGGCGGTGTCGCCAAGCTCGAACCCCTTTGCGGCAAGCCTTGAAGCGAGCTCTTCCCTTGTAGTTTTTAGCGTGTTTACCCTGATGTATCTCGTCGGCGGCCTCTCCATCTTTTCAAGGAACCCTTCAACGTCGGGCACGTACTGCAAAAACCTGCTGACGAGCCACTCGTCATAGCCGTACTTGCCCGCAAGCGCGGCCGACCTGGCAGTGCTTGGAAAAAGGAGCGTCAAGCAGCAATGTGTGGCGGCGCGCCGATTTATACTATCTTCCGGTGCCCGGCAGGCCGAGCGCCTTTGTCGGGGTGCGGTAGTCGGTGGTCACGTCTATGCCTTCGTTGGCAGTCACCCTTATCGTCGGCCGCAGCGTGTCGGGGTTTGGGTAGAAATAGTAGGTCTGGCCTGGGTCCAGAAATTCCCTTGTCTGCACGTCGCCGGCGCCCATTTCGGCTGAAATGCCTGTCAGCCTCTCAGAGCCGACGTTTGCCACCCTTATCCTGTACAGCGTGCCTGAAATGTCCGTGGTGTCGCGAGTCGCGTCCACCTCAAGCGCGTACTGCGGCCTGTAAAGTGACGAGTATGCGGCATAGCCGGCCACAATCGCAGCGACGGCCGCGATGCCAATGATGACATAGAGCACGCGCACTGGCAGATGGTGGAAGGAACAGACGTAATAGCGTTATTGAAGTATCGCTACGAGCTGCTCTTTCATGCTCATTCCGGTCCTCTGCCACCTGAGCAGGCCCTGGTATACCTCCTGGACCTGGTGCAGGCTAAGGTTCAGCTTCAAGAGCCTGCCCGTGTCGAGGCCCAGGTCGTCAAGGGCGCAATAAAGCTCGTCAATGGAGCAATCGCCTATCCTCCTAAACATGGGCATGTCGCGAGCCATGCCTGATTCAAAGTCAGATGACATAAGGATGCGCAGGGCAGCTAGGGTTAAGAGATCTCGGTTGTAACAATTGTTACAGAAAAGTGGCAGGTTTTTCTTTGATATAAAGAAAATCCCGGAAAGTTACTGCTCCTCGTCGTCGATGAGGCCCCTGCGCTTTATGTAGGTGAGGAGCGACTCAAAGTTGTCTTCGATGTTGTAGTAGCGGAGTATGTTCTCCAGTTTTTCGTCGTCATAAAGGTGCTTTCCTGGCTTCTTTTCTAAAGGAGCTGGCTTTGCCACCAGCGATAATCAGGTATAGCTTGTTGATAAACCTTGTACGGTAGAATTCTATAGAAAAAGAGTGTGTCAGCCGTAATTACATACAGAGTGAGCTGGTCTTTATTTCTTGGAACGAGTCTTTTAGCTACTGGGGAATCTTAGACTTTCTCGGGCTTGTCGTAGCCGGCGTTCATTTTCTGCCAACAATACCGGCGAAGCAAGAATCTCTACAAGGCTGTCCTTCGCCTGCTTATCGCGCTTGATGTCGATACCCCTGCCAGACCTGTTCTTTTCCAGCCATTGTTCATCCAATGATCGAAAAACAACGTGCAACAATCTTCTTTGGCCTGCATCAACAAGAATTTAACCTGCATTTCGATAATCCCTTTAGGGTCTTTTTCGCGTTCGCTTGTAATGCGCAGGAATCTTTTTGTTCCATTAGCCGCAACAATCTTTAGAAACGATTTGCGTTAATAGTTGGAATCAGAATCGCAAAAACCATGTCAGGGCTGAGAATGGCGTCACCATAACAAAAACAAAGTGGTTCCTCGGGCATACCTGCGACGCTCTAACCTAATCTCTTCTATCTTGTGAAAAGAAAAGTAATGGGCGACGTGACCCACTACAAATCGTAATGCGTGCCAGCCGTAACCCTCCTTCTGTTCTAGGCGGGATTCCGCTGAGCAGCCAACCTGAGCAGGTGCAGGACCCTTGTGCTCTGTTTTGCCTTGCTCCACCCGGGGCGGCAGTTTCATTCCGGTATCGGGAACCTCAGGCTTGCGCCATCACCGTGCACCCCGACCGGATCTCTTTTCTGTTCCGTTGCCAGCCGTCTCCGGCTAATTATCGCTAACTCGGGTGCCTGCAGCGAGGGAGGAGTTTCCTCTCTTTCGAGTCGCCCGCCCGCTGGCTCGCACTGGTAATTGTCGCCGCCTGCTATTTTACATTGCGCTAGTGCGCGTTTCCAGTGGAAAAGTGCCAAAATAATTGTTCTTTTATAGCAACTGAAGCGGCCCGCAGCCATGTGCGGCGGGAAGAGCTTTCATAACGATTGATTTGAAAAGAGGCCCGCATGCATCAAACTCCTTTTATAATTGGGCAAAACAAGCTACAAAACACCATGAGAATCCTCTGGACAAGTTTTGCAGCACTGCTCTCCTTTGCTCTGGCGTCGTCGCCGTTTGCATTAATCCAGCATCCGCAAGCTTTTGCCCAGCAGGACTTGTCTTTTTCACACCTTGTTGTGAACGGACATATCGTTTCTATCTTTGAGTTCAAGGTGGCCCCTCCTGACAACTGCGGATTTTCCCACTACCACGCGTACAAGGGAGGCTTTGTGACTGCAATCGACGGCACATCCATTCCCGACCCGGACCCTCAGGGCTGCGGGTATGGCGTACAGGGCCAGGTCGAGGGATATGTCTACCAGTTCATTACGTCTGAGGACCAAGGGCTGCATTTCAGCAGGGTCAATTACCTCCACGAGGGGCTTGGCAGCGAGACAGGCAGGCTTGACGTCGACGTGAACACACTGAATGAGTCGACAGGCATTGACTCTGGATATGTCAACATCGCTCTGGACGACAGCTGGGTCGTCAAGAACCTCCCGGTGCTCGAGGACTTTCCCTACCATACCGTCTCTACAGACTTTGCCCTTGGAGAAAAGTCTGGCAGCATAACCGCCACCGTGCAATATTCCGAATATCTCCTTGCCTCTGTTGACGAGGCCAAAGGTGGCTACACAACGCCGGTCTCGCTGACGGTCGACCTGGACATGATAGACATTGAGCTGTGCGCGATACCTTATGCGACGACCACAATTACCCGCCCGCCGACGCTTGATGACGTGCTCTTTGGCGACCCGAACAAGACCAACGCAACGATACAGTACGGGCACAAAAACATCGAGGCAGCCGACGACCAGTGCATGCCGGCCTCGATGGCCAACAGCCTCCAGTTCCTTGAAGAGACGCAGGGGCTGCCCGTGCCCCATGAGCACAGGCCCGGCCTAAAAGGCGACGACTCGCTTGTCGGCCAGCTCGACTCTCTGACAAACAGGACCGTGACTGACAGGAGGAACGGCTCCGGGACGTGGGGGCTTGAAGGCAAGCTAAAGTACCTGGCTGAAAACGGGCTGCAGGACAGGGTAAAGGTCACGCACTTTGGATTTGGCATCCCTCCCGGCGACTCTGATTTCTCTGCAACCATGAACGGTAGAAGCGCGACTTCGACCGGCATGGGCACGGCGATAAAGTATGATGACATGTTTGACGCCATGCAGAAAGGAAAGGACTGCGAGCTGGTCTACAGCTGGCCCGGCGGGGCCCATGCCGTGGTACTGGTCGGCGCAGGCGTCACCAGCGGGGCCCCGTGGATAATGCACGGCTCAGACCTTAACCAGAGCAGCGATTCGGACGGCACGCAGCAGTTCAGCTTTGAGCACCTGACTGACAGCAACAACGACGGCGTGTACGAGCTGAGCGGTACCAACAAGGAAATAGTGCAGATAATTTGCGAGCAAGTTGTGCCCGCACCGGCCGGCCAGCAGCAGGCCGTGCCCGTGGCAATAGACGGACAGCAGTTTGAAGTCGGCGCGCTGCTGACCACCGGAAGCGTTGACAGAGTCACTGCAGATTCTGACTCCCGCAGCATAACGCTGGCAGTCCAAACCGGCGAGGCCGGCGAGCTGACTATAACGCTGCCGCGCTTGCTGATAGACGCCAAGGAAGGAGAGTCTGACGGCGGCTTTATGATAATGGTCGACGGCGAAGAAGCAGAGTACGATGAAGTTCGCACGACAGAAATGGAAAGGGAGCTGACCATTGCGGTCAGGCCAGAAGCAAAGAGCGTGGTGGTAATAGGAACGCAGGTCGCGCCCGAGTTTCCCTTTGCGGCCCTTGTCATGGCGGCGCTGATAGCCACAATGATATTTGCGACGTCAAGGGGCAGGCTGTCCGGAATTCCAAAATCCTGATCTATTGGGTGGGAAAATATTCCTGCTCTTCCTGCTTCATCTGATCCTGCGTTTCGGCGTTTGAGTAGTCTTCAAGCAGGTTGCCGTTCAATTCAAGAAATGTGTGTCCCCACTTGAACTTGTTCATGATCTCTGCCGCAAGCGTTTTGTCGCCCAAGATATAGAGCCCGCCCGCCAGTGCTTCGGCAGAGGACAGCTTGCCAAGTTTCGCGTAATTTGTGGGGTTTGCCGCAAGCATGGCAGGCAGCCGCCGGCCAATGCCTGCCGAAAAGACCTTCTGGTGTTTTGCGACATCATCGGCCTTTTCCCACGAGCAGTCGACAGCGCACACTGCGCTCGCTATCGCCGCATCGTTCTTTGTCAGGAGCGTGTGGGAAAACGGGTTGAGCACGATTACGTCATTGCGGATAAAGCGCACGGGTTCTGCGATGTGGAATTTTGCCAGCTTTGCAGCCGTGCACTTGAACGGGTCGTCCTGGCGCATCATGTAGACCTGCGGCTTCAATAACAAATAGAGGCTTCCAATTGATTAAGTATTTATTGGTTTAGAAGGCGACATAAAGCATCTTTTCAAATCATTGGTAAGTTACAATGTCGGGAAATGCCCTGTGCACTCATCTTGATGCACTTGTTTTGAAACTCTGCCTAACAGATCAAAACACTCGGCCTATCTACACTTTCAAAATCTTTGAAGCCTATGGGCGAAAAATAGGCCGTGACTTTGGAGATCCATTATGAGGCTTTGCGACACCTGAAGTAAATGCTATAGGGAACAAAGCTAGGCCTGTATCGAGCATTAGGATAGCGTCACGATGCTATTGACTTTGGCCCATGAAAGTGCCTTGGACAACAACAACTGGCTTGCGAAAGGAACTAACCCGCGATCTGCTTTTCGTGCAGGCATAAAGAGGCAATGAATTGGAGTCGCCAAATGTAGAGGTATCATTTTTTGAAAAGCGTAATTGATTTGCTTTCGGAAAAGGAGAGGGCATACAAAAATTGTGCCGTTGATCCTTGTGAATGGGCACAAACGCGACCTGTTGGCAATGACCCCATTCGGGGGAATTCTTGTTGCATACGTCCTGAATGGCCCAAATTCCTAAATAAGGAATTTTAATGGGTGCAAGAGAATGTGTGAAGAGAGTCACTCCGGAGTAACTCGGCGCTGGAAATATAGGGAAGCGAATTGGGCCTGTACGGTTTGCGGGACTAATTTCACCCGAAAAAATAATGCAGAACGGCATGTAAGCAATGTTCATTCAGGAGAAGGAGGGGTTCAGGCACTCGGCAATAGGCCAGCATCGGATAGCTTGTTCCTCACGCAATCTCCGCCTGCCCCATCCTCTCTCTTTTTGCAGGGAAGGAAAGCACGGCAGTTGCTTGACGAGCAATCAGAAACCGTGCAAGGAAGGGTTCTAAACTTGGTAAAACATCATTCTGGCTATCCCTTTTTCGACCTAGCAGGTCGCGTTTGCAAAGACTGTTTAAAAATAGTTCTCGAGGGAGTAATAAGAAATAGAATCTGCACAACTATAATTCCAAGACATGTATGTAAGCCTGAATGGCTTTTTGATCACCCTTTCTTGCTAAACTACATAAACCTGATCGAAAAATACCTCGAAAATAAGATTGGTGGAATAATTCTAAATATTCTTTGTAGAAATAACGAAAAGTTTGTTTCTGTTTATGCTAATGAAGAAAGCCGCCTTGCCAATAATAAGCAAGAGCAAGTAATTGCCGATTTGTGCAAAATATTTTCAACTTCGAGAGAACTGAAAGAGACCACAGAACAAATCAAAGTAGTCTTGGCGAGAGAAGAAAAAAGGATTGAGGCAGACATTGACAATAACTACGCCGTAATCAATAAATCGGATTTCCCTTGGTACGCATTATTCGATAAAACACTGGCAGTACGTATAAGAAAAGAAGATGTCCTGATGTTCCTAAGTGTAACAAAGAGAAGTACTGCAAAATGCAAAATCATTCATGAGGGAGGTGAAAGATATTTTTCGATACGGGTTTATTAGCCTGGATCGACATATCGGACATAATATTTAGAGGGTACGGAAAGGGATATCAACTAATTTCTGGATTTGGAACTTGCTACATTCTATTGGGAATGCCTGTCCAAGGTCTTTAACAAACTTTACCCGTCTTTCAACTTCAAAAGCAGAAAAAACAAGTCATACTCATGGAACATGAATGCATCGGACGAGATTAATGCATTATTGAATTATGGCTACGCCATTTCGGAATCAGAAGTAAGAAAAGACATCAATGCTGTCGGACTTGACCCTGTTATTGGCTTTTTACACGAATTGGCAGAGAGCAAAGAGCCGCTAGTATACGATATGCAAGAGTTGCTCAGGTGGCTCATTGACCTGTCGGTAATTCAGCTGCTCGAAGAAAAGAAGGTGAAAAAGTCTGATTTTATTGTCACCGAGAACTATCACATCAGGCTCAAAGAACAGACCGCAAAAGCATTGATTGAAAAGATAAAGTTAAACATGAATGCAAAAGCCGTTTTCAAAGGTAGGAACGCCGCGTACCAGACAATTTTGTCCGGCAACATACACGGGTTGGCGCACTTTGTAATTGGTAAAAACAAGGCATTATCTTTTGATATCCCAGCGTTATCCGCCAAGAGAAATGACACCGCAGACATACAACATCGCATCTTAACCATGACGCCGGCCGAACGAAAATCGCTTGGCATCAGCAAGTCTGGACTATGGTATCAAAAACAAAAGCTGGCTGAGGGCAAGACGATAAGGGTGTACCGCAAGGTATTGAGCAAACTAGTTTGAATTGATGCCAGAAAAAGAAGGAAGAAGAGAAAGTTAGTCTGGTCTCTCTTTCACTCTCTACGCCATCGGGATTTGCTTCTTCTGCTGCCTCTTCTTTCTTTTTTCCTCAGCCTTCATCCTTGACTAGTCCTAGTCTCTCCTACTCATATCTGCGGATCTCCGATGCCCACCAGCTCAACTCCCAGCTCTGGGCATGCCTTCTTGTTTACTTTTAATTCAAAGGTTGTGGCGTACGCAAAGTTATCCTGTGTGACAGATACGTCCGACCTGTTCAGTGTCGCATTGAGGAGGTTGCCTGTTATCGAAATGGTGCGTATACTTGGATCTCCGATAGCAGTGACGCATATCGTGCCGTCCACATCTTTCAGCTCGTATGTGTGGGCGTCCCAGCTCGAAGTAGTGCCGGGGACTCTGTCAAAGGTCACCACCGTCGCGTTAAACAAGTTGGGGTCACCAATTATTGACGGGTCACCAATCCATGCGTATCCAAACACCTTCTTGCTCTTTATGTACGAGTCGGCTGTCAGGGGTATGTTGCCCGCCGCTGTGATGTTGTATAGGACTTTTTGATTGGGATCCGTAACATCAGAAACACTTGCGCTTGTCAGGTCGGTATACGCTGGAGGGGCTTTGGCAGCCGACGCAGAGGGTATTGGAGTTGCTGCTGCTAAGGTTGACATGGCCACAGCTGCTGTTGCCAGAATACCCATCAAAGCAAATGACAGGCATTTCCACAATAATAACTCGTTCTTTGTCGAACTTGTCATTGCTTACAGCAGGTGATCTTTTATATAATATGCCAAGCACGCAGCGAATTGGATTTTATTACATTGAATTGTAATAGCAGCACATACCCGCGACAGGGATTCTGTCTCGCTAATTATTTTTTCACTAGCTAATTCTGGCCACCTACTTTGGTGTGCGTATGTTTTTGCGCTCAAAAAAAGGGGCGGTTGTATCTAATGCCATTGTATTAGCGACAGAAGATGTGATGCAAGTCCAAGATGATAAAAAAGTGAGTTCACTTAAGAAAATTCTTTTACGCCTGTTCTCCGTATATCTAAGGTAGAGATCTGCATCGCATGTGACAAAAAACTCTCTGGATTCAGGCATTGGAGTAGAGGTCATACATGACCTTGAAAATACGATCAGACTAATTGTGGAACGTACCAATGCTGTAAAGGAAGGCCTCGATTTTTTTGCTGATCAAACATGGCCTCGACTGGTAATCGAGACAGAGCCGATAAGGCGAGCATATATTGACCTTAAAAAAAGAGGCGTAAGGATAAGGTTCATCACTGAAATTACAGCGGAAAATATCTCTTACTGCAAAGAATGGATGAAGTTTGCCGAAGTCCGTCACCTAGATGGAATTGTTGTAGGAGGGTGGGGAGTTAGCGAGAGCGACTACATTGCTCCTATCCCCTCATCATCGAAAGGGGGACCTCCTACAGATTGTATCCACAGCAACATCAAAGAAGTGATAGAACTGCAGCAATATGTTATAAACAGCCTCTGGTCAAAGGCAATTCCTGCAAAGCAGAGAATAAAAGAGATTGAGCAAGGAACCAAACGAGAATTTATAGAGTCTATCAGAGACCCCCGCGAAATACAAAAGATTGGCTATGACCTTATCAGAGGAGCGGAGGACGAAATACTAATTCTTTTTTCTTCAGAAAATATATTCCGCTCCCAAGGGATATCAGAAGTATTTGAGTTGCTAAGCGAAGCAGCCTCACCGCCGCGTAGTGTAAAGATTAGAATATTGGTGCCTGCACGCGAGAATGAAGCTGCAAGCAAGTTCAAAGAACTAGGAATCGATATTAGGCAAAGAAAGCAGCAACAAGAACATCGTTTTCATAACAAGCTTACAACGCTTATGGTTGACCAGTCTTATTGTTTAACGGTAGAGCTAAAAGGTGATTCAAAAGAAACCTTCTTTGAAGAAGCAATGGGACTGGCCACATATTCTAATAGCGAGCCGACTGTTCTTGCTTCCCTCGCGATATTTGAGCAGATATGGATGCAATCGGAGAAACACAAGGATGAAGAACGACGAGCAGTTAGCTAGAATAAAACCACTCTTTTCCATTC
Source organism: Nitrososphaera sp. (assembly GCF_050748925.1). GTDB lineage: Archaea > Thermoproteota > Nitrososphaeria > Nitrososphaerales > Nitrososphaeraceae > Nitrososphaera. Next base: position 13,185 of record NZ_JBOGQF010000043.1, read on the forward strand.
GTCAA
>NZ_JBOGQF010000044.1:0-13186 GCF_050748925.1 Nitrososphaera sp.
TCGAGATAGTACACGAGGTCCGGCGTGACTGCAAAGCTGAACAGGTTGTGCGACCAGCGCCTGCTTATGCCCCTGACGGCCTCCCTTGCCATCATCGTGTAGATGTACCGGTCGGCAAGCACGATGTAGCCGGCCCGCAACGCCGGTATTATCTTGTTTTCAAGCTGGTCCGCAAAGTCGGCGGCATAAAACAGGCTGAGGGTGCGCCTGCCGGCAAAGTTGCGCTTGGCCTCCAGGATGCCCTCGCTTATCAGCTCTGACCTCTTTAGCCCCGTGCTGAGCACCGCGTGCCCCTCTGCCTCAAGCCTGGCTGTAATCAGTCCGATCTGCGTCGACCTGCCGGAGGCGTCCGGACCTTCAATCACGATGAGCCGGCCCTTTACCTCCTCGCCCTGCACCGACGGTATGCCGTGGCCGTAGAACTGGAACGTCCTTGGCTGCCTTTTCAAACCGTGACCTCCTTTGCAAGCCCCCTGAACCTGGGCAGCATCTCCATCACCGTCCTGCGCACGGCCTTTTGCTGCTCCTCGATGTCCGTCGTGCCGTCCACGACCACGAAATTCCCCGGCCCTATCATCGACTCGTACTGCTCGACGACCCTGCCCTGGAATATGCGGTAGCTCTCGTACGGGTCGTTGCTGAGGTTCATGTCCATGCCGGCCTCGTAATATTTCAATTTCGGCCGGCCCTTTACTATCCTGTCAAACGCGACGTCAACCGGCACCTTGAAGTAGAACGAGATGTCGGGCCTGACCGCAAAGTCGTACATGTTGCGCACCCACCTTGGGTGGCAGCCCCTCACCACGTCGCGGGCAAACGCCGTATAGACATAGCGGTCCGCAAGCACGACATAGCCGGCGTGCAACAATGGAAAGATGTGCCGCTCGTACCTGTCCGCAAAGTCTGTCGCGTGGAGCAGGCTGAACGTCGTGGGCGTCAGCAACCCCTTCTTTTTGCCCTTGGACGTTATCTCCTTAACAGTCTCTGACGAGTTCCACGCAGTGAAAAAGACCGGCACGCCCAGGTGCTTCAGCCACTTTTCAAGCAGCCTTATCTGCGTGGACTTGCCCGAGCCGTCGACTCCCTCTACTATAATCAACTTGCCTTTTATCTGGCCTGTTTTCATACTATCACCCTGGCTTCCTGCTGCCTGCCGCTTGCAACCTGGCAGGCGACGGAGACGTTGAACGCGTCCTCGAAATTTTTCAGCGCGCTTGCAAGGAGCACCGACGGCAAAAACTGCCTGCCAGAAACGAGCTTTATGCTCACCTGCTTGCCGCTGGCCGACAGGCGCACCGTCGCCCTCGATTTCTCTATTATCGCCGACAGCGCGAGGCACGCCGATATCTTTTTCACCGATTTCATGTTCTGCGGCTCCAGTATCGACCTGTACCTGGAAAAGAGCATGCCGGCGACCTTGTCTTTGCGGCTGTGCACTATGGCAAGGGCCAGTATCAGCTGCTCGCGGTGGGTGAGAAAGGCGTTGTCCTCGTCCATCATCAGGTGAAAGAGGTTGCTATAGTTGGTGATGGCAGGCCTGCCTGCCATCACTTTTATCGCGTGCGTCAGGATCGCCTTTTCCTTTTCGCGCAAGAGCCCTGCTGCTACAAGCGGCTTGACGAGCGTGAACGTGTACTGCGGCAACATTTCCTTCTGGCATGAGAACGCGACATAAGCCCGGGCCTTTTCGTTGTTGATGCCGCCGGAATAGTAGGTCTTGGGGTCGCGGGCAAATACAGACAGGATCCCTTCGCGCAGGCCCCTGGCGCTGACGGTGACATCGTCAAAGCCCAGCTTGTCCATGAGGGCCGAGATGACTGCCGAGCCGGCGACGATGGTCTCTGCCCTGTTGGCGCCGACAGCTTCCACCTTTGACAGCTCGCCGGCGTCCATCCTGTGCAGGTCCTTTGCCATCAACGACACTGAATCGCGGCTCATCCGGTAGTTGTGCACCTTGTCCAGCTCGTAACCCGTCAATTCCTGGTCGCGCCTTGCAAGGGCGCGCAGCACGCCCCCTACGCCGACAAGCATTGTGTCGACTGAAAGCCCGAGCTCTTTTTTGTCCGGCAGCGCGTCCAGCACGTGCTCTCGCAGCCTGTCGTACGCTTTTTTGGAAAAGGTGCCGCCGTCGCCAAACATCTGCGACAGCCGCAGCGCGCCCAGCGGGTACGACTTGACCTTCTTTATCGTGTAATTTTCCGTGTAAACTAATTCCAGGCTGCCGCCGCCGATGTCGAAAAAGAGCGCCGTCGGGATGCAGGTCGCCTGCAGCGCGCCCACGTACGAGTAGAACGCCTCTTCCTGCCCCGACAGGACGCGGAATTGAAAGCCTGTCTGCGCGTGCACCTGCTTTAAAAAGTCCTCTCTGTTGCCGGCGTCCCTGACCGCGCTGGTCGCCACGGAAAGGACGTGCTTGACCGAGTCAAAGTTGATGACGTCGCGGAACAGCTTTAGCGCCTCGATGGTGCGCTGCACCGGCTCCCGGCCCAAATAGCCGGTCCTGTGCAGGCCCTCGCCCAGCCTCACTTTTGCCGCTTCCTGCTGGTACGCCTTGAACGAGCCGTCCTTTTTGACATCATAGCTTACCATCTTTACTGAATTGAACCCGAGGTCGACGACTGAAACCCTCATCTGGCCATCCTCTTCATGTGCTTGGGCGCAAGGAGCCACCGCAACTCCCCCTTGACCTTTGGCTGGAAAGACGTCACCGCCACTTTGGCAAGGCCGGCCTTTTTCAAAATGACGCGCCCGCCTACCGGGCTGCCAAATACCAGCTCGCCGACCACCGTGCTCAGGTAAGGCTCGTGGCCGACTACCATCACCGACGTTTCCGGCTTGAACTGCGCCAGCCTTTTGTACAGGTCTGCGCGCCTGCCCTCCGGCTTTAACTCGTCCCACTCTTCAAGCGAGCCCTTTTTCACCTTGAGCGCCTTTGCCACCAGCTGGGCGGTCTGGCGCGCCCGCTCTAGCGGGCTTGACGCCATGAAATCAAGTTTCAAGCCGAGCGCCGACAGCGCTTGCGCGATTTCCTGGACTTCCTCCTCGCCGGCGGCCGTGAGCGCCCTTTTAGAGTCGCTGCCGCCCGCAGGCACCCGCTTGCCGGCCTCCCCGTGCCTCAGGATGTAAAGCTGCACCATGAAAAGGATGGACCCGTGGTTTATCAAATTATCTGGGGCAAAAAGGTTGCCAGAATGAATCACGTAGGCCGGCGCATGGCATATAGAAGCTAGGCCCTTGAAAACGAAATCTCGACGCCAGACGCAGGAGAAATTTTCAGCCGGTATCCCTCGTCTCTGGCCAGCGGTATGAGCGACACGCCCTTTGCGCACATGGGGCACGACACTTCTCCTTCATGCAGGATTGTCGCGCTCCAAAAGCACGAGCCGCAGAGCGCAAAGTTGCGCCTGCCTGCGTTACGCTGCACGACATCGATTGCCTGCATGCTCTTCTTTCCCGGAAACAGGCTCTTAATCGTAGCCGACAGTGAGCACATAGCGCGCCCCGCGCTATATTGAAAAACTGCTTTACCTTATTCTATATTGGATAGCCTTTTGTCTCTTGTGAGGCAAACAGGGTACAAGTTGAGGTTGAACGGTCGAGCCCTATTCTTACCATCCCCCGCCGTCCAGGCTCACGGGCGATAACCGCCAACCTTGGCTTGACTTTTTTTAAATTGCCTGCCGGCAGCATCGATCTCGAATTTGCAGGCGCGCAAGCGATAGTTATTAAAGAGCAGTCATCTTTTTCATCATATGCGCTACGTTGTAGCGGCTTTCCTGGCTGCAATTTTGATAATCCCCATTGCCCTGCCGGCCAGCGCGCAGGACCAGATCATCAACGGCGCAGGCGCAACATTCCCCTTCCCGCTGATCGACACGTGGCGCGTCGAGTACAAGGACATCAAGCCCGAATTCGACCTGAACTACCAGTCAATCGGCAGCGGAGGAGGCATCAAGCAGTTTACCGAAAAGACGGTGGACTTTGGCGCCACCGACGCGCCGCTGTCCAAAAAAGAGGAAGCCGCCCTCTCCTCGCCGGCCGTCCACATACCGGAAACAATCGGCTCGGTGGTGGCCGCGTACAACGTGCCGGGCGTGGGCAAGGGGCTAAAACTCACCGGCCCCATCCTTGCCGACATTTACCTTGGCAAGATAACAAGGTGGAACGATCCTGACATAAAGGCGATAAACCCCGGCGTAAACCTGCCAAGCCGGCCCATAGCAGTGGTGCACAGGTCAGACGGCTCCGGCACCACGTTCGTCTGGACGAGCTACCTTGCCTCTGCAAGCCCTGAATGGGCAGAGCAGGTGGGCGCAGGCAAGTCGGTCCAGTGGCCTGCCAGCAGGGGCGTGCGCGGCAACGAAGGCGTCTCTGCCACCGTCAAGCAGACGCCAAATTCCATGGGCTACATAGAGCTCTCGTTCGCCCTGACAGTCGGGATGACGTTTGCAGACATCCAGAACCGGGAGGGCAAGTTCGTGACGCCCTCGCTCAAGTCGACGAGCGCCGCGGTGACCGCGGCTGCCGAAAACCTGCCGGCTGGGGACGGGTCGTGGACAGGCATTTCGCTGCTGGACGCGCCGGGGGCCGGCTCGTACCCCATTGCCAGCTTCTCCTACCTCCTGCTGTACAAGGAGATGAGCACGTCCATCAACAGCGCTGCAAGCGCCCGCTCGCTTGCCGAGTTTATCGCGTGGGCCGTCGGCCCCGAAGGCCAAAAATACGCAGAGCGGCTCTACTACGTCCCACTGCCAGATTCTGTCGCCGAGCTTAACATGGAAACGCTTTCGTCGCTGACGTACCAAGGCGAGGTCATACTGCCGTCGGACAAGTTTTCAGCATCGGCCGAGTTTGGCGGCCACGCGTACACCGTGGCCGGCCGGAGCGAGACTGCAAGGGCCGTGTCGGCATCCATCAACGACGCCGAGTCGGTCGAGGTGGCCTTTGAAGGGCAGGGCGAGGTAGAGCTGACGCTGCCAAAGGCCATGATAGACGGAATAACGTCAATAACCGCCGGCGGAGACGAGATCGAATTCGAGCAGGCCGACGCTGGCACGGCCACCACCGTCAGGTTCACGGTGCCGCAGGACGCCACTATAGAGATAACGGGCGCAAGGGTAGTGCCCGAGTTTGGCGCGCTGGCGGCTGTTGCGCTGGCGGCGTCGCTGGGAATTGCAGCTCTCGCGCGCTCCCGGCTCTATAGTTCACGTGCCGCCCCATAGCCGCATGTGGAGCATGTAAAGCATATGCGCTAACCATTAATCCGCACCGGCATTTCTCATACGCATGCACAGCATTTCTGCAAGCATGACTGTAGCAGTCCTCGCCGGCATGCTGCTGGCATCTTTACCAACAACGCTGTTGCCGGCGGCCTTTGCACAAAAATCGGTGGCCGTCAACGGCGCAGGCGCAACATTCCCCTTCCCGCTGATCGACACGTGGCGCATTGAATACAAGAAGGTGAACCCGTCAGTCAGCCTCAACTACCAGTCAATCGGCAGCGGAGGAGGCATCAAGCAGTTTACCGAAAAGACGGTGGACTTTGGCGCCACCGACGCGCCGCTGTCCAAGGCCCAGCGCGACGCACTTGCCGGCCCGGCCGTCCACATGCCGGAAACAATCGGCTCGGTGGTGGCCGCGTACAACGTCCCCGGCATCGGCCAGAAGGGAATGAAACTCTCCGGCCCGGTGCTCGCCGACATTTACCTTGGCAAGATAAAGATGTGGAACGATCAGGCCATCGTGGCGCTGAACCCGGACCTCCCGCTCCCTAGCAAGCCCATCCTGGTGGTGGAAAGGTCCGACGGCTCCGGCACCACGTTCGTCTGGACCAGCTTTCTTTCGTCGGTGAGCCCTGAATGGAAGGAAAAGGTCGGCAAGGGCACGGCAGTGCAGTGGCCGACTGGAAGGGGCGCGCCCGGCAACGAGGGCGTAGCGACCGCGGTCAACGGCGCCAAGTTCTCCATAGGCTACGTAGAGCTTTCGTACGCCCTGACGACTGGCATGGACTATGCCTACATACAGAACCAGGCAGGCAACTTTATCGAGCCGACGCTTGAATCGACAAGGGCGGCAGTCACAGCGGCCGCAGGCGCGCTGCCGGCAGGCGAGGAGTTATGGGAGGCCGTGTCCCTCGTGAACGCGGCAGGCGCAGACTCGTACCCCATTGCCAGCTTCTCCTACCTCCTGCTGTACAAGGAGATGAGCACCAGCCCCAAGATCGACAGCCCGGAAAAGGCCAAGGCGATTGTTGACCTCGTCGCGTGGGCAATAAGCCCTGCAGGGCAGGAGCACGCCAAGAAACTGTCCTACGTCCCGCTGCCAGACTCCGTAGTCGCGTTGAACCAAAAGACGCTCGCTTCTCTGACGTACCAGGGCAAGGCGCTCTACAATGCGCCGGGTTCCGCGACGACTCCTGCCAGCACGGCCCCTGCCGAAGAGGAATCGCCGGCAGCCGATCTCAAGGTGACGGCATCGGGCAAAAAGACCAGCAAGCTGGCAAACGTAAAGGTCAAGAGCGCCGCGGGCGCCGACATCCACAGCTTTACAGTCCAGCTGTCTGCTGATGCAAAGTCGGCCAGGGCTCCGGCCGGCTGGACATCAGAATTTGACGAAGGCGCCGTCACCTTTACGACCGAGACAAAGCCCATCAAGGCCGGCAAGACCGTCACGTTCCGCGTGACTGGCACCTCAGCCATAGCAGGCTTTGACTGGTCGGCAATGGACGGCGACGGCAACCTGCTTGCCGACGGCACGGTAACAAGGCGCTAAGCTCAGGCGGGGCCCGCCTCCTTTTTTTCTATATAGTCTATTGCTTTTCCGTTGACAATCATAAAATATCATCCAATCTCACTGTGTGCAATGACTGCCGAGTCCCGAAGGGAGCGCAAAGAGTTCCTCTCGTCATTCTTTCAGGGGAAAAAGCGCAGGGGCGACAGCATATTCCGGTGGGTCGTGCTGGGCGCCGCCGGCTATACCGTCTTTATGCTCATCCTGGTCGCCTACTCTGTCGTGCAGGGTTCGATGCCGGTCCTTTCGCTGGAAGGGCTCGAGTTTTTCACCGGCACCGACTGGAACCCCGTGGAAGGCCGCGAATCGTACGGCGCGCTGCCGTACGTCGTCGGCACGCTTGTCAGCTCGGCCATCGCGATGGCCATCGGCGTCCCCATAAGCCTCGGCATTGCCGTTTTCATTTCAGAGATCGCGCCTGCAAGGATAGGCACGCCCATCGGCTTTGTCGTCGAAATCCTGGCCGCAGTCCCGAGCATCGTCTACGGCCTGTGGGCGCTCTTTGTGTTCCGGTTCTTTGTCCTCGATTTTCTTGAATACCCGCTGTATGACACGCTCGGCGCGACCATCCCGTTCTTTGGCATCGCGCCTTTCGGCCTTGACGTCTTTACGGCAGGCATCGTCCTTGCCATCATGATAATCCCCATAATATCGTCGATATCGCGCGAGGTGCTGAAAGCGGTCCCCAACACCCAGAGGGAGGCCGCCTACAGCCTCGGCGCCACGCGCTGGGAGACCGTCAGGCACTTTATCTTTCCTTATGCCAAGGCCGGCATACTCGGCGCGGCGTTTCTGGGCCTCGGCAGGGCCGTCGGCGAAACCCTGCTGGTGACGATGGTAATCGGCAACACGGTGGGGCTTGCCGCAATCCCGGAAGGCCTGTTTAGCCCCAGCCAAACATTGTCAAGCATCATCGCCAACGAGTTTAACGAGGCAGTCACCGAGTTCCACAGCTCGGCCCTCATCGCGCTCGGCGCCACGCTCTTTATGCTCACGATGGCCATCAACATCGGCGCGCGGCTGCTCGTGTCAAGGATGGTCAAGGTGGCCCCGGGGGCGAGGGAATGACGGCGCGCCAGGACCGCATAAAGCTTATTCAGGACGCCGTGGTCAGGAGCAGCGCCCGGCGCAAGCTGATGGACAAGGCCTTTACCGGCGCCACCATCGCGTGCATCGCGCTTGCCATGATACCGCTCGGCAGCATCCTGTTTGAGGTGATAAAGAACGGCTCCGGCGCCATCACGGCGGAATTTTTGACGCAGCCGCAGGGCTCCATCCTCGCAGGCGACGGCGGCATCGGGCCGGCCATCCAGGGCACGCTCATCGTAGTCGCGCTGGCGTCGGCGATAGGCGTGCCGGTGGGCGTGCTTGCCGGCATCTACCTTTCCGAATACGCTGCCGGCGGCAGGTTTGCCTCTTCGGTGAGGTTCTTTAACAACGTCATGACCGGCCTGCCTTCGATAGTGATAGGCATCGTGGGCTATATCGCGCTCGTGCTCACGGTCGGCTCGTTCAACATCATGGCCGGCGCCGTCGCGCTCTCGATAATCATGATACCCATCGTGGTGGGCGTAACGGAGGAGACGCTAAAGCTTGTGCCAAACTCTGTCAGGGAAGCCGGGCACTCGCTTGGCATACCAAAGTGGAAGGTGACGATGTTCATCACGCTGATGGCCGCCAAGAGCGGTGTGCTGACGGGCATCACCCTTTCGATAGCGAGGATCACCGGCGAGACCGCGCCCCTCATCATGACCATCCTGGGCACGAGCCTGTTCTTCCAGGGCTTTACCGGCCCCGTCGACGCGCTCCCGCTCCGGATCTGGCGGCTGGCGTCGCTGCCGTACGAGCATGCCCAGTCATTTGGGTGGGGCGCGGCCCTGATACTGATAGTCATCGTGCTGGCCCTCAGCATGGCCCTCAGGTTCGTGGTGCTGAGGCGCAGCGGGGGCAGGGCTCCGGCCCTAAAGCTGTAAGGCGTCTACGATACCTATGGGGACTATATAGACAATTATTAATTAGCTGAAGAAAGATTTATCGCGCATGACCAGCGAGGAGGAGTACGCCCACGCAGCTGATTATAATAGCGCCCCGTTATCCCCTCCCAAGCCCGGCTTCAAGGTTTCAGTCCAGCACCTCAACTCGTGGTTCTTTGAGAAAAAGGCGCTCAAGGACATCAACCTTGACGTCAGGGACAACACCGTCACGGCGCTCATCGGGCCGTCCGGCTGCGGCAAGACGACACTCATCAGGTCATTGAACCGCATGAACGAGATGACCCTCGGTGCCAGGGTGGAAGGCAAGGTCTACCTTGACGGCACCGACATTTACGCCCGGGGCACCGACCCCGTCCTCATCAAGAGGCGCATCGGCATGGTATTCCAAAAGCCAAACCCGTTCCCCACGATGACCATCTATGACAACGTGGCGGCAGGATTGAAATTAAACGGCATCAAGGACAAAAAGCTGCTGAACGAGATAGTCGAGGAGAGCCTAAAGGGCGCCGCCCTCTGGGACGAGGTAAAGAGCGAGCTGGGCAAGCCCGGGATAAGCCTCTCCGGCGGCCAGCAGCAGAGGCTCTGCATAGCCCGCGCCCTTGCGATGCAGCCAGAGGTGCTCCTGATGGACGAGCCGACCTCGGCGCTCGACCCCATCGCGTCGTCAAAGATCGAGGAGCTGATACACGAACTAAAGCGCGACCTCACGATAATCATCGTCACCCACAACATGCAGCAGGCAGCCCGCGTCTCTGACTACACCGCTTTCATGTACCTGGGCGAGCTCATAGAGTACGCCAACACAAAGCAGATCTTTGAGAATCCTGACAAGGAACTGACAGAGCGCTACATCTCTGGCAAGTTCGGATAGAAAGGCAGAAAAGCTCCCCCATTGGTAAGCCAGCATGACCCGACTGCTTGACTACGGCCTGGACCGCGTTTCAAACCTCATAATGGACATGGCCGAGCTCTCTGTGCGCTCTGTCGACAGGTCGATAGAGCTGTACGCCGGCGCCGTCGGCGACAAGTCGCAGGTATTCGAGTGGTCCGAGCAGCTGCGCGTTCTGCAGGACGAGGTGACCGAGCTTGCAGTCGAATTGATAGCGCGCTACCAGCCGGTGGCGACCGACCTGCGCTTCATCAGGTCGTGCATCGAGATATCGTACGGCTTTTCCCGGTTTGGCCGGTACGCTTACGACATCGTCGACATCATGGGGTTCATGGGCTCCATCTCTCACTGCGACAAGAGCGCGGTGCTAGAGATGTCCGGCACGGCGAGAAAGATGATCCACCTGAGCGTCCAGGCCCTCCGGTCAAGGGACAAGGAGGCGGCAGAAAAGCTGTACCAGATGGACGACACGGTCGACGCGCTGTACAGAAAATACCTGCGCGAGGCGATATCCCCGGACAACAAGAAAGGCTCAAACGACGTGGTAAAGGACCCCCGCTGCTACATCTCGAGCCTTCTGATACTGCGCTACCTGGAGCGCATCGCCGACCACGCGTGCTACATCGGCGACGCGGTGCACTACATCGTTACGGGCGTTTCGAGCCCTCGCCGCTGACCATATAGATCACGTGGCGCCCCATAGTCTATTCTCGCAAAGGGTTTATCCACAGCTTTTCTAGGCACTCTCATGAAGGCAGCGACGACGACAACAGCAAGGCAGGAAGCGGCGCTAGGGGACCACAGGGAAGTGCGCAAGGTGCAGTTCACCGGCAGGTCCACCTATGTGCTGTCGCTGCCAAAAAGGTGGATAGAGGAGATGCGGCTGCGAGCCGGCGATCAGGTGACGCTGGTCCGGGAGGCTGACAACTCGCTCTCGATAGTGCCGATGAGCACCGGGCCGGCCGACTCGCTGTCAGAGGCCACCGCGGTGATAATGCCGGCCGAGAGCGCAAGCACGCTAAGGAGAAAAGTCGTGTCGATGTACCTCGCCGGCTACAACATCATCCATTTGAAATTAAAGGCCGGCAGGATAAATCCTGCGCTGCGCGACGCCGTGAGGGAAGTCGTGAGGCGCAACCTCGTGGGCACCGAGATGATAGCCGACGCCTCAGACGTCATCACGCTCCAGGTGCTGCTGTCGCTGCCAGAATTATCAGTCAATACAGCCATCCGCAGGGTGTACCTCATCGCGTCTTCGATGCACAAGGACGCCATGCTTGCGCTCTCTGAGCTCAACGCAGAGCTGGCGAGGGAAGTCATAAAATCAGACGACGAGGTCGACCGGTTCAGCCTCTACGTGCTCCGCAACCTGGTGATGGCGACGCAGAACGGCCGGGTATTGAGGGAAATGGGGCTGAAAAATCCCTCAGACTGCCTGAGCTACCGGGCCGCGGTAAAGAGCATCGAGCGCGTTGCCGACCACTCGTGCGGCATCGCAGAGGCAGCCGTCCGGCTCAAAGAAAAGCTGCCAAAGGAAACGCTGGCCAAGATAGAAAAGATGAGCTACCTTGCGCTTGCCGTGCTGGGCGACTCTGTCGAGGCGCTCCTGCGCAGGGACTACCAGCTGGCCGACAGGACGGTGGACGCCGTAGAGGACGTGCACGCGCTGGAGCAGGAGGCCCTGGCCTCCATGGAAAAGGACAGGACTCGCGATCTGGCAAGCGTCAAGCTGGTGCTCGAAGACATCCGCAGGACGGCAGAATACGCAAGTGACATCGCCGAAGCCGCGCTCAATGAAACAATAGACGAAGTGATTGAAAAGGGCGCGGCAAAGAGCAAGCAGTAACATTCTTCTGTACTCTGACACGAATGTATTTTTTAGAAGCAGCTGGCGCTTGTCCAACTGTGCAGGCGAGAATACTGATAGTGGACGACGAGGAGGACATCACGTCGATATTAAAGGCGGGTCTTGAGCAGGCCGGCTTTGAAGTCAGGACAGAGAACGAGCCTCTCCAGGTCCTGAAGGATTTCAAGCCGGGCATGTACGACATGGTGCTGCTCGACGTGCGGATGCCCGACATTGACGGCTTTACCCTGTATGAAAAGATGCGCGAAATTGACCGCCGGATAAGGGTGTGCTTTCTCACCGCGTTTGACGTCGCCTACCTCGACCTGTTCAAGGAAAAGTTCCCCTTCCTGCCAGACAAGTGCTACATCAAAAAGCCGGTGACGGTGCGCAACCTGGTGCAGATGATAAAGGCAGAGCTGAACATCGTCGCCTTTTGACCTACCTCTCGTAATAAGCCCAGCTTACCTTGCCCCGCTTGCCCGAAGCGCCGTCCGGCTTTTTCATTATGAACAGGTACTTGAAGCCGCGCAGGTAAAAGTTGAACCGGAGCGCCCTGTTGTGCCACACGCCGGTGTTGGAGCTCTGGCCCCTGCGCGCGACGCAGACAATGTCGACGGTGTCAAACTGCCGGGCAAGCCTCTCATAAACCAGCAGGCCGACCGGCGTGAACTTTTTCTTGACCCACTGGTCGCCGATGAGCCACCCTATCGTTTTACCAGGCTTTAGCACGCGGTAGCACTCGGCCATCACCTTTTCCAGCTCGCCGTAAAACTCGTCCGTTTCAGCCGAGATCCTGCCGATGTTGGCCGGCTGGTCGTTGTAGTCAATGTTGTCGCCGTACGGCGAGTCGATGAACACCATGTCGACACTTTCGTCTGGTAATGGAATTTTGCGCGCGTCGTTTTGCACTATCTCTGGCCTCGTGGGGTTGACGTCAAACGCCTTGCACCTCCTTCCCTCCTCGACGCACACGTCAAGCGTCGTGCCGCTGCCGGCCATGGGGTCCAGCACAAGGTCGCCGGGCTCTGTATAGCGCTTTACCATGTTGTATATCACAAACGCCGGGGTCACGCCGGCGTACTTGTTGCTGCCCTTTGGCTTTTTGCCATAGCTCTGCCGCGGATAGTCCCACAGCGTCGTCGATTCCAGCCGGGGCTTTTCGTCGTCGCTTTTCTGAAAAGCGGCAAGCCTGGTCGCCGGGTCTTTCAGATATGCCGCAAGCATGCCTGCAGCGCCCGGCACGAGCGTGTCGCGCCAGCCAAGGCCCATCTGGGCAAGGATCTTTTTTGCGTTCTCTGCCGTGTATACCGGGCCGTTTTTTGCCACCCTGACCTGGTACGGGTATCGCCCTTTCCACGCTTCTGCGTCAATGTCTTTTTTGCCGTCCGAGCCGGCGCTAAACGCCCCATGCAGCACGTCGGTGTCAAGGTTCAGGAGGAAGAGCGCGTCGCCCTTTTTTATCTTCAAGACGCTTTCGCCGTACAGCCTGCCGGTGGCAAACAGCATCCGGTCAAAACATTCCTTTTCAGTCTTGCTGGTGCATGCAAAAATGTGCCCCTGCCTTCCAGCCATCTGGAAAGATGCTCATGCGAGCAGATTTAACAGTATCGCCCATCGCCAAACTTTTTACGCCACTGCGCACATAGCAATGGCATGACCCTGTGC
>NZ_JBOGQF010000045.1:0-13104 GCF_050748925.1 Nitrososphaera sp.
GCACACTCGTGTGAATTATTCCTCTATAAAAAAATTGTCTAAGATAAGATACTATTTTACGTTCGTCTCCATACAACGCCATTTGACGTATAAATTTTCTGTCCTGTACGTGGTTGCTTGTTGAGAAATTGCATCATGGTACTATATGCAAGGGCTCCTCGTCTGCCACTTGTTTTAGAATATAAAGAGCTTGGTGGTCTATGCATGTTGCTTGAAGGACTATGACCACGTCATCCTCTGGCTCGACTATTTCAACAAGAACCTGAAGGTCCGCCAGGGGCGCAAAGTCAAGCGAGAGCGGGCGGTCTTTGACCCGACTGTGACTGAGCTCGTCGAGGCGACCAAGGCCGCCGGCTTTGACGTGGCAGACGACGCGGTCAACGACCACGCACGCTTTCCCCGCCGGTCATTTGTCAAGTCGGGGTACGTCATGATAGCAAAAAAAGAGGGCGTGAAAAAATCAAAGGCGATAGGCATGGTCGCCGAAAAGCTTCTCCAAAAGAGGGCGCGCCAGAAATCGGGGAAAAAATAGCGCAGTCGCGCTTGCATGGATTTATCCGCGGCCGAACCAATATTGTTCATAAACAAACTTAACAAATTTGACAGAAGCTTATGATAGCAAGAACAAGCTTTTGCTGGATGCGGAATTGGGGGAGATAGGGGAAATCATGCATCTGGCAAAGAGTGGTAGGCTAATCGTTAAACTAAACGCGCAGGGCGCCGGCATAAAGCCGGGAGAACTGCTTGTGGACGCAGCAGGCAGGCGGGTTGGCAAGATAGTGGAGCTGTTGGGGCCGGTGAGCGCGCCGTACGCCTCTGTCATTCCGATGACAGACCGGACCGCGCGGCTGGCAGGCGCCAAGGTGTTTGCCGGCGGGCAGGCGAGGCCGCCGCGCCCGAAGCAGCAGGAAAAGGGGAGGCGGCGCAGGTGACCGCAAACGAGTATTGCACGCAATGCCCAGAATGCAGCTCCAGCCTCGTGCAGGATTATTCTAAAGGCGAGTCGATATGCGAGAAATGCGGGTTTGTCGTCATGGATGGCATGTGCGACTTTGGCCGCGAGTCAAACGCCACTGACTTTGAGGAAAAGTCAAAGAACACGAGGGCGTCCGGCTCGACGAGTTTTGCCCTCCACGACTATGGCCTCCGGACCGAGATTGCCTTTGGCACCAAGGACTATGCCGGCAAGTCAATCGACTCCCAGATGGCCGAGCAGATGTACAACATTCGCAAGTGGCACTTGAGGAGCAGGATAACGTCGGCCCCGGAGCGCAGGCTCTCCAACGTCCTGACAAAGATAAACGAGACATGCGCAGCAATGTCGCTGCCCAAGCTGCTGGTCGAGACTGCCGCGATGCTCTACCGCAACTATGAGAGCAAGCAGGAGGCCAAGGGCAAGTCCATAGCCTGCATGGCGGCTGCCACCATCTACCTTGCATGCAAAAAATGCCAGGTGGTGCGTTCGCTTGACGAGATAGTCGCCGCGACGGGCGTGACTGCGCAGGACAGGTCGAGCGCGAAACTTGCGTCGAAATACTATCGCATGATGGTGATGGAGATGGGATCGTTTACCGCGCAGGAAAAGCCGGCAGAGGCGCTGCAGCAGCACATGCCGGTCGCAATGGCGATAGACCACTACATATCAAAGCTGTCAAACATGGCCAAGATAGACACCAAGGTCGAGAGGTTGGCAATCGACATCGCGCACAGGACAAACGACCACATGCTTGCAGACGGCAAGGCGCCCAACGGGCTTGCGGCCGCGTACATCTATATCGCGTCGATATTCCTCGGCATCAACATCCTGCAGCGCGACGTGTCCAGCCTCTCCGGAGTTACAGAGGTGACGATACGCAACAGGTGCAAGGACATACTCACCAGCTTCAAGCTGACAGTCACGGTAAAGCAGCCAGTGCGGCCCGGCTTTGCCTGACTTTCCTTTTTCTGCAAATGCCGAGCTACGTAACTTTTTAATAACAAGTCTTTCGATGATTTAGTATTGCTTTGTAGAGCTTGCGGTAGCGAGATGACTGCTGCAGAATATTGCCCCTCGTGCAACGAGGCGATACTGTGGAAGTGCTCGGCCTGCCAGAAGGAAAACGACCGTTCCATCCACACAGTCCACCCGCAAACAGAGGGGATATCCCGGACTGCGTCGCTGGTCGGGACCGCGCTGAGCGTAATGTCGGGTCTCTACATGCTCATGCCTGTGTAGGCCCGTCCGGCTCTTTGTTTCTTTTATGCCTTAGGTACATCGCCACCCCAACAAGTGCCGCTAGGATTGCCACGAGGATGAAAAAGTAAGCCTCGTTCCTGACGCTGCCTTCCGGCAGGATTGCAAATGCAAGCAAGAGCCAGGGGTGCACCTAGCGCACCATGCCTATCGCGGTCGAAAGCACATCGGCCCCCATCAGGAGGCCGAGGCTGCCTTTCTTACCATAGCCTTCAGTAAAGCGCGCGCTGCCGTCCTGGCCGACCCTGTCGCCGGAAATCAGCAGGGGCACCGGGTCGTCGCTGTGCGCCTTTTTGATGCACGGGGTGGAATGGTCACCTGAAACGACTATGGTGGGATTTTTGATCCCTTCCAGCTCTTTCATCAGCGTGCCGAAAAAGCGCCTATCAATGTCTTCGAGGTTCTTTTTCTTGCCCTTGGCGTCGCCGTCGTGCCCAAACTCGTCGGGACCCTTGATATGGACGTATACTGCGTTTACCTTGGAGAGGCCCTTTGCCGCGACCGTCGCCTTCAACTCATAGTCGTCCAGCGTGCCTGCCTCGTACATCTTCATGCCGAGCACCTTTGAGATGCCGACCTCGACAGGCATCTCTACTATGCAGCCTATAGAGATGCCGTGCCTCTTGTCGATGGGCTCGACTGCCGGGAGCCTGTTGCCAGAATCGCGGGCAAGGATGGCGTTCATTGCCTTCCTGCCTGCAGCCTCCCTCGCCCTGTTGACAGGATGGTCCTTTAGCAGTTTCACCACCTGCTCTGTGAACTCGTTGAGCATCTGTGCGGCCGTCCGCGCCTCTTTCGTGTCCTCCTGCGCCTCTGACTTCTGGATGTACATGTCGCCGGTGGTCGCCTTGGCTATGCCCATGCCTTCGACCTTGTCGTAGGCAGGATCGGTGTTTGTTATCTTGTCTGACAGCTTCATCTTGGCGTGGCGGAAGCGTATGACGACGCGGTGGGCGACTGTCGGCTCCAGCGCGACCGACGCGTCGGGGTCGCTGAACCTGATGTTGTCGCTCAGAGTCTTGCGGACTGCTCTTGCTTCTTCAATGCTGATTATCCTGCCGGCGCGCCTGTCGGTTATCCTCATCTTGTCGTCGACAGTTGAAAAGTTGCCCCTGAGCGCAAGGTCGCCGTCGCGAAAGTCAATGTTGCATCCTATCGACTCGATGACGCCCCTGCCGACGTAACTTCCGTCCTTGAAGCTGTAACCGAGCATGTTGAAAACTGCAATGTCTGACTGTGGCGCGATGCCCCTGCCGACGCTTATCACCCTGCCCATCGCGCCGTTCCTTGCAAGCGCGTCGAGGTTGGGGGTATAGGCCGCTTCAAGCGGCGTCAGGTCGTTGAGCGCGGGGTGGGGGAGGTCGCCGACACCGTCAAGCAAGACGTAGACAATCCTAACGTCGTCTTTTCTCATAGAGGCGCAAGCGTTCCTCATCCATTTATTTTTTCGTGTAGGCCGGCCTGTAGTAGGCGAAATACCTGCGTAGCCTGGCCAGGTACGGCTGGAGGACTTCAAACACCTCTTCTGACTCGCCTTCCGTCAGCTGGCGCCCGTGCCGGTCAAGCATCATGCCCTCTGCAAGGCCTGCATAGTATCCCGCCCTCTGGCCGTACAAAAAGTCATGGGCGCCGCCACACTTCCACACCTTTTTAAGTTTTGGCACGCGCTCTTTTGGCACCCTTGGCGCCTTCAGGTCGTTTTCAATCGCGGCCCGCACCAGTTGTATCATGTCGCTGTCAAGCACGGCCTTGGTTGTAGCCGGCAGCCAAAAGCGTTGCTCTTAATACCGCGCAAGGCGCAATGTTGCCATGGAGCAGCGCTGCAAGTTCTGCGAGCGGGTGGTCGTCGACGGCGAGGGCAAAAAGACCCAAGACTATGGCACCGTGCGCTACGGCCGGCACTACATCTGCGCGCACTGCATAAGGTCTTTTGAGTTTTCGATCGGGGGCTGACGCGGTGCAGAACCTTTAATTAAAAGCGAACCCACGCTTTTTTGAGGGCTCGTGCGGGATCTTAGGAAAGACTATGTTCTAGACAAATTCGTTCTTGTTCCCAGCTCTTCTTCTGTCCCTGACGCCGAAGAAAAGCCAGACAAGTGCCCCTACTGCCCCGGCAACGAGTCATTGACTCCGCCCGCGCTTCTGGCACTTGTCGTGCAGGACGGCATGCTTCAGCGATTGTCCGATAGCGAGGACAGCGTCGTCGAGGACTGGTCTGTCAGGGTCTTTGACAGCAAGGCACCCGTCGTCACTACAGCGGCGGCAGCAAGCTATAGTGAAAAGCCACTTTACAGCGAGCCGGCCTATGGCTACCACCAGGTCGTTGTCGCGACGCCGGACCACAAGCAGACCCTGCCCCAGATGTCTGTCGAGCAGTGGAGCAACGTGCTTGTCGTCATTCAGGACCGCGTAAGGTGGCTCTACACGCAAAAAGGCGTCACTTATGTCTCGATATACGTCAACAGCGGCCAGAGCGCAGGCTCCAAGGTCGTCCACCCGCACCTTGACATGGTGACATTTTCCTCAATACCGCCCACCATAGAGCTAGAGGCCGAGGGCTTTCACAGGTTCATGAACGAAAACGGTAAATGTCCTGCCTGCAACATGATTTCGGTAGAGTCGAGCGGGCCTCGGCAGATACTGGCCACGGACAGCTTTCTCTCCATCTGCCCTTGGGCGCCCACGTACTCCTACGAGTACTGGATATACCCAAAGAGGCACGTCACGTCGTTTTCCAAGATAACGCAAAAAGAGATCAGCGACCTTGCCCTTATGCTGAGGGCGACGCTTGGAGGCATGTCAAAGGCGCTAAAGGACGCGCCGTTTAACCTCGTGTTCCACCTGTCGCCGGAGAAAAAGAACAGTCGGCAGATCCACTGGCACATCGAAGTCTATCCCCAGATGTCGGCGTGGTCCGGCCTTGAGAGGGGCTTTGGGGTCTATGTCAACAACGTGAGGCCGGAAAAGGCCGCCGAGGTCCTCGGCTCTGCGTGCCGCAAAGAGCTCGCCGGCCTTGTAGGCATCACTTAACCTAACGATTTAATTACCAACCCCTGGAGATAAGCAGCGATGAAGCTAGAGACATGGGTCTCGTTGGCGTCGTTTGGGCTGTCCATAATGTTTGTCGCCCTCATCCTTTCGCTCTACAACTTTCTCATCGGTCCGGAAGGCGAAGGGCCTAACCGGGTCACCGACCCCGGCGGCCTGCTCATACAGCAGGTGTCGATATCCGCCGCACCCTCGATAATCCTCGCCATCTTTGTGTTTGTGCTCCTCCGGACTACCGGCAACAGGCCGGCGGGCCTTTTGCTGGTGGGGGCAGGAGCGATAATGATAGCAGGCATGCTGGCGGCACTCGGCCTGCTCCCGCGCATCCCCGCGCAGTATACAGTCGGCGGCATCAGCGTCGTCCCGTACATATTTGCAGTCGCCGGCGCCGCAGTCGCGGGCCTCGGAGGCTACCTCGCCGCCAGGGCGGCAAAGGTGAGGGCGCCAGGTCACCTGGATGATCTCCGTTGACCGGCGTGCAAGAGATCAAGGTATCAAAGGAGATGCTCCCGATCAAGATATCGGGGAGCCTCGACTCTGTCTTTGAGCAGGCAAAAGAGCAGAGAAGCCCCGTTCTTGCGGTAGTCACCGGGACAAAGCCGGACTTTTACAAGCAGGCTCCCCTTGTCATCGAGGCGGCAAAGGAAGGCGTACCTGCATTTGTCATAAACACCGGCCAGCACTTTGACGACCTGCTCGGCTTTGGCATCAAAGAGTTCCACCTTGACAAGTTCGTGGGGTGCAACCTCCAGATCCGGGGCGACCTGATGGAAAAGGCAAGCGAGCTGATACTAAAGTTTGGATACTTTGGCCGCCACTGCGGCAAAAAGATGGCCAGCCCCATGCTGCCGATAGTGCACGGCGACACGCTTGTCGCAGGCATCGCCCCCCTTGCCTGGGTCTTTGGAATGGGGCAAAAGGTGGGGCAGAACGAGGCCGGCCTGCGGTCCATGAGCCCCGAGGTAATGAAGCGCATGCGCGCCGAAAAAGACCCTTCAAAAAAGACCGTCGAGAACTATATCCACAGCCAGCTCTTTGGCAAGTGGTTCCTGGCAAGGGAAGAGCCCTTTCCCGAGCAGATAGACACGTGGATATGCTCTGCAGGCACCCAGTTCTTTTTCGCCCCGACGCAGCTTAACAAGGACAACTTGGTGCGCGAGGGCTACCCTGAAGAGTTTGTGCATGTCGTCGGCAACTCTGTCGTCGACGCCATCTACCAAAAGCGCAGGGAAAAGCCGGCGCGCAGCGTCTTTGACATCTATCCCCAGCTTGAAAAGGGCGAGTGGATAAGGATGGACATACACAGGCGCGAGAACCTGACGGAGCGACGCTTTACCTCAATCATTGGAGGCCTCGTCGACCTTGTGGAAAACACCGACAAAAAGGTGGTGCTCGTGATGCTCAACGCTACAACGTCCGCGCTAAAGCAGTACGACCTCGAGTCAAAACTGGAGAGGCTGGCCGAGGACCACGAGGACAAGTTCCTCATGACTCCGCTCTGGAAAGAGTACGCCCATGTCATAGAGTTCCTGGACAGCGGCCGCTGCTGGGCCGAGATGACCGACTCGGGCTCGATGCAAGAAGAGCTCCTCTATTTCCCAAAGGTCGCGTCCCTCACGGTAAGGCTCAACACGGACAGGCCCGAGACTGTCTTTGACGCAAGGAGCAACATACTGGTGCCTCCGCTCAACCCGTCGTGGATAACGTCGATGGTCAAAAAGGCGCACGATGGAAGCGAGGGCCTTGGCCTGCAGCTGCGCAGGAAAAAGCAGATCTATGGCCGGCCTGGGCAGGTTTCAAAGAAAATAATCCGGATCGTCAAAAAAGAGTTTGAGAATGGCGACGCCAACTTTTACCCCTGGCTCCACCAGAGGCTCGGCCTCTGGAAAGAGGACCGGGGCATCAGCTACATGTAAGAAAGGGCAAGGATAAATATTCCGTTTGCCTCAATATGAGGGTGGCATCCGGCAAATATTTTAACAAAGGCGTAAAGGCCCTCGACGCGCCGCACGTTGGGCATGTTGTAAGGGAGACTGACGACAAGATAGTCGTGTTTGGCGGCGGAGACGATAGGTATGATATTCCAAAGTCAGAAATCAAATTTACCAGCGGCAACGTGCTGATAGACCTGCCGTTTCACGAGATAGTGCGAAAATACAAGGTGAGCAGGGCAGAGCCGTTGCCCACGGGCAAGACCGTGGCGGATCCCTGGACGCTGCCAGGGAACGTGGACCTTGCGAGCTATGAAAGGCAGTACCCAAAGTCGCTTTTCAACAAGGGAGTGAGGACGCAGGACGAAGAGCACGTGGGGCACGTCATGAAAGAGACTGACGACAAGATCGTAGTCTGGGGCCACTATGAGTGGAGGTTTGACGTGCCCAAGTCAAAGATAGTCGCGGCGGGCAGAAACGTGATCCTTGGGATGGATTACAAGGATATATTCCAGTACAAGGTGGACAGGGACGCCCCGCTGCCTACGGGCGAGCCGGTAGAAAAGCTGGGGGAGGAGTAGCCCCTCTCCAAGCCCTTTGGAAAAGGCGCGCGGCCACTAACCTTAAGTTTAATTCTGTCTCTGCCGTTGAGGCTTTAATGCTTCAGGAGGTTGCAAATAACGGCTTTCGGTGGATAGACATTGCAAAGCCCGGCAGGGACGACCTGGAGCAGCTTGTTCCTCAGTTTTCGTTCCACGAACTGAACATCGAAGCCTGCCTCTCAAAGATCCAGATCCCCAAGATTGACAGGTACGATGACCATGTTTTTGTCATCCTGCACTTTCCAATAGTCGAGCGGGAGCGGATACCAAAATCCAGCCAGCTTGCGGCGTTTATGGGGAGCAACTACCTGGTGACCGTGCACCAGGGAGACTTGAAGCCGGTGGCAGATATTTTTCAGAAATGCGCACAGGACGAAAAGGCCCGGATGGATCTCATGGGCAAGTCTGCAGGCTATATCTTTCACAGCATAGTCGATGCTCTCACTGACGACCTTCTCAACCTGGTAAGGAAAATAGTCGGCAACATCGACGACATCGAAGACGTGGTGTTTGACGAAAAGATAGACGCGGCAAAAGAGATCTCGTACCTGCGCAGAGAGATAACGTCGCTGAGGAGGATAACGGTGCCGCTGCGCAGGACGCTCACCGAACTCGCCAGCCGGGACATCCCGCATTTTTCTGAAGAGGACCTGGCGCTGTATTTTGACGACGTAAATGATCACATCGACAAGGCCATCGCGACGCTGGACGAGTCAAAGGAGACCATCGAGATCTACAAGGACACCGACTTTATGCACGGCGCCGACAAGTCAAACAAGATACTCGCGGTCTTGACGATAATCTTTACGCTCTCCATGCCCGTCACTATCCTCAGCTCGCTGTACGGCATGAACGTCGACATACCGATGATAGGCGAGCAAGGCTCGATGCAGTTTCTGGGCCGCTACACTACCTTTATCGTCATCGTGATAGGGTCGGCCCTGGCGGCGATGGCGATGGTCTTTTACTTTCGCAGGCTCCATTGGATCTAGAGCGCAAATTTCGCCTTGCGCACGCCGGCACTTTTCCTGTCGGCGGCAGTCATCAAAAACGCGTCTTTTATCATCTGCTCGTACGCCTTGCTCATGGACTGGCCGCGCCTTGGCATCACCTTTCTCTGGGTCTCTATCGCAGACGCCAGTTCAAGCTCGACGTTTCGGGCGCCCACGCTCTTGCCGTATATCGTAAAGGCGGGCACATCGCCGGCGACAAGGCCGTGCAGGTGGGAGCAGGCGCCGATGCGCCCGCCGCTGTAGGCCAGCGTCCCTATCGACGTCTTGCACATGTCGCCAAAGAACGAGCCTATCTTGTTGAGGCCGGTTTGTACCTTTTTGCCGTTTACGCCGATCTTGATGTCGCCGTACGTCATCTTTAGGTCCGACGTGGTGGTCATGGCGCCCATGTTGACCCACTCGCCGACGTACGAGTGGCCGACAAAGCCCGCGTGCGCCTTGTTTGAATAATCCGAGATTATCGAATGCTCTATCTCGCCTGCGACCCTGCAGTTGCGCCCGACGCAGGACGATTCGATGATTGAAAACTGCTTGACCTGCGCCTCCGGGCCGATGTAGGCCGGACCAACTATCCTGCTTGGCGCTATCGACGCGCCGGGGCCGATGTATATCGGCCCGCGCCGGGCGTCAAGCACGACGCCTTCTTCGATTTCTGCGCCCTCTGCCACCACGCTTGCAGTCCCGATGACTGTCGCGTTCAGGCTGCTGCTCTCCTGCGCCGCGCACTGCACTGCCAGCGAGTTTTCGAGGAGCCTGACAATGTCCCAGATGTCTGAAATGACGCCTTCCGCCTCGCCTTTCAGCTCTGTCGATTTTTCTGCGCCTAGTTTCTTCAAGTCCACCTGCTTTCCTGCCTCGACGCACCTGGCAAGATATTCTGCCGCCTTTTTCGCAAGCCTCGCGACGAGTACCCTGCCCCTGTGCGTTATCGCAAAGGTGTGGGTTATGCTTTCAAGGCGGGCAAAGTCAATGGTTGCAGGGTGCACGAGGCCGTTTACGAATATGGTGCCCGAATCAATTGACGCCTGGTTTACCTTGCAGCCGTGCCTCTCGGCCGTGACTTTTTCAAGGTAGTCCCTGACAAGCAGGCAAGCCGGCTCTTTGCCGGCGTGCGCGTATTCGTCAAAGTAGGTCCTTGCGCCCACCTTGACGTCAAACGTCGCCCGTGTTAGCGTCATCGGAAGCAGGTTGCGCCAGTGGTGGTCCTCAAAGAGCGCCACCTGCATTATATCTTGCCCAGCCTGCTTGCAAACTGCTTGTAGGCGTCAAGGTACGACTTTTTGTCGCCGATGTCGATAAAGCTGTTCGAGTCGACCTCGAATGCCTTGACAGTCTTTTTGTCGCCAAGGGCCTTTCGCACGGCGTCGTCCATGCCAAACGAGCCCGAGTTCGGGATGCCTTTCAGGAATTCCGGCTCCATCGCATAGCAACCGATGTTGATGAGCCCCGAGATCTCGGGCTTCTCCCGCCACGCTGTGACGTCGCTTTCTTTTGTGTCGATGAATCCGTACTTTAGCCTGGTAGTGTAGGGCATGAGGGCCATCGACACGAACGCCCTGGACTCTTTGTGCATCTTTAGCATCTTGCGCAGGTTGAATTCATAGACCGAGTCGCCGTAGACGCACACAAACGTGTCGCCCTGCAGCTGGCGCTCTGCCGTCTTTAGCTGGCCCGCGGTGGCAAGCGGCCTGTCTGACCTGGCATATTCTATCTTTACCCCGAACCTCGCGCCGTCCTCAAAGTAATCCTCGATGGTCCTGTGGAGGTAGCTGACGCAGATAACGATCTCTTTCAGCCCGCCGGCGTTTTTGAGCCACTCTATCGTGTATTCAAGCAGCGGCTTGTTGCCAAGCGGCAGCATCGGCTTTGGGATGAAAAACGTGTAAGGCTGGAGCCGGGTTCCAAGCCCGCCAGCAAGGATGACTGCCTTCATACTTTGCCTCTCACGCTCTCTGGTATTTAAGGTAAAACTCCGCGGTTACAGAGAGTCTCTAAGTATTATTCTTATAGTCCAGCTGCGATATGGGCTGCATGAATACAAAGCTAGCGACTTTCGGCCCCCTGCCGATAAGGATTCTGGCCGGGGCGGCCTTTATCGCGCACGGCCTGCCGAAATTTGCCAACCCGGCCGGCACTGCTGGCTTTTTCTCAAGCGTCGGGATACCGCGCGAACTTGCTTTGCCGATAGGCGTGCTTGAAGTGGTGGGCGGGGCGTTCCTGCTGGCCGGCTTTATGACCCGGGTAGCTTCGACACTGCTTGCCATAGAGATGGTCCTTGTCACGATAATAGTAAAGGCGTCGAGGGGCTTTGTCGGCGGCTACGAGCTAGAGCTTCTCCTGATGTCCATAGCCATCAGCCTGGTGCTGACCGGCCCTGGAAGGGTGTCAATCGAGTGGGACGTGATAAAGCGCGAGATCTGGCCCGGGAAAAAAGTGGCCGCGGCGCCTGCGCGCTAGCTCCTTTTCAGGATTTTTTCCACCCTGTCAAGCACGTCGCCGGGGCTCTTGCCAAACAGGGTTATCATGGGCTCCTTGCTGACGTCGCCCTGGTGGTAAATGACATCTGCCTCCGGCTTGCGCGCAAGCGCGCTCTTTGTCCCCCACGCTATGGTCGAGCCTTCTTTTTCCTTGATACCCATTGGTTCCTTGCTCCTATCATAGCTTGACACCTGAAAAAGCGACCTGCAAATTTCAAGCACCTGCGGGTCGAGCCTTATGTTGATTACCGACCTATATGCTGGCCTTGCGCTCTTGTACGCAAGTATTGCAGAGGCCATGTGCCTCGACGCCCCAAACTCTGCCCTTGACACCGGGACTGCCGCCTCGCCTGCCCTCACTATCCTGCCCCTGACGCCTGCGACGTCTTTGTAGCTCTCGGCGTCCGGCAGCGCATAGACGAGGTTTGTCTGCGTCTCCGGTATCAGCCTGTAAAAGTCCTTGATTGTCGCAAGCCTGTCCAGGGCCTGCTGCAGCTCTGTTATCGTGCCATAGCGCATCGCGTCTCTGTAGATAGACGACAGCGGGTTTGTCACCGGGAGCCCCTTGCCGACCCTGACCGCGTTTTTAATAGCGACGTGCACGTATTCGTTGGCCATCCTGCACGCCTCTTCAAGCGGGATGCCCCTGGCAAGGTACGCGGTGGCCGCCGACGAAAAGTTGCAGCCCGATCCGTGGCTCTCCTCGATGTCTATGCGCGGGTTGGCAATTTTTGTTAATCTGCCCTTGCCATCAAGCAAAAAATCCGTGACAGTCGCCTTGCCAAAGTGGCCCCCCTTTACTATCACGTTCTTGGCGCCAAGCGACCTTAACCTTTCGGCAGCCTCTATGGCCCCGGCCTCGCCCTTGATCCTGACGCCTGACAGTTTCTCGGCCTCCATCCTGTTTGGCGTCAGGAGGGAGCACCGGGGCATCAGCCTTGAAATAAAGCGTTCCAGCGCGTCGTCGCGCAAGAGTTTTGCGCCCGTGCCAGCGACAAGTATCGGGTCAAGCACCACCGGCATCCTGCCCCTGAGCGACCCTGCCACCGCGTCAATGATGTCGTTGCTGTAGACCATGCCTACCTTTACCGCGTCCGGAGGCGAATCTGCCATCACTGACGCTATCTGCGCCTTGACCATCTCTGGCGCGATGGCGAGAATCTCGGCGACCTTTTTCGTGTTCTGGGCCGTGATGGCAGTTATGGCTGTACAGCCATAGACGCCGAGCGCGGAGAACGTCTTGAGGTCTGCCTGGATGCCCGCTCCTGCGCCCGAGTCGCTCCCCGCAACAGACAGTGCTACCTTCAATGCAGCCGGATGCACGAGAAGACTTAATCAGCCTATCGATTACAGGACGTAATTGCAGAGGCAGACGCGCTTGCCGCAGCACGGGCACTTGCTGCTGCCTGCCGAGAACTTGCAGCGCCTGCTGTGCGTTTCGCAAAACACAAAGCGCTCGTCCGCGTCCTGGGCTGCCTGCATGACAGGTTTTTTCAAAATGTCGGTTAATCTGCAGTGCAAGCTAATTTAGACACGCTAGCTAATTTCCGCGCATACCTGACAGAATATTAATGCCCTGTTGCAGCAAGAGTGCAAGTGGCAATAATAAAGAGCCCTGAATGGGGCATAGCGCCGGTGCCGGAAAACAAGCGCACCCTGGGCGGCTTTCACTATTTTATCCTCTGGTCGAGCCTCGGCGTTGGGCTGCTAGTGCTGTCGGCAGGTTCGCTCCTGTCAGACGCCAGCTTTTTTGACGCTACCCTTGCGATAATAGCGGGCTCTGTAGGAGGGGCGCTCCTG
>NZ_JBOGQF010000046.1:0-13043 GCF_050748925.1 Nitrososphaera sp.
CCTCTTCGGGGATGAACTGGTTTGTGAGGCTGTCGTAAAAGCCCTTTTTCCCAGAGACCGTCTTTTGCACGTACCTCGGGACGGCCTCGTGCTCGACAGTCTCGGGATTTAGGGTCATAGCTGGTAGACCGCATTCGGGCCCTTTTCTAATAATGCCGGAAGGAACGCCGAGCTGACAACAAGCTAAATTATTTTACTTCATATAGTGCGCGCTTGCTCCTGCTGCCAATGGCCCCACTGAACCCAGTCCACGTCCTCATGTGGACTTTTA
Organism: Nitrososphaera sp.; assembly: GCF_050748925.1. Taxonomy (GTDB): domain Archaea; phylum Thermoproteota; class Nitrososphaeria; order Nitrososphaerales; family Nitrososphaeraceae; genus Nitrososphaera. The sequence continues at coordinate 272 of NZ_JBOGQF010000046.1, forward strand.
GACGCACGGGGCGAGACGTCATCAACCTCTACAATTCTCTGTCGCCTGTCATGCAGCTTGCGACCGGAGGCGACATGCTGAATTTTGGCTATTGGAAGGACGCCGGCGAGCCGGTCGCGGCGCAAAAGGCACTGTGCACGCTCGTGGGCGCGGAGGCCGAGCTCGGCTCTGCCCGGACGCTCCTTGACGTGGGGAGCGGCCTTGCGGCGCCGGCGGCGCACTGGAAGTCAACGTACAACCTTGACGTCTCTTGCGTCAACATCAACTACCGCCAGCTTGCCGCAAGCAGGCAGGCCGGCGCGTCGCTCGTGAACGCGACATCGACTTTGCTCCCGTTCTCGGACTCGTCGATGGACAGAATAATTGCGCTAGAGTCCGCGCAGCACTTCAAGCCCCTCGGCGAGTTCACGAGCGAGTGCAGGCGGGTGCTAAAGCCGGGCGGCCTGCTCGTGATGGCGATACCCGTGGTCAGGGTAAGGTCGGCGTTTTTCAAGCTCGGCATCCTGTCGTTTACCTGGTCGTCAGAGCACTACCGCCTTGATTACGTAAAATCAGCCATCAGGGACAGTGGCCTTGACATTGCAGGCACGACAGATATAGGAAGGCACGTCTACGAGCCGCTTGCCGACTATTACGCCCTCAACCGCCCCGCCCTGCGGGAAAAGATCCTGCAAGAGTATCCGCCGTTTCTTGAAAGCGTCCTTTACAGGTCCATGCTAAAGATGAAGGCCGTGTCGCAGAGGCAGGAGATAGGCTATGCCGTCATAAAGTGCCTGGCCCGGTAATTCATTAAAATGATTTCAGCCCTTGAAATCGCGCAACGTGACCCTATGTAGGGTCTCTGGAGCTGTCCTGGCTGTTTGACCTTGCTGCCTTTTCCCTCAGGTTTTCAGCCGGGCCGGCAGTCTCTGGGTCTTTGGCCGCGCCGCCTACCTTTTCCTGGCTGTCCTGCGCGTTTTCGAGCTCTCCTTCCCTGCTGTTGTAGCTCGTCTTGTTTTCCTTTGAACTCATTACGTAATTTTCGGCGAAAAAATACATTAGCGTTTTGCAAACCGGTTATGGGATTCTCTCCAATATTATTATGCGCTCACGGCAAGCGCGCAAAAATGTTTCGTACTCACAAATAGTCGTCGTCAGACTCGGCCTGGTCCCTGAGATCGTCCAGCTCGTCAAGCCACTCTTTGGCAGTCCTGACGTCCAGCCTGGCCTGAACCTTGCCCGGAGGGGCGAGGACGTCTCTGATGGCAAATACCGCCACCTGCAGCCCCGTCTTTTCGAGGGCGTCTATCTGGCTGTTTGAAAACGCGCCTTTTCCGGCCTTTACCCAGCACAGCCCCAGCGGGTTTGCGACTATCACGCCGTCATGGCGATCCCCGACCTTGCAAGCAAGATAGTCAAAACACTTGTCTGCCGACGCGGCCAGACGCGTGATCTCGTGCATGGCCTGCGCGGGCACCTTGACGCTTATCCTGCGCACCCCTTTTTCAAACACGATTACGTTGTCCCCCGGCTTTGCGCCAACATCTCCAAGCGAAACGTATGCCCAGCCCTTCTGGTCGAGGCTTGTTTTGCAGTAGAGCGTGCCAAGCGACGCTTTCAGCGAGGGCGTTATCTCGAGGCTCATCCAGGCCGGTAGCCGTGGCAAGCATACGTAAAGTTTTGCCGTCCTATGCCTCTGAAACCTTTCTTACGAGGCCGGCAGCCCCACATCGCCCGCCCTCTCTGCCGGCGCATTTGTACCTGCCTACGAAGGGTCTACCGTCGTCAGAGACATATGACATAATTGCATTGTCGCTCATCTTTAATGGGTATGCAAAGATGCGGATAACCTCATGAACCCGTCGCGCGGCCCTCTGGCAGAGTAAAAAATTCTGTCCATGCCGCCGAGATGAATATTACAGTACCTTGCGCATAGCATTATGTCCTAAAGCCCGGGCACTTAATGCGTATATAACATCCGGCCGTTTCTCGCGAGTGGATTTTTTGAAAAGGCTTCGGGGAATCTCCACCAGCGCGACCCCGTCCGGCGGCTCGGGCCACGAGTACCAGGAAAACATGGACGACGCCTACAGGAGCAGGGGCAAGGACCCTGAAGAGGAGGCGCAGTCCGAGATGATCTGGCAGATACTTGACACTTCCAGCAGCAAGGCCGAGGCGTCTTCCGAAGACAAGCTAGCGCGTCTTGCCAAATTAAAAGAGCAGGGGACTATAACCGAGGCAGAATACGAGCAGATAAAACAAGAGATGGAGAGGCCCGGATAAAAATCAGTGGTGGTGACCACAGCCGCAGCCACCCATGTCGCCATGGCTGCTGCCGCTCGACGCGCACGACGGGCAGACCTTGGAATCGGCCTCGGCCATGAACGTAACTCCGCACGCAGAACACTTTAGTTTTTGGACGCCTTGCATGCCAAGGGTTGGGGACTTGTTGCTATATTAAGTCACTGCCATGGCGCTTGCGTATCACAGGATTATTATACTGCCGGCGGGTATTTTGTCCAGCGTCGCCGGCCCCAGTGCCCCGGATCATGGTCGTGGAAGACGAAGAGGACCTTCTCACTGTTGTTTACCGGTATCTTGTAAAATGGGGCTTTGATGCCGAGCCTTTCGGCGATTCAATAAAGGCCCTGCAAAGGTTCAAGGAAAGCCCGTCTGCATTTTCGCTTGTCCTGTCAGATGTCCGGATGCCGGGCATGGACGGCATCCATTTTACAAAAGAGGTCCTGAAAATAAGGCCGGATACCAAGATAGTCATGATGACCGCGTTTGTGCAGGACGAGTACGTCTGCAGCAACCTGCCGATGATAAAAAAAGAAGACACTTTGAAAAAGCCCTTCCGGCTTGCCGAAGTCTGCACGGCCGTAAAAAAAGCGACCGGCGTCACGACATAGGGTGAAAATAACTGGCAATAGCTGAAGAGGCAAGAAAACAGGTTCTGGGCGAAGTGTGCTTTGGCGATCACAGCATGCTTGTCTACCGGGGCCTGGATTCCCTGCGTGAGATGTATTGCGCCTAGTGCAAGGCCCACCTGGGACATGGGTCTGAAATCGTGCTCATCGCGACGCAGTACGAGACGCCTGACAGGGTGAGGCAAAACCTAGTGGATTACGGGATCGACGCGGAAAAATACGAGAAGGACGGCTCGCTTGTAATCGTGGACGCCGTCAAGGGCTACCAGCGCGGCGACGTAAACGGCGTGCTAAAGCTGGCCAAGTCGCTTGCCGGCCGCGCCGAAAAGGAAGGCAAGCAGGGTGTGTGCGTATTTGGCGACCCCGGCTCGTTCTTTATGTTCGACAAGCTGGCCGAGCTGTTGCAGTACGAGCTTTCCATGCCGCACAGGTTCGACGTCAAGATAAAGGCGTTTTGCAGCTACCACGCGGCGGATTTTGACAGGCTCACGCCGGGCCAAAAACAGGCGATAGAAGGCGACTACTACAGGAAAATAGTCGCCTGATCACGAGCGCAGGCCGCGCACTCCCACCTTGGCCGTGCCGGTGAGCGCGTCGCCGTCCAGGCCGTGCCCGGACCAGTCGATGTTTTGCACCGTGGGCGCCGCCCAGATGCGCAGCGCGATTGTCTTACCCGGCTCCAGCGGGCTCGTGGCTGTAAAGCCGGCGCCGCTTTCATCGACCTCGGTCGACCACCCGCTGGGCGCCCTCGCCATGCTTACCTCGCTGCCGGGAGGGAGCCTGAAATAGACCCCATAGAGGCTCTTGTCAGAGGTGTTGGTCACCTTGGCGACGACGTACGGGCTCTGCACGCTGCCCACCGCGATGATCTTTAGCCCCGCGCCGGGAGCCGCAACAGTGAACTGGGTTTCCGCAGACAGCCCTTCGCTGCTTGCCACTATCCTGTAATTGCCCATGTCGGCAAGCTTGCCAGCCGCAAGCAGGTACGTGAACGAGCCGTCCTTTACTTGTGCCTGGTCGCGCACCAGCTCGTCGCCGCCGGGGCCGGTCACCGCTATCGATACCTCGCCCGCGCTGCCTGCCGTGCCGTTGACCGTCACGACCTGGCCGGGAGCATACAGCCGCCTGTCAGTGGCTACAGAGATCACACCCGCCTCCACGCCGAACTGGATCTGCGAAAACGTTTCTCCATAGCTTGCAACCACGCCGTAGGGCCCCGGGATGCCGAGCGGGCCCTGTATCGCAAACGAGTGCCTGAACGAGCCGTCGGGGGAGACCGGTATCCTGTCAGAGAGGTAGAGCTGGTTCTCGGAATTGAATATCTCGATCTGCAGCTGCTGGCCGGAAACCGTCCCGACGTCCCCGCTGATGGAAACCGTCTCGCCCGTCCTGTAGGACAGCTTGTCCGTCTTTACGGCAAACCCGCTCTGTCCAAACGCCGGGATGAATGATACGAGCAGCAACATGCCCAGTGCAATTGCTGCCAGCCTGACGCCGTCCACGTCTGGTTATCGCCGGCAACAGTACTAGAGGATTGAGCCAATAAAGCAGGCAAAATGTGACTACTCTTGGCGTTATTGCAGTATTTTTGTGGGCAATTGCGCCAGTCTGCCCCTGCTAGCGCCGCTCGGCCGCCTTTTCTTCCTCGTCGTGGACAAATTCGTCGTGGATAAAGCACACCGACAGGGCGCCTAGCGTGTCTATCCAAAGATCTATGGCCGTGTCCGCGGGGCTGATCTCCACGTGGCTGTCCGGGACGGTCGCGACAAGGATCCATTCGTACACCTCCCATAGGATAAAGGCGGCCCACGACGCGCCAATGCTGGCAGGGTAGTAGACCCTCCTCCTGTTGGTCAGGTTAAAGCTGAGGACAATCGCGGTGATTGCCATGCCCGATAGCCCGTGGGTGAACCTGTCTATGGGCGTCACGTCGTAGAGGTGCAGCCAGTATTCGGCCATAAAATGGGCCCCCAGCGCCGCCAGCCCGAGAAAGCCGGTGACCAGCAGCCACGTGTCGCTTGTCTTGATTATCCTGTGCCCAAAACCCCTTATCACAATGCTGAACTTTTGAATTTCTCGTTTTCTTTTTTGGGAAATTGCAATGAACAGCAGGACAAGGGAAACAGCTATCAGCGCCAGCGAAGTCAGCGGGTTTGCAAGCCAGTCGGCGCCGTGCACTTTACATCAAAACCGCAGGTTGCTTAACATAGTATCTTGTCCGGATTATGTAAGCAAGTTACATGATTTCCGCCAAGGGCTATATGCCCTGGCGGCAAATAAAACAAAAACTTGACGCTGACCCCGCTCCACGTGGCATTCGTGTGGATCCTAAAGCCCGGTCTTGGAAAACTGTCTTTTGCGGCCCTGACCATGGGCGCCGTCATCCCTGACCTTGAGCCACTGGTTGCGTGGATGCTTGGGTGGTCGGTCTTTTGCGGGTGGGATTTTCCCTGCACGCTGGCGCCTGACAGGCTCGTCCTCCACTCGATTGTGGGTGCGTTGACTGCAGACGTCGCACTCACCGTGATCTTCGTCAAGGTCATCCAGCTGTTAAAGCCGGAAAGGATCGGGATACGCGGGTTTGCCGGCGCCCGGGTAAACGGCTACTTTCTGCTGTCAGCCGCCATAGGCAGCCTGTCCCATGTCTTTGTGGACTGGCTCCACCACCCGGCAAACCCGGTCTTTTGGCCGTTTCTGATAGATTCTTCATACTACGTGGATGGGCTGCTGCTCTCATTTCTTGATGTCCTCCCGGCATCTTTGATAGTGGCGGCGATATCCTGCGCAACCATGTTTTATGTCATAAGGAAGGCCCTCGTCGAAAGTGGCGAAAAACTTGCACTGGTGTTTTCAAATCCTGCAAGGGCCCTGTCGCTTGTAACCGGGTCGCTGAGCAAAAATGGCTAGACGAACCCAAGCGCGAGGTTTGCCATGACGAATATCACAGCTACCTGGAACGCCCCCTGGCTGCCTGCGATCTTGACATTCCTCATTCCCCACCGTATTATCTTGTCTCTGTCCGGCTCTTTCTTCCGCAGTTCCAAGAACACCTTGATCTCGGTCGGCATCATGATCCCAAAGCCCTGCACAGAGAGGATTATGACTATCACCACCGCCGCAATGATCGTGGGGGACCCGAATGTCAATATTCCCATCCTGTCTGCAAGGTTTATCCCGGACGTTATCGCCACCGACGCGAGGGCCGGCATCAGGAACAGCATGACCGGCACCAGCCTTTTGATGACCTGTGTCCTTGCCTGCGGATCCAGCCCCTTCATCACCCTGCTCATGACAATGCCCATGAAAAGGTCGATACCCGTCCACGTGCCTCCCGTCAGGACGTGGAGGTAGTTGAGGGACAGCAAGTTGCCAAAGGATAGGACAAAGATGAGGGCGGCAATCGGGACCAGCAGGACCAGAAGTGAATACGGCGACAGGATGCCGTGCCTTTCTTCGATCACTTATCCAATAATGATGCTCGCAATTATTTAAAAGCCGTCATTCTTGCTCGGAGTGCCGGCATCTAGCTTGCTCCGAGCTTTTGGCCGTTTGTCTGACAGGCATCTCTGACGCAAAGATGCCCGCCGTTCAGCCATTAATCGCAGACAAGGCGTCCAACATCATTCAACGGCATAAGCTGCTTCTGCAACGACTTCAGAAAGTGCAGGGTGGATGTGCACCGTTCTTGCAATGCTGCCATGAGTGCCGTCGCCGGCTTTCATCGCTACCAGCACTTCATGAATGAGAATGGATGCGTGGCTTCCAAGGATGTGGCAGCCCAGAATCTTGCCGTCGTTTGACACCAATAGCTTGACAAAGCCGTCTCTGTCTTCGATCGCCTGCCCCATTGCCGTGTCCATGTAATTATACACAGCCTTTTTGTAAGGCGTACCTTTTTCCTTCAATTCCTTCTCCGTATAGCCTGCGCCGGCAACCTGAGGCGAGCTAAAGATTGCGTGCGGCATTGCAGCATAGTCTGCCGGAACCTTGCGCGAGTGCGTGATGTTGTTGAAAGCGTACTGGGCCTCCATGTTGGCGCTGTGCTTGAACTGGTAGCGCCCCACGGCGTCGCCAAGCGCAAATATCCCCTTGACGTTTGTCTCAAGGTAGTCGTCCACGACGATAAAGCCTTTTTTGTCAGTCTTGACACCTGTCTTTTCAAGCGCAAGCGTGTCTGAATTTGGAGTCCTGCCTGTCGCTATCAAGAGCTGGTCAGAGTCGAGCTCCAGCGTTTCCCCGGCGAAATTTTTCGCCACGACGTGAAACATGCCGTTCTTTTTGCCAACGGATTCCGCGCTGTAGCCCAGATGCACGCCATATTTTCTGGAAAATACCTCGGTGAATTTCTTTGAGACATCCTCGTCTTCGCGCTTGAGCATAAAGTCTCCGCGCTCTATGATGTTTATCTCTGTCCCGAGCGCGCCAAAAAAATGCGCCAGCTCGGCGGCGATAAAGCCTCCGCCGATGATGGTAAGCGAGTGCGGCTGCTTTTGCAGACGCAGGGCTTCGTCGCTTGTGATGTAGCCGCTCCCGTCCAGCCCCATTATTTTTGGAATAGCCGGCCTTGTTCCGGACGCAATCAAGATCTTGTCTGCTGATATTGTTTCGTCGCCGGCCGAGATCGTCTTTTTGCCGGTAAACCTGCACTCTATTTCAAACAGCCTTGGGTTGTCTATCCCCGCAAAAGCGTTTTTGATGCCGTCAGAGTCATCGTCGACGATGCCGGTGGTGCGCTTGACTATACTGGCATAGTCGATAGAAAACTTTTCGACCTTGATCCCAAAAAGCCCAGCGCTCTTTATTATTTCGGCAACGTCAGCACTGTGTATCAAGAGCTTGGACGGTATGCAGCCCCTGTTAAGGCAGGTTCCGCCCATCCTGCTCTTTTCAATGACGGCAACCTTCATGCCATGCTGTGCCGCCGCATTGGCCACGTCCAGCCCCGAGCCGCTACCAATGACGGCAAGGTCGAACTTTTGCACGCGTTATAATGCCGCATATTTCAGATAAAGGTAACTACCAAAAGCCACCTTCCATTAGACGACGGCCCCTAAAGCTTGTATTTGGTGCAGCTACTTCCTGAACATTACCTTGACCTCTCGTTATGATAAATGAAGCAACTTCAAGAGTGAATTCTCAAGTGACAGAAAGCCATTACGCGAAAATGTTATGGAAAGCATGTTCGTTGGGGAAAAATATACCGCAAACTCAATCTCATAGAGTGATGGATGAAAAATAATGACAGCTGAAAGAGTGACAAAAATTCTAATCGTGTTTTACAGTAGGTATGGAAACACGGTCAAGATGGCCGAAGAGATTGCATATGGGGCAAAAAGTTTGCCAGGAGTCCAGGTTACAATGAAAAGAATCGCTGACGACGTCCCAATTGAAGTCGTATCCCAAAATCCTGACTGGTCCAAGGTAGTAGAAGACATGAATGACAGGTGGCCTACGACTCCAATTGAAGATGTGGTGAAAGAATTGCCTTTGCACGATGCCATTATCTTTGGTTCACCTACTCGTTTTGGCAACATGGCAGCGCCCATGAAGGCGATGTGGGACAGGACAGGCAGATTGTGGATGGACGGTACCTCATAGGAAAAGTCGGCGCCGTATTTACTGGCGCGACCTCTGTTCATGGTGGGCAGGAAACAACTGCCATATCAATGATGTTTCCCATGTTGCACCATGGCATGATAATCGTGGGGGTCCCATATTCGGTGCCGGAACTGACAGAAAGCGGCAGCCCGTACGGGCCAAGCAGAATAGTTGGTCGGCTGTCAAACAAACAGATTGAAGAAAGCGACATCAAGGTTGCAAGAGCGCTCGGCAAAAGGGTGGTGGAGATAGCTGCAAAGCTCTTTTCGACATAGGGTCGGCATCCCCCAAGTTATGTTCCGTGAGATGCATGTTTAACAATAGGAATGATGTATATCATACAGAAATGAGCGATAAGGAAGCCGAACATGAAGAGATGAAGGAGGAGAGCCACGAGCTGGAAGACGAAAAGAAGGACGAGGTAGAAGGGGAAGAGGATGAAGAGGAAGAATAAGAAAAGCGAAGGAACGACGAGCTCCATAGCATAAAGACGCTGGAGCAAATAGCGCAAGGCTCATTTGCATTCTCTGGCAAGGTCGCTGTTGTCTGTAACAAAAATTGCAGGATCATTGAGAAGAAAGCCGCGGAAATTTATGGAAGCCACGTGTGTAACTCTATTAAAGAATGTTGCAGTGACTTGAAACAAGGTAACGCATTATGGACAAAAATGAAAAGGTAAAGAGTGTGGAGAAATCAGTGGCGACATCAGCTGCACCACCACTTCAACCAGGCACCCTTGCGCCAGATTTTGCGCTCAAGAGCACGCCTGACCAGAAAGTATCGCTTAAAGAGTTTCGCGGCAAACCCGTGATCCTTGCATTCTATCCTGCAGACTTTAGCCCAGTCTGCGGAGACGAGATGGCGCTGTTTAACGAAATATTGCCGGAATTCAATCGCCATAATGCGCAACTTTTAGGCATCTCTGAAGACAACATATGGTCCCACACGGCATTTTCTCAAGCACGGAATTTGCGATTTCCCCTGCTGTCAGATTTCCATCCAAAGGGATCAGTGGCCAAGCAGTACGGTGTATATCGAGAGGAAGACGGGACGGCGGAGCGTGCACTTTTTGTCATTGACGGCGACGGGATTATTCGATGGAGCTATGTTTCTCCAGTCGGCGTAAACCCCGGCGCCAACGGAATTCTTTCTGCACTTGAATCGTTAGGCAAGGAGGGGAAAAAGTAAATGGCCAAGACAACAGCAAAGGCCGAAATCGCAGAGTTGACCCTCCCTGTTAGCGGGCGTGATCACACCCAAGGGCCGGATGCAGGCCCCGTGACTCTGGTCGAATACGGCGATTATGAGTGCCCCTATTGCGGACAGGCCTATCCCATAATCAAAAACATACAGAAGCATTTTGGAGACAGGCTGCGTTTCGTGTTTCGCAACTTTCCAGTCGCCCAGGTACATCCCCATGCCGAGCATGCCGCAGAGGCTGCGGAATGCGCAGGAGCGCAGGAGAGATTCTGGGAAATGCACGACCGCCTATACGAGCACCAGCAAGAGCTCGATGACAACCATTTGAGGCAGCATGCATCAGCACTGGGAATGGATATCGCAAGGTTTGAAGATGAAATGGCCAGGCATGTCCATGCTGGCCGCGTGCGCGAGGACTTTATGAGCGGCATTCGCAGCGGGGTAAACGGCACCCCCACCTTTTACATCAACGGCATGCGTTATGACGACTCTTGGGATGAGGGGACGTTGCAGGTGTCCATTGAGCAAGCGATTGCCGACCGTTCGCTTGACGACAGGGAGGTTGCCGCCACAGTGACTGACGAAGGAGACAGGGGTGGCGCCTCCGATGGGCTCGAATCGGACGCGGCGGGAAATATCTACTCTACCAATTATGAACACAATGCGATCCTGCGCAGGCGCCCCGGCGGTCAGTGGGAGACGGTGGCGCACGACCCGCGCCTTTTGTGGCCCGACACGCTCTCGCTTGCAGCGGATGGATATCTCTACGTCACGGCAAACCAGCTGCATCGCCAGGCGCGCTTTCACAAAGGGCGCGACCTGCGCCGCAAACCCTACACGCTGTTCCGCATCCGCGTTGACACCAAGCCTGTCCGGCTCTAGAATTTGCCGTTCTGGTTTTTCCAGTTTTCTTTTGGAGGGATGTCCTGTATTACATCCCAGTGCTCCACAATTTTTCTATTCTCTATACGGAAAAGGTCATAGAACGCCACGCGCTTGCCCGAAAATTCTCCCTCTGCCAGTGCAAGCACAAAATTTCCCTGGCCGATTACCTTATGCAAGGCGTGATACTTCATGGTAAGCCCTTCTTTGCCATCGATTCCAGGGCCTTGCCCAGACCATCTAGGCCGTCGCCAATACCGGGGTTGTGCTGGTGGTATGTTTCTGATGAAATGTACTGGGCGATTTTATCGACCTTGCCGTCCCTCAGAACATCCTGCACAAAGTTTTGCACGAATTGCTTGTTGGCCTGCGTCTTGTCCAGATCTTTGATTTCGGTCGGACCGTCTGTCATGGTCCGGCCGCTGACCGTAGTCGCGGGACGCTGCTGAAGGTTATCCCAGTGTTCCACAACCTTGCCATTTTCAAAACGGAATACATCAAAGCCTACTTTTTCGCCAAAAAAGTTATAGTTGCTATGCAGGGCGACATGATCGCCATCCTCAATCACCTGTCTGATGCTGACACGCGCTCCACTTTTCTTCAATTCGGGCAAGAGGCTGACAAGCGCGTCGCGACCGTTTGGAGCGTCAAGATTATGCTACTTGTAGCTGTCGGCGCTCACGTAATCGCGAATGGATGAAGCGTCGCCTGATTGCAGGCTCTCCAAAACTGCGACGGCTTTTTCCTTGTTGCCAGTCATGAGCTGTAATGTGTTTGAGAAATATTACGAGTTATGCGGACGTGGGCATATGACAATTGTATCTACAATACTTGTAGGAATTTGTGTGGCAATTGATAAGGACTCTGGCGCTGAATACCGCGGCTAGAATGAAGGCAGTGGTATACAAGGAACCTTTCAAGGTTGCAGTTGAAGATGTTTCTCGGCCAAAGATACAGAACCCAAACGACGCAATTGTGAGAATAACCACCGCAGCGATATGCGGCTCGGACCTGCACATGTACGAAGGCGTGGACAGGGGCGTTGACGCTGTCGGCTACCAGGCGGCCGCAGGCGGAAAGGAGGTGCCAAATACCGTGCTGATGTCGCTCGTAAAGGTTGTGAGGGCGACCGGGGCATAGGCGCCCCGGGATTGTATGTCACAGACGACCCCGCTGCAAGGGATGACCACGCAAAGCAGGGCATAATGCAGTTTCCAATAGGCGAGTTCTTTGAAAAAGGGCTCACGATGCCAGTGGGACAGTGCAACGTCAAGCGTTACAACAGGCACCTCCGCGACCTAATAATATCAGGGGTAGCCAAGCCAAGCTTTGTCGTGTCGCACGAGATCAAGATCGAAGATGCGCCCGCTGCGTATGAAAAATTCGACAAGAGGGTTGACGGCTATGTAAAGGTCCTGATTCATCCGCAGCAGTGATTAGACGTGGCTAGACACAGTACATCGCTTAAAAAGAGCGACTTGCAGGAGGCAAACCTGTCAGAGTGGATGTCGACGGCAGGCCGGTCTTGCAGCGCCTAGCTCACTTTCAGCTCCTGGCCCAGCAGCCTGCCTTCGTAGGCAAACTCGCTGTCCATGAGCGCCTTTACGTATTTCGGAAACGTGGATTTTTCTATGCAGGAGCCGTGCATGGGAAACACCATCTCGGCGGACAGCTTTTCAAGCCTTTTGGCCGTCTGCCTGACCGGCTTTTCTGAAGCAAAGATGCCTGCGCCCCTGTAAAGCCCTATCATGCTCTCCGACAGGTCGTCTGAAACTACCGGCTTGTTGCTGCCCGGCTGGATAAAGAGGTCAGAGGTAAAAAGGGACTTGGTCGTCTCTTCAAAGATCATCATGCTGTCCCAGTGGTGGACATGCGGCGTCATCAAGAATTTCAGCGTCCTTTTGCCGGTCTTCAGCGTCTCTCCTTCCCAGAACGAAATGTGGTCTGACGGGATGTTGTGCCAGCCGGTCAGGTTCAGCTTTGAGCTCAGGTCGCTGCACAGCAACTTGACGCCGGAAGAATTAAGAAACGCCATCCCACCCCACTCGTCGCTCTCAAAATGAAGAAACGCCACGTGTGCAAGCTTCTCTAGCGGGATCACCTGCTTCACCTTTTCTTCGATCTGCGGGTACATCCCGACCGGGCCGGTGTGAATCAATGTCGGCTTGTCGTCGTTTATCAAG
>NZ_JBOGQF010000047.1:0-12968 GCF_050748925.1 Nitrososphaera sp.
GGCTAGGCCTCATCCCGCTCCGCACCGATCCGGGCAGGTTCGTGATGCCCCATGAGTGTGATTGCGGGAGCACGCTTGGCTGTTCAAAGTGCAGGGTACTGCTCGTGCTTGACGCAGAGGCGACTGACAAGACCAAGGTGGTGACCTCTGGCGAGATGGTCTCTGAAGACGAGATGGTAAAGCCGGTCAGCAAGGACATCCCCATCGTCGTCCTGGCGCCAAGCCAAAAGCTGAAATTCGAGGCGTACGCGCGCCTGGGCATAGGCAAGCAGCACGCCAAGTGGCAGCCGACGTCGGCGGCAGTCGTCAAGGACGGCAAGAACGAAAGCGAGATCATACTGATGATAGAAACAAACGGCGCGCTCACCGCAGAAGAGATCCTGAAGGAATCCCTGGAGCGCATGCAGTCCAAGATAAAGAATTTCAAGCAGGTCATGGGGTCGTTAAAGATCCCCAAGAGCGCCTAGGTACGTTTATTTGGGGATTCGAGATTTGATTAGGAGCGTATAGACGTATGTTTGCTAATACTCTAGTCGACAATACAGTTTGGACCCTCCGCAAGGCGGCCAAGGGAAACAAGGCGCCTATCTGGAAGGATCTCGAATACCGCGTGTCGGGCCCGAGGTCCAACAAGAGCGAGGTCAACCTGGGCAAGCTTGCGCAGGTCACAAAGGCAAGCGAGGTAATAATGGTGCCGGGCAAGGTGCTCGGTACAGGCAACCTGGGCCACAAATTGACGGTGTGCGCTTTCTCGGTTTCAGAGACCGCAGTGAAAAAGATTGCAAACGTGGGCGGCAAGGTCGTGACGCTGGAAGACTTGATCAAAAAGTATCCGGATGGCAAAGGGGTGCGCATAATTGGCTGACAATAACAGCAGCAAACCGCAGAGCATCGTAGTCGACGCGACCAACTGCATCGCAGGCAGGATGTGCTCGCACGTTTCAAAGCTCTTGCTAAAGGGCAACAAGGTCTCCATAGTCAACGCAGAGAAGGCCATGCTTTCAGGCAACCGCTACAAGACCATCGAATTGTACAAGGAGCACCTTGAAATTAACTCGGTGACGAACCCAATACACGGCCCGTTCCACCCGAGGCGTCCGGACACGATGCTGACCAAGATGGTCAGGGGCATGGTGCCAAAGCAAAAGACGACAGGCATCGAGGCTTTCCAACGTCTCAGAGTATATATCGGGGTCCCAGAAGAAATGAAGAAAGCCAAGATGCAGTCGTTTGAAGATTCCAAGATAACAAAGCCAGAGGCATACTATATCACGGTTGGAGACGTCGCCAAGCAGATAGGATGGAAGGGAATTCCATGACAGCCAAGATAGACCTCTATCCGGGCCAGAGAAAGACCAGCAAGGCCATCGCAACTATTGCAAAGGGCACGGGCAAGGTAAGGATTAACAACGTCCCGGCAGAGCTCGTGCAGCCCGAAGTCGCCAAAGAACTAGTATTGACGCCGCTGACGCTGGTTGGCGAGATGCGCAACAGGGTCGACATCAACGTCCAGGTCGCAGGTGGCGGCTTTATGGGCCAGGCGTTTGCAAGCGCGGTCGCAATCTCGCGCGCGCTCACTGGCGATGTCAAGGGCGACAAGGACCCCAAGGAACACCCGTTTCCCAAGAGTGCCCGGGAAGAGATACGCAAAAAGCTGACAGAGTACGACAGGCACTTTCTCGCAGGCGACCACAGGCAGTCTGAATCGAAAAAGTTCGGCGGCCCCGGCGCAAGGCGCAGAAAACAGAAATCGTACCGCTAGCCTTTTTCTTTTGCGGCATACACCCTGTAGAGCTGGTCCGTCTGGCGGTTTCTGTACTTCCAGTCTTCAGGGTTCAACTTCATTTCATTGAATTTTGCCTTCTCTGATGGGTGTAATAGCGCGTGGACGTCCTCTCCTATTGATATCCTGTTAGGGCCCGTGAGTGACGTTATCTTGGCCGCAATGTTCATGCAGTAGCCCAGGATGTCGATGGGCGAGCTCTTGTCATGGCCGTACTGGACGATGACGTTGTCCCCCACATCTACCCCTATCTTGACTGCAAGCTCGGGATAGTCGTACTGGTTGAGGATTGGATTGATGCCGTTTTTGACGACTGTTATCATGGACTTGGCACACTGGACGGCCTTGTCGCACGCCATGTACCTGTTGTAGCTGGCCGGAAAGAACGCGATTATGGCGTCGCCGACGTATTTCAGCACGAGGCCGTCGTGGCTCTCTACCACCGACGACATCTCCTGCGTGAACGAGCGTATGATGGTGACAAGCTTGTCTACAGGGAGCGACATGCTCATGTTCGTCGAGCCCACCAGGTCGGCGTACATTATCACAAGAGGTATCTTGCTACTCACGTGGTCCAGCAAATAGTTTTGCGCAGGTTGCAGGGACGAGTCGTACTGGTAGCGGCGCTTTAGCGCCCGCCAGAGCCGGTCCTGCGTCTGCGCGACCAGGGTTTCAGAGTCGACGACCTTGGACTTGTTCCCACTTCCACTCCCCATCATCATGCCGAGCAGCGCCTTGGTGCTGTTGTCGTCCTCCTTTTTGACTTCCTTCTTGTCTTCCTTTTTCTCGGGCGCCACGGTGAGCCAGCCCGTTATTGTCTGTCGCGAGATTTAAAGTCATTGAGGTTCTAGCGCCAGGGTCTGGACCGGCCCAGTCATGAGGAAGGCCGGGGCCGGGCGCCCCATCGACCCGGCCGCGACCCGTGCACAGACGGCCATCGTAGAACGGGAACATGCAGGCAACGCACGCAAGCCAACGACCTACCATGTACCAATCCTGACTCTGCATCCGGTGAGACAGGATATCCGGCGAAATATTAAAGACTTGATCTCGGTGTTTCCGGAAAAAGAGCACCTTTGTGAATCCTGCCCCTCCGCAGAGGGGCAGGTGGGAATTGCGTCGTTGCCTGCAAAAGCCGTACTGAATATGGGATCCGGCCTTTGCTGGTTACCTGTCGTAATTATGATAAAAATGACTTTCCAAAAGCGGCCAACATTGGCGTCCATCGTCTAGATTGACCAGATCTCAAGAAAATTCATTGAGAATATATGTTAGGGGCGCCCAGCAGCGGCGAATGAGGATACCGCTCAAGGGGAGCGACCACTTTTCCAAGCAGGTCAATTCGGCCTTTGAAAAGATACTGGAGGCGTACACCGAGTCGATAAAGCCCTCCACAGAGATGCGCAAAGCAAACGCGATGCTGGGCGACGGCACCGTGACCCAGGTAGACACGTTTGACCCGCAGAACGTCCAGAACTTTTACCAGCGCCTGACAAACGGGATGGAAGGCTGGCTTGCAAACGGCATATCAAACTCGAAAACCGAAGACCTCCACCGCCTGTTCTGCCAGTTCAACAAAGACGTCGGCAAGTATCACGTTTCCGGCTACTTTGGCGTCCAGTACCACGCCCTGCCCTACTACAAGGCAGACAAGCGCGTCATTGAAATCCAGAAAGAGCTTGCAGGCATGGTGGACAATGCTGCCATGATGTTCCAGGACATGACCGGCAAGGCAGACAAGGCCCTCCAGAAAGAGCTTGAAAAGCGCGGGTTTGCAGAGCTTGGCTTTGAGGACCTGTTTACGAAAATGTTTGACGATGAAAAGCTTGCAGAGGCACTTGACAAAAAGGCCACGTCGGTCGAGAACGAGTTTTCCGAGTTCCAGCAGATGGGCAAGAAAAAGAGCGCGCTCTTTGCAGAGCTGAACGACCTGATGATCGAGCTGTACCAGACTTCGCATGCCTACATTGACCACAACAGGCTGATGCAGGGTGAGGAGGGCTTTTGCACGTACTTTGACGTCGAGCTGATAAAGAACCGCAAGACAAACAAGAGGGAGGCTGTGTTTGAGACGCCAAAAATACCAAAGGAGGAAGGCGAGGGCGTTGCAGCCGAGCTCCTTGCAGTAGCCAAAACGGTCAAGAAATCCAAGTAGCCATTTTCTTGCAAGGAACACTACCATTGCGCAGATGGCTATGGTAGGCGGTGGCGATGCTGTACGCGCTAGCGGTGCTCGGACATTTCCTGTACGTTGACGCCGACAGAGGCAGGCTCTTTGTCGAGGGGAGGCTCTTTGCCCGGATCAGGCCGGGCCGGCTCGTTTCTGGAAATGTAGACGACGCGCTGGGGGAAGGGCATCTCTACCCCGTTTGCATCAAGCACGTGCTTTACCTGCTCTACCAGCTTTTTCTTCATGTCAAACCAGACGGAAAAGGGCACCCAGCACCAGACGTTGATTTCGACAGACGAGTCTGCCAGCTTGTCGACGTAGAGATCCGGCGCCGGCTCTACAAGCACCTGCGGCGTCTCGTCGAGGCTCTTGCGTATCAGGCCGAGGACTCTGGAAGTGTCTTCCTTGTAGGCTATGCTAACTGTCAGCTCTACGCGCCTTGCGACCGCGGTTGAAAAGTTGCGTATCTGCGACAGGAACACGTCGCTGTTTGGCAGCCGGACGTATGTCCCGTCAAACATGCGCATGCGCGACGAAAGCGCCGTCACTTCCACCACGATGCCGGCCACCTCAGGCAACTTGCCGGTTATCAGGACGGGGTCGCCTATCTTCATCGGCTTGTCTATGTGCAGGAATATCCCCGAGATGAGATTGGAAAAGAGCGACTGCGTGGCAAAGCCGACGATGATGCCGGCAAAGCCGCCTGCAATGAACAGCCCGGAGAGGTCAAGGCCCGAGACCCCCAGTGCAGACAGGAGCGCAATGGCCACTACGCCATAATAGATCATCCTGCCGGTGGTGCGCCTTGCGTCAATCGGCAGCCTTGTGCCGATGTAGCGGGTCACGAGCAGCCGGATGGCGTGCGCGACGATAAAGCCGGCGACGACAATGATTATCGTAAGCAGGATTGCAAACGGCGCGACGTCCAGCCCAAAGACGCTCACCTGGTCCGGCAGACCAAATATCGCGCTGACCACGCCTGTCAAGGCGCGTAAATTGTCGTAGCTTGTATGTATATGTTGTCTGGAAAGATTTACTAGTGATGGCGCAAATTTCATGGCGTGCAGGAACTCCTCGGCCGCTACATCCTCCGGCACGGGATGCAGGACTATGTCGTCAATCTGGGGCATAACAGGCTGGTGATAGACTGCTCAAGCCCTGTGTTTGTTTACAGGAGGTACCTTGGCGACGCGCTCCAGTCAGAGTCCATAATAATGTCAGACAGCGGCGAAGACGTGGTCGTGGGCATATTCCCAATCCCGCCGTTCCAGACCCTAGTAAAGGCGGCCAGCAACGTCTACCTGAAGTTCAAGTCGCAGATAGTGCTCGACCAGAAGAGCGAGGCCGTGCTCTATTCAAAGATCCCGATAGAGATAGGCGTGTACCGCCAGTCAAAGGATGAAGAGCTGTTGCTGGACGCGTTTTCGCTTGCCAGGCAGCAGTTCGCGCTCTATGGCCCGCCAGAGACGGGCGTTGTGTGCAGGTACAAGGAAGCAGAGGTGAGCCCCAAGGAAAGCGAGATTGTTGCCATCAAGTATGAAGAAGCCATAGTGCGCATACGCATAAGCAACATGGTGGACAACGTAGTCAAGGTGGGCAAGGTGATAATCCCGATGGAAGGTATAGTGCTCGACCACGCGCTCGACGATGCATGGGTGCCGGGGAGCGTCGAAATGAGCCTTGACATGGCGTTTGGCAAGGACGTGGTCAACGTGCAGCTCCTAGACACCAAGGCCAAGCGCGCCGACAAGACCAGCCTCCTGAAAAAGGGAGACACGCTCACCTTCTACATGGATGCCGGCTACTGAACCGTGTGTATCAGCTCTGCCAGGTTGCGCTTTGGCTTTGCCTGCAGCATTTTTTGCGGGTAGCCTATGCACAGCACCGACGACGGGACGAGTTCGGTGCCAAGCGCCTCCATCACCTTCTTTTCGTCTATCATCCCAATCCACACGCTTGAAAGGCCCAGGGCGTGCGCCGCCAGCTGCGAGTACGCGGCCGCTAGCGTGGCGTCCTGCACCGAAAACTTTTTGATGATTTCAGGCTGGAAGTTCAGTTTCACCCTTGCAGGGTTCATGCAAAAGACAAGCACCACCGGCGCGTTCACATAAGGCTGCCGGTTTGCGCCTTCGACCAGCTTTGCCTTTATTTCCGCGCTCTTGACATTGAATATCTCGAATCCCTGGAAACCGCCGGCCGTGGGCGCCGTGTCGGCTGCTGCAAATATCATCTCCGTCTTCCAGTCCTCCACCGGCTTGTCCTCGAATTTGCGCTGCGACCTGCGGTTGAGCATCACGTTAAAGATGTTGGTCTGCAGGACGTCTTCGATGCCCTCTACAGGCTCTTCCTCTTTTGGGTAAAGCTTGTCGCCCTCCTCGCCGGCGTACAGCCTAGAGAATATGTCTGATGGGTACATCTCCTTACATAGGAAGGCGGGGCAGAAAATCTTTACTCTTTTATTGCGAGCGTCCTGAGCACCATCTTGTCAAGGTCAAACGTGCGGACAAGGTGGTTGTTCGTGTCTGCAATGTAGAGCACGCTTCCCCGCCGCTTTACGTCAGACGGCTCGTACAGCCCGAGCGTGTCGCACAAAGGATCGTCGATGTTGCATATCGTCTTCATGTCGGCCTTGCCGACGACAGTAGACGCCTGCTGCGCGTCAAGGTCGATGAGCCGGATTGCATGGTTGTACGTGTCTGCGACATAGATCCTGTTGCCGGCGCAGTGGACGCCGAGCGGGTGCTGGAGGCGCGCCTGGGCTACCGGCCCGTCCCGGTGGCCAAACTCGAACAGCCCCTCGCCGACGAGCGTGTGCACCTTTTTGCTGGCAAGGTCGACTAGCCGGATGGCGGACACCTCGCTGTCAGCGACGACAAGAAAGTTGCCATATACAGAAAGGCCGCTTGGCTGTGCAAACTGGGCCTCTGCCAGCGAGCCGTCGACAATGCTTTCATGGCCGGACCCTGCAAACGGCCCTATCTTGCCCGACTCGATGTGGTAGGCCCACACCTGGTGGAGGCCGGCCATGGCGATGAACAAAAAGCCGTCGGCATATGCAAGGTCCCAGGGCGAGCTCAACTGCGTTGTCCTGCCCGTCTGCGCGCCGAACACCCAGTGCCCCTGCCGGCCGTTGCCTGCCAGCGTTCTGACCATTTTAGAGGCAAGGTCTATCTCGCGAAGCGCGTGGTTCTCGGTGTCGGCGACGTAAATCTTGTCACCGACCCATGCGAGCCCCTGCGCGCGGAAAAAGCGCGCCTCGGAAAAGCCGCCGTCGTAAAGGTCGCGCCCCTTCCCGCCAACGTTGTGGACGACTTTGCCGGTTTGCGCGTCTGCGACAAGCACGCGGTTGTGGTTAGAGTCGCTTATCGCAATCATCGTGCCGTCCGGCGACAGCGCCAGTTTGCCGGGGTACGAAAGCACGCCCGGCTTTGCCTGCGCGGGCCTGTCAATCTCCAGAGGCCCGCCTGCAAGCGTGCCCATTTTTTTATGCTGTTCCAAAAGTACGCCAATGACGTCATCAAGCTCGTCGCGCTGGCCCTCGCCGGCCTGCTGGTAGACGACGTTGCCCTTGGGGTCGACTATGGCAATCGTGGGCCACGCAGTCACGTTGTACAGGCGCCAGATCTTCATCTCTTTGTCAACGACGACAGGGTGCGATATCTCGTACCGGCCTATCGCCTCCTGCACGTTTTCAGCCTGCTGCTCGTTAGGGAACTTGGCAGAATGGACGCCGATAAAGGCCACGGGCTGCCCGCGGTACTTTTTCTCGAGCCAGTCAAGGGCGGGGAGCGTGTGCATGCAGTTTATGCAGCAGTACGTCCAGAAATCAAGCACGACGACCTGACCCTTCAGGTCTTCAAGGGAGAGAGGGCGGGCGGTGTTGAGCCACGCAAAATCCGGGGGAAAATTCCGGGCTTTATAGTTGACAGAGCCGGCCATCATGCCAAAAATATTGCCAGAATCGGATTTAAACTGTAGCTATCGACGCTTTGCACTTGTTGAGCAGGGCGATGTTCGGAAAGTCCGGCGACCTAGGCAGTCAGACTGGCCGGCACAATGGTAACCTTGAATCCCACTTTATCAGGTAGGAAAAGGAGGCTCATAGATTAAATACCGTTTCCAGCGCCTTTTTGGATATGGAATGCGCAGTTTACGATACATACGTGCAAAAGAAGGACGGCAGGACGATGCACTTTGACGTCATAGTCGAGGCAAGCACGCCGCACGAAAAGGCCATCGAGTACGGCCACCAGTACCTGAGCCAGGTAGGCCAGGCAGGGCAAAAGATGACCTCAGAAGAGTGCCAGTTCTGCCACATACAGGAAGCCCCGCCATTTGTGGAGAAATCCATCAAGCAGGCAGGCTACTGGATCCAAAAGATGGAAGGCTGCCCGCAGTAAGCCTTCTCACTTTACCCATTTTTCTGTCCCCGCCACTTTATCTAACCGGTCTTCAAGCATCGCCAGCCTTTCCGGCTCAAAGCCGTAGCGGTAGACTGTCTTTGTCGTGCCGTCGATTGTTATCGAAGTCGTCTGCGAAGGAAGGTCCGTTATTTGCGCCTCGTACCGATCGCGGAGCGAGAAAAAGTCGGCCGCATAAAACTCGTCGATGAGTTCCTTGACGTCTTGCTGGGGTATCTCGGACCTCTGCTCCCCTTTTACCTCGACAAAGTCCCGGCCCTCATAAACAACGGTGCCGTTCCCATAGACTGCCACGTGGTATGATGGGCAAAAGCCAAAGCACGGCGTCCTTTCAAGCGTGATGACGACGTTTTCGACGTCGCCCCGGAACCCGGATGGTATAGCGAACAAGGAAAACATTACCACAAACGCTATGCCGACTGCAAGTCCGCCTGTTACTGCTGCTACGCCGCTACTCATCGCAATGCATTGGAAGCATCGCCTTTTGAACCTTGGGGCAAATTATAATTAAGGCGCCCGGCTCCTGTTGCTAGGTTGAACCACGACAGCGTGTGGAAGCCCGGAATGCAAAAGGCTCCTACCTTTGAAGACATTGTAAAGGCCAGGGAGCTGCTGGAAGGCACTGTGAGAAAGACGCCGGTCCAGCATTCAAGGACGTTTTCCAGGCTTGCCGGCACTGGTGTTTACCTGAAGCAGGAATGCCTGCAGCTGACCGGCTCGTTCAAGGTCCGCGGCGCGATGGCCAAGGTCAGCAAACTGTCAGAGAAGCAGGCCGGCTATGGCGTCATCGCCGCGTCGGCAGGCAACCACGCCCAGGGAGTCGCGTACGCAAGCGCGAAAAAGGGCGTGCCGTGCACGATAGTGATGCCCAAGAACGCCTCGCCGGCCAAGGTCGCGGCCACAAAATCGTACGGCGCCAGGGTGGTGCAGCAGGGCTACAACTATGACGAGGCTTGGGAGGCGACGCAAGAGATAGCGAAAAAAGAGGGCATGACAATCATTCACGCTTTTGACGATCCCGACGTCATCGCGGGGCAGGGCACCATCGGCCTCGAATTGCTTGAAGACATACCCGACATGGACAGGATATACCTTCCCGTGGGCGGGGGCGGGCTTGCGGCAGGCGTCGCAATCGCGGTCAAGGAGCGCAGGCCAAGCGTCAAGATAATAGGCGTAGAGTCAAAGGCGTTTCCCGCCATGAAGGACTCTGTCGAAAAGGGCTCGCTCCAGTCGATGAAGGCAGGCTATACGATTGCAGACGGCATATCCGTGAAAAGCCCCGGCAAGCTCGCCTATGAAATCATAAGCAGGCACCTTGACGACATCGTGCTCGTAGACGACACGGCGATAGTAAAGACTATGTTCCTCCTCATGGAGCGGGCAAAACTCGTGGTCGAGCCGGCAGGGGCCGCGAGCCTCGCGTACCTGCTGTCAAACGGCCACCGCGCCGGCAAGAATGAGAGCGTCGTGTCCATACTGTCGGGCGGGAACGTCGACATGTACCTGCTCGGCCAGGTGGTGGCAAAGGGCCTCATGCAGATGGGCAGGATGGTCAAGATCTTTATCCTGCTGCCGGACAAGCCGGGCGCGCTAAAGGAAGTGGTGGACGGCATCTCTGAACTTTCGGTAAACATCGTCGAAGTCGAGCACGACAGGCTCTCGTCCAACATACCGGCAGGGACTGCGGGCGTCTACCTCAGCCTGGAGCTGGAGAGCGAAAAGCACTCGCAGCGCCTGATAGAGATGTTCAAAAAGAAAGGCATTGAGTTCAAGCTGGTCAGCTAACTGATGTAGTCGTATTCACGGAAGCCGGCCTTGTCGGCAGTCTCGCCGCCCACGCCCACCAGCACGAACTCTTTGTGCGCCTTTGTGACTGACTCGTTCAACTCCAGTTCGTTGCGATGGAGCCTCTCATAATCGCTTATCGAGAGCTTTATGCGGTCGCCAAGGTCTATTTCGAGGTCCATGCTCTTGACGACTTCTTCATAAGTTGGCCGGATTATGCCAGAAAACACCATCGCGCTGCTGCCGCTGCCGTACGAGCCAAAGCCGACGCGCTTGCCGTCAAGGTCCGTGCCTTTCTTGTGCTCAAATTCCAGCAGGCTGCGCAGGCCCATGTACATCGAGGCAGTGTAGAGGTTGCCGATGACGGTAGACAACTCTAGCGAGCTGGCCATCTTTTTCTCGTACGTCTCGTTGTAGAACGACGTCAGCATGAAGGTGCGCCGGAACTGCTCGTCTGCCTTCATGAAATCAGTGTCTGCAAGTATCGATTCAATAGTGCCCCGCGGGTCCTTGGGCTGCGGCTCGACCGTCCCGACCTCTTTTGTGACGTGCTTCCAGCGAGGCAGGTGGCGCCACTCGTGCCTCAGCAGGTATGCAAGCGCCTTTTCGCCCATCCTGCGGTAAGGCAGGTGGACGGAGAAAAAGTCGATGTGATCGGTAATGGCCTCGCCCTCGCTCAGTTTTATCAGGCCTGTCTTGAGCGCCTTTTCTTTGTAGGCGTCAAAGGCCTTCCTCACCTGGATGAGGTATAGCAAGTTAGAATAGCCGCCGTTGACGAGAGGTGTTTCCTTGCCAAAGGGCCTGTAAAAGTCGTATTCGTTCTTTATTACCGTAGAAGCGACTTTGGGGTCAAACGCCATGAGGCGCGGCTGCTCTTTTATAAGCAGCGCGACGGCGCCTGCGCCCTGCGTGTACTCGCCGGCAGAGCCAAGGTCATATTTCGCAATGTCGCTCACGATGACGACTGCCGCCTTGCCGCCGTTCTCCTCGGCGCGTATCCAGTTGGCGTTGTCATGGAGCGCATACGACCCGGAGACGCAGGCAAACTTGCACTCGATGCCGCCGGCATGCTCAAAAGAGCCGTCGCCATAGACCTGCTCGAGCATGCCTATGACAAACGAGTTGAGAGCCTTGGATTCGTCAAGTGCGGACTCTGTCGCGACATAGACCCTGCCAATGTCCTGCGGGTGCAGGTGGTTCTTTTGCATCAGCTTTAAACAAGCGTTGGCAGCCATGCAGGCAGGATCCTGGTTGGTGTCGGCTATGGCCATCTTGCGGATGCCTATACCGTATTCTAGCTTTTGGGGATCAATGCCTCTGGCTAGGGCAAAATCCTTGTAATCAATGTAAAGTTTGGGGACATAGATAGCCAGATCATCAATCCCTACGACTGGCATTACTGGAAATCGTACGGCATTTAGTCATTTAAAGGTATTTCTGGATATATTTGACCTGCGCCTATCAACTTGTAGACCTCCAGCCAGCTTCATGCGGCACAGGCACCACGTTTAAATTATCATCCCGCGTGATGAAGGTTACATCGACCAAACCGATGGGGAACAAACGTCTGGCAGGGCGCGGCCACAAGCTGCGTCTTGTCAGGCTATCTTATTATCTGACAAATATCTGACCATCCTTTCTGGTGATCATTGTTTCCTGCTAGCCGGAAAAGCCGGCCTTCATTTCCGCCTGACTAGCCTGCTTGCAGCCACTGCAGCTCCCAAGAGGCCAGCTATTGCCAGCATTGCACCTGCAGGGAATTCGGGCACCACGACGATGCCGCGCGCCACCCCGTTGCGGGTCAGGTCGGGCGTCTGGCCATCGGCTGTAATTGCCTTTACCTCGACTTCGACGCGGTAGCTCTCGTCGGCGGGGAAGGCCATCTGCTGGCTGTCAACCCCGCCCTCGGCCACCTGGTCAGTTAGCGCAAGCACCTCCTCGCCCCCACCGTCAATGATGCGCAGGTCGTAAGTGACGTCGGAGGTCACCTTGTCGCCGGAAAACGCGTCGACGAATTCCAAGTCGAGGGTTTCCTCTTCGCCGGCGCTCATTTGGCGCGGGTCCCACTTTAGCTTGACATGGATGCCGCCCGTGTCTGTGGCTATCTCGCCGCTGGTCTTGTCTCCATCATCGGAAGCGGGCGCAAACGAGAATGTCATCTCCGATTTCCCATCAGGGATCTGGTTTGCCATTGCAAGTATGTCGTTCTTGTTTATGAGAAAGTGCAGTATCAGCTCAGTCTCTGACGAGAACGGGTCTACTGCCAGCATCCTGCCGCTTATCGGCATCTCGTTCACCGTCGCCTCAAAGGCGTTGACGTCGCCGATGCCGGCAAGCGACTTGGGCACCTTGACTTCTTCGTGGACAAAAATGTTCAGGGCAGACTCGATCCTTTCCATGTCCCAGTCAAAAGGCATCGCCCAGCTGTACGTCAGCGTATCCGCATTAAAGGAAAAGTCAGTCACCCGGTCATAGTATGAAATAAGAGTTGTTGGATAATTCTCACCTTCATATTGCACGTCCTGCGTGACCACGTCGCCCACGCTAAGATACGTGTCAAAGACAGGCTCGTCGCCGGGCGGGAATATTGACTTTATGCTGTCAATGGTGAGCAGCGTGATTCGGAAATGGTAGAGGCCGCCCTCTAGCAGCAGAGGCCCGGTGATGTTTATGGTCCCGCCAGGGTCGGCCTTGTATGACTGTAAAAAGTCCTCCACGGTGGCGTTGATGCGAAGGTCGCCCTCCTGAGGACGGATCTTTAAGGTAAGCAGGCCGCTTTCTGTGTGAAACGCGTCGCGCAGTATAGCCC
>NZ_JBOGQF010000048.1:0-12899 GCF_050748925.1 Nitrososphaera sp.
GTCCAAAAGCTCGTTAATGTTCTCAATGTACTCCCAGCCGCCCAGCTCGCTTGCTCCTGCGCTTTCAAGCTCGAACGCCTCTTCAAGCTCGTGCTGGATGCCGCCGATTACGGTCCCTACCTCGCCGGGGCTAGCAGGCCTGGCAACAAGCGCGTCAAGCTGGCCAAAGAACCCCTCGATCTCTTCTGCCTCGTGCTCGGGCGTGTCCGCCTTTATCTGCTCAAAGACTGCCTTTGCCCGGTTGATAAATGCCGTCGCGTCCTGGTATTCTATCTCTTCGGCAACTGCGCCGTCCACGACGCCTTCCCCGTACTCGAGCTCGGCAGTTTCCAGCAGGCCTACCGCGACTGCCGCCCAGAAGGCCGGCTCTTCGCTTTCAGATGCAGGCACCACCGCCTGTACCGCGGCGTCAAGGTCGGCGTTAAGGTCTGCGACCCTGCCCTCTACTTCTTCAAGCGAAAGGTCGCCTATCTGCTCGAACAGGCCGTTCAGGCCCGCCTCAAGCTGAGTATTGAGCTCCGGATCGTGCTCGGATATCTCGCCGGTGATGAGCGAGTAGACCTCCTCGACGGGATGGCCGGCATGTGCTGTCGCCAAGGCGGTATTATTTGCCGCCTTGTTTTCAACGGCCTTGTCAAGGTGTCCCCTGATGAACTCTACGTTTGTCGCAAAATCAATATCCGCCGGGTGTGCGAATGCTTTTGCGGCAGACCCGGATGTCAGCATGAATGCGGACAGCGCGAGGGCAGCCGCAAGCATGACGCTTGCCTTAATTTCCATACGCGCCACGCGCCGACATCTCTTATAAAGCTAGGAACCGATTTTCGCTTCGTGGAACAAAACAAGAACGTATTTATGCACCGGTAGTCAATTCACCCCGCATGATAGGCGAAGCGATTGCAAACTTTGATTCCTATATCGGCGTCGCGATAGGATTGTTTGTGGTCGGCCTGTTTGCAGTAATGGTCTATGAAAGAGCAAGTGCCAAGTCCCGCCAGCAGCAGCCCGCAGCTGCAGACCGCGACGACAAGCGATAGCGACAGGCTCATCGTAGAAAAGTTTACCACAGAAGGCTTTTCCAAGTTAACCACGATACAGCGAAAGGCCCTGCCGGTCATCGCAAGGAAGGTGAACTGTTTGCTCGTGGCGCCCACCGGCTCTGGCAAGACCGAGGCGGCAGTCATGCCCGTGTTCACGATGCTTGCCCACGCGAGGGGCAAGGCGGGCGCGATAAGGGCCATATACATCACGCCCCTGCGGGCGCTCAACAACGACGTGCAGCGCAGGATAATCCGCTATGCCGAGTCGAGCGGCCTGCGAGTCGACATCCGCCACGGGGACACCACCGCGACTGCCAAAAAAAAGATAGTCGAAAACCCGCCGGACATATTGATAACGACGCCTGAATCGCTGGCAGTCGTCCTGACGAGCGAAAAGATGCTCGCTGCATTAAAGGGCCTTGAATACATCATCATCGACGAAGTGCACGAGCTGGTGCCGTCAGAGCGCGGATCGCACCTGTCGATAAGCATGGAGCGCCTCGAAGCAGTGTCAGAGCAGCGCGTGACCAGGATAGGGCTCTCTGCCACCGTCGGCAACCTGAAGCAGGCTGCGCAGTTTGTTTCAGGCGCCGGCAGGCGCCACGCGGTGCTTGTCGACACCTCGGCGAGGGGCTATGACATTGAAATAAAGTACGTAAAGGGCTCGCTCAACAACGTCGCCCATTTCGTGACAGACTATGTAAAGACAAACAAGCCGGACGGCTCGGTGCTCCTGTTTACAAACACCCGCGACGAAGCCGAGTACCTGGGCACGATGCTGAAAAACCAGTCAGAAGTCAAGGTGGACATTCACCACGGCTCGCTCTCAAAGGAGATGCGCGAAGAGACCGAGCACACGTTGCGCGCAGGCGACGCCGGGATTGTAGTCTGCACCAGTTCCTTGGAACTTGGGCTTGACATCGGCTCTGTAGACCTTGTCATCCATTACGGCTCGCCTAGACAGGTGTCAAAACTGATGCAGAGGATAGGCAGAAGCAGGCACAGGCAGCGCACGTTTGCCAAGGGTCTCATCGTGACAAACAACCCCGACGACGAAATCGAGGCGCTGGCAATCATCAACCGCATGAAGCAGGGCTCGATAGAGGAGCAAAGGATGCACGAAGGGGCGCTTGACGCCATGGCGCACCACCTTGTCGGCCTTGCCATGCAGACCCGCGACCCGGTGAGGGTGGAAGACGCATATGATTTGGTGATAAGGGCGCACCCGTACCGCAACGTCACACTCTTTGACCTTGAGAGCTGCCTTGACATCCTCTCCGGCCACAACGTGATAAGGTACGACAGGAACAGCAGGACATACGTGCGCAAGATGAAGGCGTACAAGTACTACTTTGAAAACCTCTCGATGATACCCCACGTGCTGAAATTCGAAGTCATCGACTCTATCAGCAAGCGCAGGATTGGCACTCTGGACCAGCAGTTCGTTGGCGATTACGGCGAGCGGGGCAATGTCTTTGTGCTAAAGGGAACGCAGTGGCGCGTCCTTGCTGTGGACGAAAGCAGGATGGTCGTAAACGTCGAGCCTCTGCGCGGCGCGGCAATAAACATCCCCTACTGGGTCGGCGAGATGATACCGGTGGACTGGAAGACGGCAGACGAGGTCGGCAATGTGCGCGGCAAGGCCGCAAAGGGCCAGCTGAAACTGTCGACTCCGATAATGGACGACACTCTAAAAGACTTGCAGGTAATCCCGGACGCAAAGAACATTGTCGTTGAAAGCTTTACGGCCCGCAACATGCTCGTGATGCACTCGGCGCTAGGCTCAAAGGTCAACAACACCCTTGCGTCGCTCCTGTCGACGATACTGTCGTCGCAGCTGGGCTACATGGTCGAGTCAAGGGCAGACGCGTACAGGATAATGCTGACGTCAAGCGCAAGGATGAGCAAGGGCAGGATAGAATCTGCACTGAACGACACGTACGACCTGGAGCCGGTCATCATCGCGTCGCTCACCGGGACGCACCAGATCAACTGGAAGGTATGGATGGTGGCCAAGAGGTTTGGCATGATAGCGAAGGAGGCAGTCTATGACAAAAAGGCTGCGCGCATGATCTACGACCGCTATGCCAAGACGCCCGTCAGTTCAGAGTCTATACGCGAGCTGGTGCACGACAAGCACGACATCGAGCAGGCGAAAAAATTCCTTGCAGAGATAAAGTCGGGTGAAATCAAGATCCACTGGATAGAGGTGACGAAGTTCTCGGACCTGGCGAGGCCCATCATGGAGCACTCTGCAAAATCAGCGGCCGCGCCGGCCAACATCGAGCAAGGGGTCATCGAGCTGGTAAAGGAGCGGCTGGAAAAGACAAAGCACCGGCTCGTCTGCATCCGGTGCGCCAAGTGGGAGCGCGTCATGGAGACAAAGGAAGTGCCGGAAGAGATAGTGTGCCCGCTCTGCAGGTCAAAGCTCGTCACGGCGACGTTCTGGTCGGACAATGAAATGGCAAGGATAATCAAGACGCGGCTTGCAGGCGGCAAGCTGAGCGCAGAGGAGAACCACCGCTTTGAGCGGGCGTGGAAGGTCGCGTCGCTTGTCAACAACTTTGGCAGAAAGGCAATAGTAGTGCTGGCAGGGCACGGCGTGGGCGCCGACACTGCGGCAAGGATACTGCGCAACTATGTCGACGACGACCATGTCTACCGCAGCATATACGAGGCTGAAAAGCAGTACGTAATCACCAGAGGATTCTGGAACGACTAGACAGTTGCATTAAAGAACCTCAGGAATTTTTTTAGCGCATCTTTTTCTTGGAAATCCAAACTCTTTAATTTATTCTCACATCGTATGCATATGGAAGGACAGCAAGATCTAGTTAACCAACTAGCTCAGCGCGTAGGAATCACTCCAGAACAGGCAAACACGGCAATCACCCTGGTCTCAAAGACGCTGCTGCAGAAGGCCGAGCCAAACAAAGCCTCAAGTCTTTTGTCAAAGCTGCCGTCAAGCATTACAAACATCTTTTCAGACAACGAAAAGCAGCAGTTCACGTCGACCAAGCAAAGCGTAAGCAACGAAGAGGTGATCCGCAAGCTCGGCACCGATGCCGGCATAAAGGACCCGAAAAAGGCCCAGCAGACCACCGAAGAGGCAGTAAAACTGCTGCAGGAGAAAACTGGAGAGAATGATCTGCTGGACAACGTCATGGGCAAGTTCAAGAACATGGACCTTAACCCATTCGACTAGTTGGACATAAAATGCAGCACAGCATGCATGACCGCATCTAGCGTTCAGCAGACCGTGCTGTCGATTGACCCTGATGTGCTTATTGCAGGGTCAGCGGGAACTCGGTGCCCTCTCCGACGCCCTTTGTGTTGGCGTTAGCGACCAGCAGGTACTTGCCGGGCGAGTATTTGCTGGCATATTTGTTGTCCTTGGGCGAGATCTTGAACTGCATGGTCTTCTTGCCTGATGCAGGCGTTGCAATGTCCGTGTTCAGCATTGCCTGCTTGTTTCCCTTGTCGTCGCATTTCCACAACTGCAGGATTGAAGATTCTGGCTCTGGCTTAACAGAGACTTCTATGTTTTGTCCATACGAGAGCGCTTGAGGAATACCATTGAATTCGTACTGCATTGGCTGTATTGCGGCTCGTAATTTTAAAGGGTGTCAGCAACATCTGCTGTAACATTGTCCATTATGCAAAAGATCAGAAATCCCCGGTACGTCCCGTGCGTTCTTGACAGCTGAACAATAGTCCCCCCTCTTTAGCTGGCAGCCAGATTTTTCCGATATCAGGTCCAGACACCTGCGGCCTGGAACCATAAAAACTAGCAACTCGTGCATTTCTTGTCCATCCCCTGAAAATCTATGGACCTCTCCCGCCGCATCTTTATGCGCACGAAGTAATATTAAAGAACTATTATTTTTGACAGTTTCCACTGGAAACGCACACTACCGCTTTGCGGCCATCCAGTCAGGAGATGGGCCGGTTGTTTTTCGTCTTGTCCCAGATGTCGGCGATGACTTCTTGCAGCGTCTCTTCGACGTTGCCGTCAAAGTTTGCCTGCCACAGGCGCGCGACGTGCTCGCCGGCGGTGTTGCGGTTTTCTATCCTCCTTTCAATGACGCCCAAGAACTGCGGCTTTATCCCAAGGTCCAAAAGCCCCTTCTGCGCAGTTGCGACCTGGCTTTTTGCAGTATCGACGACGTTGAGGTGCGTCTGGGCGTTAAAGCCGGAGCGCACCACTGACTGGCGCTCCTCCCGCACAGTGGCAAGCGGCCGCAATGCGCGCCCTTCGTGTATCGCCCGGTGCAGGTACCCTATGAAAAACTCTATCATGGCCATCATCGTCCGGGGCGTGGGCTGGACTGACATTACCCGCGTCTCGACGCGGTAAAAGCCGGTGTTGAGCCGTATGCGGGCGTCATCGTGGCGCTCTTTGACCAGCTCGAAATAGTCTTTTGCGACCACAGGTTTTCTCGACGTGATGTAGTCGATGTAATCCTCGACGCCTTCTAGGTAGCGCGCCACTCCAGGAAAACCCGAGTTCTGTTGCTCCGACTGGTCGTACATGAATAACCTGGGCTCGTGCAGCGAAAAGACGCGGCCGGCAAAGAGTCGGCTGTTGGCGCCAAGCAGGATGACTGACGGTATCAGGTTCAGTATGTGGTTAAACATTGCCGCCGTAAAGCCGGGGTTGCGCCCCTGCAGGTGCATGTGGAACCCCTGGATGGCAGTCGCGACCTGCACCGCCTTGAATTTCTGGCCGTCCATTTCGATGTCCGGAATCTTGCGCTGCCAGCGCGCCAGCCTCTGGTACCGGGGCTTGTCAGTAATCAGGCCCTCTGAAATGTGGGGCGACGGGTTTGCGCCCAGAAAGACCGGCGTCGCCCTGCCATGGACCCTGTTGACGGCCTTTTCCAGGTCTTCGATGAACCCCTCGAACTGGAGGTTCAGCCCTTCAATGCCATCCATCGGCACCGGCTCGGTCTTGAATTCCAGCTGCGACATCCCGTATTCATAGTCGACGTCATGCTTGCCCTGCAGAGCCTCCACCACAGGGCCGGCGTCGACCGGCCTGCCTCTGCCGTCAAGAAGGCAGACTTCGATCTCCACCCCCACCCGGAAATCCTCGTCGCGCCTGTCCGCGTGCTTGCGCACCCTCGCCTTGAGCTCGTCGGCCTGCCGCTGTATCGCAGAGCGCCTCACGGCAACAAAAGGCCGGCGCGGCTATTTGTCCTTAGCCTAGGTGCGTTATAGAAGAATATGAGCGCAAGGTGAGCTCGGGCCGGCCTTCCCTGCCGGCGCCGGCTGTGGCGCCTATCACCCGCAGCCTGTCGCCCACGCTCAGCTTGTTGACTGCGTTGCTCTGTGCGCGCCAGCCCACAAGGCGGATCTCGCCGGTGTCGTCGCCAAGCAGCGTGGAGGTGACTGTCACAGTCTCGCCAGATTTCAGGTTCACGTCGGCGGTGTCTGGTGCCTGCAGCACTATCGCCTCGACTATGACAGGAGACGGCTCGTTGGTCGCGACGATGTCTCTTATCTTGCTCTCAAATTTTGACAGATTGGGAAAAGACGGATCGTCGTCTGTCACGCGGAGGTACGAGTCTTCCTTTGACAGAGTGACTGAATTGCCAAATATCCTTGAAGGGATGCACTCGACCATCGAGCCGGGCTCAAGCGTGCCGGCGGTCGCAAGCGAGTTGTCGATTGTGAGCGATAGAGCCCTGCCGGCCCTGTCGGCTGCCAGGCAGAGAAAGCTGCCCCTGCCGGTCTCCTCGCCGACAGAGATTATGCGCAGGGGCATCACGTCGACGTCTTCCTGCGAGCCGGAAAATTCCAGTATCGTCCCCTCGTCACCGTGCAGCTCAAAGTCGCCGTTGCCAAACTGCGGGTTTCCCTGCTTTACCCTCACGCCCACCAGTTTTACTTTAGCGCCGGTCTTGAAGACCTTGGGCACCCGCGACTCGTCGATGTTCCATATCACGGCGCGCAGAGTCCTCGTGCCGGGCTCGTTTGACACCTGCAGCTGCAGCGACTTGCTGGCCTCGCCGCGCTGGTTCACAAAGTCGTTGATGCGCGGGTTTGCGTTGACTGTGCCCGTTATGACGGCAGAGTCCTGCGTCTCTTGGACATCGTCTATTGTTATTGCGAGCGAGTCGACGGCGGGGATCTGCTGCGAGTCGTCCTTTACGACTTCGAGTGTGCTATAGCTGCCAAGATTGAGTATCGGCTTGCCATCAAGGCCGGCCCGCACGTACCCCTTTACCACCTTGACAAGGTCGCCGGAATGCAGGCCCATCTCGTCAGGCACCCCCACCTGCTTGTCCCACAGCTTTACCTTTACCCTTGCGTCCTTGTCAAAGATGACTATGGTGCGCGTCGACGACTGCTCGTTAGTGTCCTTTTTTGTAAACTTGAAAGCGGGATAGATGTTCATTATCCGGCCGGTGACTGTCACGTCCTTTGCCCCGACGTACAGGTCCTTTAGCCCGGACTGCGCCTTGGGCACGTTTTCAAACGATATTCCAAGGTCTGCCGCGACCAAAAAGAGCGCTCCCTGGTCTGTCAAATAGCCGGCGCCCACCTTGCGCTTTTTTTCGTCCACCAGATCGCGAATCTGCTCTGCACTAAGCTCTGGCTTTTGCTTTAGCAGTATGTTTACCATGTCAATAAAACTCAGCGACACGCCGTTGCCCTCGGTAGACTTTTGGCGGGCTTGCTAATATATCTTGAGAGAAAATGCTTTTCCATCAGGATTGCAATGCCGGGCCTGCGATACAGAAATTAGCCGGTCCATGCAATCTGCTTGGAGATGGCCGACTATTGCATCAGCGTGTCAGACCTGCGCATGAATTATGGCAACTTTGTCGCCGTTGACGGCGTTTCATTCAACGTCGACTATGGCAGGGTTTTTGGCTTTCTCGGGCCAAACGGCGCCGGCAAGACGACCACCATCAAGGTGTTGACGACGCTCCTGCACCCCACTTCTGGCTCGGTGAGCATTTTTGGCAAGGACGTCGTGAAACACGCCAAGGAGGTCAAAAAGCGCATCGGCGTGGTGCTGCAGGAGCCCAGTTTCGAGGGCAACGTGACTGTGGAAAAGGCGCTTGACCTTTACGGCATGATGTGGGGCGTGCCGGGCGAAAAGAGGCGTGACAGGGCCCGGGAGCTTGTCGACAGGTTTGACCTGCAAGAGTTCAAGGGCAAGAAAAACGACGAGCTGTCGATAGGGCAGCGCAGGCGCGTCCAGGTGGCGAGGGAGTTCATGCACGACACGGACCTTTTGTTCCTGGACGAGCCCACGGTCGGTCTTGACCCGGCGGCACGCAGGATGCTGCTGGATTACGTGAAAAAGCACGTGCACGGCGGCCTGACCGTTTTCTTTACGACGCACATCATGGAAGAGGTGGAATACCTGTGCGACGAGATAGCAATCATCAACAAGGGCAGGATGATGGCCATAGACACACCGGCGGGGCTGAAGCAAAGATACGGCGGAATAAAGGCGCTGGAGATAAAGCTAAAGGGCACGGCTCAGTCCGTCATGGACATTGTAAGGCCCGTCGCCGGCGGCTCGGCCATTGAAATACCGGCGGAAGACACTGTGCGCATCAGCTCGCAAAACGCGCAGGAGCTCTTGGTGAAATTGATAGAGGCGCTGGCGAGAAACTCGGTCCAGATAGAGAGCGTGTCTGTCAACCCGCCCACGTTTGAGGAAGTGTTCCTCACTGTCGTGAGCGGCAAGGACTAGACCTTCATCCGCAGTATCGACATCGTGGCAAGCGCAAACGTGCCGGCGGCGACTGCCGCGATTATCCCGACTTCGACGTTGGTAAAGAAGGTAATCTGGTTGAATATGCCGGCGCGGGTAATGTCGACGATGTATGTCAGCGGGTTGACGTAAAAGGCGGCGCCTAGCGCGCCGGGCACGCCTTGGCTCGGATAAAAGGCGGAGCTGACGAAAGAGAAAAAGAGAAAGACGCTGTTGACGATGACGTTAAAGCCCTCGCTGCTCTTCAGCCTCGTCGAGATGATGACAGCTATCGAGCCAAAGAATATCGCGCCCACCAGGAGAGCGTAAAGGATGTACAGCGAACCAAGGAGCGTGGGCTGCGCGCTGCCGATGAGCGTCGGCGAGCCAGCTAGGAGGATGAGGCCGGCGCTGGCAAGGCCCATCAGCATCGTGGTCACGATGTTGCCGAGGATGTAATGCATCCGGGCAAATGGCATGACGAGGATCTGCTTGAGCATGCCGTTTCGCTTGTCGTTCCAGATGATGCTGCCCGCCGCGGTACTCGAGTTCATCATGTTAAAGCCGACCATGCCTGCCGCAAGATATGCAGGGTAGGGCACGCTGGCGTCCCCTATTGCGACGCCCTGGTCGCCAATGAGCGCGGAATAAGAGTAGCCAGCGATAAAGATGTAGATTATCGGAAACATTATCTGCCATATCAAAAAGACCTTGTCTATCGACGCGACGAGGTTCCGGTAGAGCAGGACTGCGACAGCGTTCACGGCGTGCAGGATTGACGTGTTGTTGATATATTAATCATCATAATGTCTATGCATCCATTGCCAATGGCCGAGAGGGAGATAAAAGAAATGGTAGACGCGGAGACCATGGCATGGAGCAGCCAGGACGTCGACAAGCTCCTCGATCTATTCCACCCGGACATGGTATGGCCGGGGCCTATGACTGCACAATCCCATGACCCTGTCGACTGGATCTTTGAGCTCGGCCGCTTTGACAGGAACCGGTGGAGGAAAGAATGGTCAGAACTTTTTGACTCGTATCGGCTAGTCCACAACATACGCACGATACAAAAGATCGTTGTTTCAAAGGAAGGCGACGGGGCATTTGCAGTCGTTGACGTGGACACGCTCTGGAAGAGGCGTGACGACGGAACTGACTTTCACTGGAAAGGCAGGGCTTGCAAGATCTATACTAAAGTTGGCAGAAAATGGAAAATGATTGCCCACACGGGGCTGCTGCTGTACTAGGCACGATTTAAATAACTAGCAGGCGCGCAAATGTGCAATGATGGCAGAAGACATGGCCGAGAAGAAATTGCGCGGCTCTGGCGGTTTCGCTATTGCAAAGGTTTCAGACGACGAGCAAAAGATGGCCAACCTTGGAGGGCCTGAATTATTCCTCGCCGGCATCGGCAGGCTTGACGCTGACAGGTTTGTAAAATATTTCTGCAACAAGTGCGAGCGCGACTTTGAAGGCGCGCCGGCGCTCAGCTACGAGAACCCAAACGAGGACCTCGGCGAGGGAGTGACGCTGGCTGAAAAGGGCGAGTACAAGTGCAGGGCGTGCAGCGCCACGATAGCGCAGTATCGCAAGTTCAGCACGCCGGCGGCGCAGGCCGCCCTTCAACAGCAGCAGGCGCCAAAGACAGAGACAGCGCCGGAGACGACAGCCATCACCCCGGCACCCATTGCAGTCGCTGTGCCGCCGGCAGAAGGCTTTGTCGGCATACAGCAAATAGTTGGCATGGCCGCCTATGACGGCGAGGCGATGCTGGTCGGAAGGGTGCAGGAAGTCGGGTTGCGCAGAACGGCCGGCAACGCCAGGATAATGGTCAAGATAGCCTCCGACGCGGGGCAAAAAGAGGTCGAGTGGGACGGCATATCAAAGATAGGCGACATCATATTGCTTGGGACCACGTCCAGGGCGCCTACAGGCGCGAACAAGTGCCTGTCGTGCGGCTACCAGAACGAAGCGGGAGCGGCATTCTGCGAAGAGTGCGGCTCTAAGCTTTCAGTATAATCCTCGCGTCGACCACGCGGGCGCCTTTTCCCTCTTCAAGCACCAGCAGAGGGTTGATGTCAAATTCCTTTATTTCTGGAAAATCAGTCACCAGCGCCGACAGCCGCTGCAGACAATCCGCGATTGCTTTCTGGTCTGACGGCCGCTCGCCCCTGACGCCCTGCAACAGCTTTATCGTCTTTATCGACCCGACCATCTTGGCCGCCTCCCGCTCGTCGATGGGCGCAATTCTGAAAACGACGTCCTTTAGCACCTCGACATAGATGCCGCCGAGGCCGAACATGATGACTGGCCCAAACGTCGGGTCCTGGCTTGCGCCAAGTATGGTCTCCTTTGCCGACTTTACCATCTCTTGCACCAGCACGCCCTTTACCCTGGCGTCGGCCTTGTACTTTTTCGCGCTCTCTATTATCGCCCTGAACGCCCCGCGCAGCTCGTCGTCGCCCTTGACCCCCACCTTGACCCCGCCGGCGTCAGACTTGTGGATAATGTCCGGCGACGCTATCTTCATGACGACAGGATACTCTATCTCCTTGGCCGCCTTGACGCACTCGTCTTCTGTCGCGCCAAGGATGCTCTTTGGTGTCGGGAACCCGTACGCCCTCAAAACTTCATAGCCCTCCTCTTCCAGCAGGTTGTTGCGCCCCTGCTGCCTCACGCTTGCAAATATCTCTTTTACCTTGTTCATGTCCTTGGCAAACGAGAGCCTGTCTGCCTTGGCAGACGAGCTGTCGACCCAGTCCTTGAAATCGTAGACGGATTTTAGCGTCCTTATCGCCGGCTCTGCATACAGGTAGTAGGGCACGCCCCCTTCAGACATTATCGCCCTGTTCTCCACGCCCTCTGCAAGGCCCATCAGCGACGCCAGCATCGTCTTTTCAGGGAACTGTTTTGACATCTTTACCAGCGTCCGCGCAAGGTCGTCATAGTTCAGTGTGGCCGAAGGCGTGCACATCGTGACTACAGAGCCGACGTTTGGATGCGCAAGCACCAGCTGCAGGACCTTCTCGAACCTGTTGAAATCTGCGTCGCCGACAATGTCAACGGGATTTCTCGGCGAGCCGTACGCTGGTATTACCTGCGAAATCGCGTCTTTGATAGAAGAAATGTCGGCCATCTTCAAGCCATATTTTGAGCAGGCGTCAGTCGAAATGATTGCCGGGCCGCCTGCGTTGGATACGATGACGACGCCGCCACGTGGCAGCTGCTGCTTTGAAAACGCGGTCGCAAGGTCAAAGAGCTCGCCCATCGTGTCGACGCGGATGACTCCGCACTGGGCAAACGCGGCTTCATAGTTTGCATCAGAGCCGCCCAGCGCGCCTGTATGAGAGGCCGCAGCCTTGGCGCCTTCCGCGGTCCTGCCAGACTTCAACACAATGATGGGCTTTTTCTTTTCTGCGGTTATCCTCTTTGCAATCTCCATGAAGCGCCTTGCGCTGCGGATGTCCTCTAGGTACATCACGATAACGCGTGTGTCGTCGTCCTCTGCCAGCAGCTCCAGTATGTCGCTTTCGTCCATGTCGACCTTGTTGCCCATGCTGATGACCTTTGAAAAGCCAATGTCCTGAGCCTCTGCGTCTTCGACAGTCGCGGCGCAGATTGCCCCGCTCTGCGAGACCAGCGCGATGCCGCCGTGCTTGGGAGTTATCTTTAGAAAAGTGGAATTCATCATGTTGTCGCCGGACAGGCTCATGATGCCGAGGCAGTTTGGGCCGATGACCCTTATGCCGTACTTTTTGGCTATTTCGCCTACCTCCTTTTCCAGCTTGGCCCCCTCCTCGTCTATCTCCTTGAACCCTGCCGAAACGATTATCGCGCCCTTGATCCCCTTCCTGCCCACCTCTTCCATCACGGCAGGCGTGAACCTGCTCGGGGCGGCCAACACCGCAAGGTCGATCATTTCAGGAATGTCCATCACGCTCTTGTATGCAGTCAGGCCGCCCACCGTCGCGTTTGAAGGCGTCACTGGGTAGATCTTGCCCTTGAAATGCTTGGCAATGTTTGTAAAGATGGTCTTGCCGACGCCCGGCTTTTCAGAGGCGCCAATTACTGCAATCGACTTGGGGGAGAAAAAGATCGAGCTGGACATGATCAGAAGGAGTCGGGTCTAGGTGGTTATAAAA
>NZ_JBOGQF010000049.1:0-12662 GCF_050748925.1 Nitrososphaera sp.
GTCTCGAATGCTTGTCTGGTGAAGCGAGCCGTCTATGAAGTTGTCGACTTCTACTGATAGTGCAATTGAAGCAAGCACTATAAAGAAGATGAATATTTTCTTCAGCCTTTGGATTTCTACTTCTCTCGGTATCAAAGTAGGGATTTGTGCCATTGGCGCCATTCTTACTCCGGGAGAATGTATTAAATGTATCCACTAATGGATACTATAGTAATTTAGTTCTATAGTCAGCTATTATCAGCACATATTACATCATAACGATATATAATCGTTAATTGCCGAAAAAAAGAGATACTTGAAAAGCCCTATTGATACTGCCGTCGATGTCTGCTATTGTCTCTAGCCAAATACGCGTTTAATTAATCATGGCGAATACGGCCGATCCTGCGATGCAGCCATTTTGACAAGACCTAAATCTGTCGCGCAGCAAGTGCATGTGCTTGCACGCCTTTCGCCATGCCTTTACCGTCGATGCAGACATTGACCGAGTCTGGGGCTTTTACACGGACGTTGGGCATCTTGAAGTCGTCACGCCAAAGCGGTTGAAACTGAAGGTAGAAAGGTCGACGACCGGAGAAAAGCTGCAGGAAGGGACAGAGCTGTGGATATCTGCGCAACTGGTGACAAGGAGCACGTGGCACTCTAGGATAATCCGCCTTGCTCCATACACATACGTTGACGAAATGCTGGAAGGCAAGTTCCCGCACTGGAAGCATACGCACGTTTTTCGCAAAACTGAAAGTGGCACCGAAATTCTGGATGAGATCGAGCTCTTGCTGCCGTATGGCGCGCTAGGCAGGATGTTTGAAGGCTATGCCGGCAAGCAGCTGTCAAGGATTTTCAAGTACAGAAAAGATGCCACGATAAACGCGCTCAGATGACCTTGACCGATTTTGCCAGCGCCCTTGCCGACTCTTTATCCATCCTTACCTTGCTCAATATCGTATAGCGGTCGGGCCTGAGCGACTGCGCCTTTACCAGCGCACCTATGACCTGCTCTTCTGTCAGGCCAATCTGCCTTGCTCTCGTAGGCGCTCCCATGTTGCGCAGCGTGCCGGCGACCTTTTCCCAGTCGAGGCCGTGCAGCTTGGCCATCATTATCGTGCCAAGGCCGACGCGCTCGCCATGCAGCCCACAGTCGGACCCAGCGACGTATTCTAGCGCGTGCGAAAACAGGTGCTCCGCGCCAGAGCATGGCCTGCTGCTGCCTGCGATGCATGCCGCCACCCCTGCGCTTATCAGTGCCTCTACGATGGTGCGGATGCTGAAACTGTCCCTGCCCTTTAATTTCTCTGACTCGTCCAGTATTATCTTGGCACTCATGTACGCAAGGTTTGCTGCGTAACTGCCGAAATATTCGCCCTTTTCGTCCCTTGCAAGCTCCCAGTCCTTGACTGCCGTTATCTTGGCGACCAAGTCGCCGCAGCCGCCTGCAAGGAGCCGGGGAGGCGCCTGCGACAGCAGGTGCGTGTCTGCGAGCACGCCGATGGGCGTGTTTGCCTTTATGGAATGGGGCTTGTCGATGCCTCTCACGGAAACAAACGGGCTAGAAATTCCGTCGTGCGAGGCAGACGTCGGCACGCTCAGAAATGGCAGGCCGAGGCGGTACGCGGTCATTTTCGCTACATCGACTGACCTGCCGCCGCCAAAGCCAATGATAAAGTCCGGGCCGTCCTTGCCTATCTTGCCGTAAAGCTTGTTGACCGTGTCCATGGACGCGTCGCTTACGACGTACCACCTGCTCTTTAGCGACGCGCCGGTTAGCGATGCGCTGCATTGGCCGCCCGCCCTCTTTTTCACTATCCTGCCGGTGATCACAGCTACCTTGGAAGTGCCCCCAAGCGACCTGACAAGCGCGCCGGCCTCTGAAACCACGCGCTCGCCTATCAGTATCTTTCTTGGCAGCTCCATCATGTGCGACGGAGCCAGAGCCGCCTTACTCGTCATTGTCGCCAGAAGTCTCTGCCTCTGCATTTGGCGGCAGCGATTCGATGCTGCTGTTGCCTTGGACGATCTCCGCCGACGCATAACCAGAGCCGACGTTTATTATCCTCACCTTTACCCTGTCCCCCACCTTTGCCCCTGCCACGAACACGACGAGCCCCTGGACCTTGGCGACGCCGCTGTCGCCCCTCCTGCTCATGGACTCTACCTTGACGTCATATTCGTCGCCGACCTTGACCGGCGACGGCCTGAAAGGCCGCGTGCCTCCAAAGCGCCTCGGGCCGCTGAAACGATCTCCCCTTTCCAAATCGCCTAGTGGTAGAGCAAATTGATATTTCAACTTTATCGCACAAATATTTAATACTGGCTGTGCACACCCTTGCATTATCTAGCCTGCATCTGTGTTATTGATGCTTGCTGCGCAAGTTAGTGATTAAATGCACCGTAGACAGCCGGACAAGGACTCTGAAGGCCAGAACATAATGGCAGTCATACTGCAGAGTCTTCCAAAAGAGTCCGGGCTCACCAAGATAGAATACGAAGGCCCCAAGATCGCGCTCTATTCGAGAAACCCTGCGTACCTGATGCAGAACAACCAGCTAATCTCCAACATGGTCAACACCATAAAGAAAAGAATAGTGGTGAGGACCGACGAGTCGATACGCAAGCCGCAGACCGAGTCTGCCGACATCATCTCTAACGCCATATCAAAGGAAGTGGGCGTCGCCGGCACGTTCTTTGACCCCGTGCTTGGCGAGGCCGTCGTCTTTGCGAGCAAGCCGTGGATGCTCGCGCAGACCGGCGAGGAGTTCGACAACATCGACCTTGCAGAAAAGACCGGCTGGCGCGTCAGGATACGAAAGGCGCCCCGCAGCATGGCCGCAATTGAAAACATGTACAGGATAATGGGCGAGACCGTGGCCGAGCGCACCCGCTTTTACAGAGAAGTCGGCGACAAGATATTCCGTGACAGGCTGGGCGACGTCGCGGAGGCGAGCCTGACGACCCTCGGCGGCTTTGCAGAGGTCGGCCGGTCGTGCATACTGCTCACGACGCCTGAAAGCAAGGTCCTGCTCGATTGTGGAATAAACGAGACTGCCAAAGACTCGCTCCTGGGACTTCCCCGCTTTGACGTCGCCGGCATCGGAATGGACGAGATAGACGCCGTCGTCCT
This sequence comes from Nitrososphaera sp., assembly GCF_050748925.1. Lineage (GTDB taxonomy): Archaea > Thermoproteota > Nitrososphaeria > Nitrososphaerales > Nitrososphaeraceae > Nitrososphaera. The sequence continues at coordinate 3,119 of NZ_JBOGQF010000049.1, forward strand.
GACGCACGCGCACCTGGACCATGCGGGTTTTATCCCCGCGCTGTTCAAGTACGGCTATGCCGGGCCGGTCTATTGCACCGAGCCGACGCTCCTTTTGATGTCGATACTGCAGTACGACTTTGTCAAGAGGGCTAAAGGTCTTTACGCTGACCGGGACGTCGAGCAGGCGATGGTGCACACCATACCGCTGACGCACGGCATAGTCACCGACATTTCGCCGGATGTAAAGCTGGTGCTTTCAAACTCGGGCCACATACTCGGGTCAGCGTCGGCGCACCTGCACATCGGAAACGGCGACCACAACCTCGTTTATACTGGCGACCTGAAGTTTGGCAAGACACTCGCCCTTGACAACGCGTCGTGGAACTTTCCACGCGTAGAGACGATGGTGATAGAAAGCACATACGGCGGCAAGGAAGACATTGCCTGCCCCCGGGAGGAGGCCGAGGCCAACCTTGCAAGGTCAATATCTGCGGCCGCGCAGACGGGCGGCAGGGTGCTCATACCGGTCCCGGCGGCCGGCACCGCGCAGGAACTCTTGCTTACCCTTGACTACTTAATGAAATCCGGCAGAGTGCCGCAGGTAAAGGTGCTTGTTGAAAAGCTGGTCTCTGAAGCGACGGCCATCTATGAGGCATACCCCGAGTTCCTGTCGCGTGAGCTGAGATCGCGCATTTCCGAGTCAGAAGCGAGCCCCTTTGGGGCGCAATTTACCACAGTCGAGTCGCAAAAAGTGGCGCAGGGCGAGCCGGCCGTCATACTGGCGCCGTCGTCCATGCTAGCAGGCGGGCCGTCGGTCTCGTACCTGCAGCAAATAGCCAGCGACCCGACGAGCAAGCTGATCCTCGTTTCATACCAGGCGCCTGACACGCCCGGCAGGATGTTGCAGGACGGCAACAGGCAGGTCGCAATCGAAGGCGGGACGATATCGGTCCGGTGCCAGGTCGAGCGCATAGACGGCTTTTCCAGCCATAGCGACTACAACCAGCTCATGGCCTACGTCAGCAGGCTGCGGCCGAAACTCCGCAGGGTGCTCGTGAACCACGGCGAGCGGCCCAAGGCGCAAAATCTGGCCAGCTCGATAAACAAGATATTCAAAATACAGACCCAGCACCCGCTGGTGCAGGAAGCCGTAAAACTACTTTAGGTCGTAGGCGCCGCGCCACACCTTGACGCCCGGCGGCGTCAAAACTATGCGCTCCTCTCCAAGCCTTGCAATGTCTCCGCCGATTGACTGCGCATAGGCGTAAAGTTCCTCAACCACCTTTCTCAATTCCTCAACGTCCTTTTGCGCCAGAGGGGTGACCCTCAGTATGAGGATCATGTGCTTTTTGATGTCCTCTTTGATGGACGAGAGGTCGCTGACATCCCTTAAGGTCAGCGCCTTCAGGTACACTGGGGGCTTGTGAGTAGTGGTTGATTTGTCTGCCATCTGCCTAGCAGTAGGTCAACTTCCCACGCGCTCTCAATAGTCGTGGTGGTCAAAAGTCGTTCACACGATTGTTGATTTTCGTCAAAAATAGGGGATCCGGCCCAAAAATCAGATGCGGATCGAGTCTGCCCACGCGATATCCGCCGGCGCGGCCACGATCTCTTGCTCTGCGCCGTTTATGGTCGTCCTCAGCGCCGAGCGGGCATCCTTGGGCGCATCAGAGTACCGCAGGACAATGGACGCAGCGGTGGCAATTGCTGCCTCGTCGTGCTTGCCCCGCAGTATGCAGGTCGGGCCAACATAGTCCTTGGCTTCAAGGACGACGTCTCCCTCTTCTGCGAGCGCCTTTACCACCTCGTTTTCGTCCTTGTTCCTGCCGACGACCAGCTTGGCATCCTTTGTCAGCCGGAAATGCCTTCCAACCTTCAAAAGTTCAACGTCGTTGATGGACGGGATGTCGGCTGCGTGCTCCATAGCGTCTTCTATGCGCTTTGAAAACGCGGGATCGGTGAGCAGGCAGCCGCCTGCCGCGTTTGGCGGCTCGTGCACGCCAAAGTGTTTGGCCATGGCCAGCTGCCCTTTGCGCGACCTGCCCTTGATGTCGCCCATATTCTCCCTGTTTATCAGGCCGTCTTTTTCCGCGTCAGTGGGCGGGAGGTGCTTTGCCGATAATGGCCGCAATACCTTGCCCTCGAGCCCCGCTTCATTCTCGATGATGTTGAGTGCGCGGTTGTTCTGGCTCATGGGGCGCTGGAACAGCACCTCGCCGGTAACCACAAAGTCCGCGCCAATCTTTTCCATGTGCTCCTTGGCGGCATTGTACATCATGCCCCTGCAGTCGATGCACGGGTTCATGCCCGAGCCGTAGCCGTGCTTGGGGTTCTTTAGCATCTTCAGGTACTCTTCGCCAAAATAGACCGTCTTTAATTTCACGCCCAGCTCGTCGGCCACTTCCTTTACCCTGTGGCCGCAGCCCTTGCCGCAGTCAAAATCACAGAAAGGCGTCTTTATGGCCACTGCCTCGACTTCGACGCCCTGGTCAAGCATCATGCGAATTGCAAGGTTGCTGTCAAGGCCACCTGAGAGCAACGCTACCGCCTTTGGCTTTTTCTCTTCTTTGCCTTCCTGCGACATTATGCGAAAATTTTGTCGTCTAGGGTATAAAAATGTGTATATCGCAGGCGCGCACCTAAATGCCCGTTCTGCACATGTCAGAACATGTTATACTGCAAAAAGCACGGAAGGGGAAAATATAGCAGGCAGTTTGACGCCTGCTATTGCGCCAAATGCGACAGATGGCTTGAAAGAAGGTGCCCTGACGTCCGGTATTGCCAGCTGTGCTCGGCACGGCCAAGAAGGCCGGCATGGCAGGCTGCGGATAAAATATGTGTGTTCCCCGCCTCTGACCCACACGCTTTCACAGGTATATAGCCTTGAGACTCCTCTGCATGCTCTTTGACGGGGGCATGGTACCTTGGCCTGCTGGGTATTTGTGCCTTGCCTATATGCAAAGCAGCGCCGAGAGGTCCACTTCAAACGCGGCCACCGGCACGCGCAGCCTGAAGTTGTCTATGGCAAGCGGCGTTATTTCACCTATCGCGCCTACCTCCTTGCCGCCTGCTGTTATGATGGCGTACCTGCCCTTGATAAACAGCGGGTCGGATGATGCCCTTGTCGACACTGAGAGGCCAAACGCAGCGAGAAGGGCCTGCAGCGCCGACTTGCCCTCCGTATATCCTGCCTCGCCATGGGCAATGACGGCTGCAGCCTTCCAGCTTTCGCCTATCTTGCCGTCCGTCTTGCCAAACACCTTGCCTATCTCGAACAATTTCTGGGGATACTCTTCATGCACGTTTCTTGAAAGCGACTGCAGCAATTGAGGTATCAACGAGTCGCGCAACACTTCGTGCTCGGCGCTTTTCGTGCCGTCAACAGCCAGTATATCTAGAGGCTGCCGCCCTGCAAGGCCGTAAAGAGCCTGCCTGCTAGCAAGCGAAGAGTTGAACACTTCGAGCATCCCCAGACCAGACATTGCCTGGCGCACTGCGTCAAAATATGCAGATTGTATGGAGCGCTGCCCTGCAGTGACTGCCGGCGGAAACGCTGGCTGCATGTTGTAGATGCCATAGCCTATCGCGACTTCCTCCGCGATATCTATCGGGTGCGTGATGTCGACTCTGTAGCGCGGGACAGTGCATGTTATGGAATTTTTGTTTGCCCTTGCATCGAGCCTGCTCTTTCTCAGGCACTCGACCATCTGCTTTGGAGTGAGCGCAAGACCAAGTATGCTGTTAACATAATCAATATCGACTCGCATCTGCTCCGGCCTGACGTCCGGCGTGACGACCTTTTTGCCGTCGTCGATGGCGACTGTCTGTATCTCAAACCCCGCGTCGTGCAACGTGATCGCTATTACCGCAAGCGCGTCTTTCGCCGCCTTTATGTCGATTGCAGTGACTTCGACAAACAGGTTCTTGCATTTCGCGTCGACTTTGGTGGCGTCGCCGTTGATTATTGGCGGGAACGAAAGGACGGTGCCTGCGCTGTCAATTATGATGGGATATTTTCCCGCAAGAAGGTGGCCGTACGCCCTGCCTGTTTCAGTGTCTTGCAATATCTGGTTAACAGTCTGGCCTGCCGATCCGCCGAGGGGCACAAAGGCAAAATCGCCCTTGACAGTCGAATACCTTACCGGGAACTTTATTGCATCAAAATTGTGGATGCCTATCGACGCCTTTTTCCTGCGCCTGGAGATGCCGTTGTGCAGGTCCTCCTGCATGGCGATTATCTGCTTGATGGTCTCGTCGTCCAGTTTTCCGTTCTTTGCGACGAGCGCGACGACATGAGGGCGTACCTTCTTTACCGACCTGTCGACCTTGATTGCCGCACTGCTCTTTGATACCTTGAATGCGGGCATTCCCAGCTTTATGCCCGTCAAGCCTTGCAGCGCCCTTGCTATGCCATAGTCTGACGAAAAGTCGGGCCTGTTTGGGTTATACTCTACCCTTACAACTTTTCCGTCGTCGCCTTCGATATCAAGACCGACGAACGGCAGCATTTCTAGCGCCTTTTCCAGCTTGACGCCGGGCAGGAACCTTTTCAGCCTGTCAATCGAGACGTTTACAACTGGCATCTTGGCACGCTCCTGAGCCATGCAAGCCTGTTGCCGTACAGTTCGCGCACGTCGTCAAGGCCGAACCGCAGCATCGCTATCCTCTCCAGCCCGCCGCCCCATGCAAGCACCGGATTCTTGATGCCGAGTGGTCTTGTGACCTCTGGCCTGAAAATCCCCATGCCAAACAGCTCGACCCATTTTTCCAGCTTTTCATTGTAGACCATGCTCTGGAGCGACGGCTCTGTGTAGGGAAAGAACGTCGGCCAGAACTTGATCTTCTTTATCCCCATCTTGGCGTAGAATTCTTTTTGCAGCCCCATTATGTCGCGCAGTGACGCCTTTGGCACGGTCGCCACGCCTTCGACCTGGTGGAACTCTACCAAATGCTTGTAAGACACTTTTTCGTTGCGAAACACCCTGCCGACGGAAAAGAACCGGGCGCTTTCCGGCTGCGTCTTTGCCAGGTGCCGCAGCGTTACGGGCGTCGTGTGCGTGCGCAGGACGATGCGCTCGGCTTCATCCCTGTTCCATCCGCCCCAGCCAGACTTGTGCACCGCCGACACTTTTTTTATCTGATCATCTGTTGCCGGCACCGGCTGGCGCTGGCCAGAAACATAGAACGTGTCCTGCATCTCCCTTGCGGGGTGGTCCTGTGGTGTGAATAATGCGTCAAAATTCCAGAACCCCGACTGGACCATCGGGCCATCTATCTCTGAAAAGCCGAGGCCCACAAAGATCTCTTTGACCTCTTCAATGATGTCAACGAGTGGATGTCGCCTGCCCGGAAATACTGAAGGCGCCGGCGCCTCTACGTCGAGCGCGCTAAACTCGACGTCCTTCCATCTGCCTGACATGATAAGTTCTGACGTCAGCCGGCGTTCCTGCGCCTTTTCGCTTTCAATAGCTGGCAAAATCTGCCAGCCTGCGTCGGTCAATAAAATCTGTGATTCTTTTTGACTTTCAATCTTAACATAATCAGGACGTTTACTTAATAGGTTGAGCCCTAACTTTTCTTCATCGGATAGTTCATAATCTGAAATTGAATTTGCGTTTGATATCTTGAATCTCTGAATTAATCTTTCTTCTGGCGAGAGATAGGCTGGGGACTCGGCGTTGGGATTGAGTATGATAGTTTTTCCTTCAAACCTTATCCAATCATTACGTTTTGCACCAGCAATTGCAGCATTTACTTCCTCTCTATCTAATGCCCCACTTGCTATAATGTCCTCAATTGTTTTATTGCCATCTTTTACTGAGTCAACCAGTCTTCGTTCCGGCAAACGTTTTTCATTTTTTACTTTTAATCCATTTACATCAAGCGAAATTGTGGATTCTGTACGTTCTGTTATCGATATCAGATTTTTGAACTTGAGCCACTCAATTCCTCGTCTAACTTGGTCTGTTGATAATTGTGAACCTACAAGTTTTCCATTAGTTGTCTTGCCGTTTGCTGCAGCTAGTGTCCTCAGTATTGTCTTCTCGATTGGGTGTAGCACCGGCGAATCGCTGCTCATTGGAGTTGACACGAAAGAAGACTTTGTGAACTTTCTACCATATTTGTAGATTCTTCCTGCTTCATAGATTCCCTCAGAATCTCTACAGGCGTAACTTCCCGCAGTTCCTGCGGTAGAAAGCAAAAGCCTCTTCGTTTTATGTTTAGGCTTGCGTTGTAATCTCTATCGATTACTAACCCACACCCGTCGCATTTATGAATGCGAACGGCCAGAGATTTTGGAACGTTTCTTGCACATCTGGAACATGCAACTGAAGTATTTTTGGGATTTACATCGATGGTCATTTTTGCTTTGTATTCTGTCAGTGTTTTGAATGTCCCCCACCCTGAGTCTAACACATGTCTCGCTAAATGACTGTTCTTAACCATGTTAAGAGTGTGTAGCCTCTCCAAGAATATGATGTCGTACTTCTGTGAATAGTAGTGAGATGCTTTATGTGCGAAATCTCTCCTCTTGCGCTTGATTCGCTGGTGCAAAATTTGCAGCCACGTCTTTGCCTTATTCCAGTTGTTTGATCCTTCTCTTCTTCTTGACAGTCTGCGATTTGCTCTTCTTAGGGGTTTCATTGTCTTGGTTAGGTAAAGGGGATTGCTTATCGTATGATTGTCAGAATCATGTGAGAATTTAGTTATACCTACATCAATTCCAACTGACCTTCTGGGATCAATAAACGTGAATAAGCGGTTGGAAACTTCGCAGCAAATGATTGCATACCATTCGTTTGTTTCCCTTAAAATTGTAATTTGTTTTATATGTTGTACGAGCCTGTGAAGTCGTAGCTGTATGTAGCCGATTTTTGATAGCCAAAGTAGATCTGTGTTTCCATGTCTCACTATCTTAAACCCAGATTGGTTGTATGTAAAAGAGTTGGAATCTTTTGATTTTGCGAAAGCAATTTTGCCCGTCTTGTGTCCATTTCTCTGCAATACTTTTAGCGCTTTCCTTGATCCATCTATCCTATGAACAACCATCTGCAACATTTTGGAATGAAAGTTCTGCAGCCAAGGTTCCTCCTCCTTTAATTCTGTAAGGGCGAACTGCATATCTTGCAGTGACATAGTCGGATGGTTGAGAAAATAGTTATACACCCAGCGTGATGTTTCTAGAGAAACTATTAGTTTTCGCTCTTGATGATCGGTAGGATACAAACGAAACCTGTAATTTCTCATAAAGCGCGACACTTACTGTTCTTAAACAGAATGATCTCCTTCCTAAATACTTTTAAATGTTGATCTAATGATGCTGCACAAGGATGGATCCAGAGCCAGATGCCCCGCAGGAAAACGGCGACTTTAAGGTCACGCCGTGGGAGGTCGAAGGCGAGGTCGACTATGGCCGGCTCGTGGAAAAGTTTGGCACGCAGGCAATAACGCCGGAGCTGTTGCAGAAGGTAAAGAGGATGGCTGGCGAGGTCCACCCGATGCTAAAGCTGGGCTACTTTTTCTCCCACCGCGACTTTGACTGGGTCCTTGACCGAAAGGAAAAGGGCGAGGACTTTTACCTCTACACCGGCAGAGGACCGTCTGGCATGGTGCACATGGGCCACGTCATGCCGTGGATATTCACGAAATACCTGCAGGACAAGTTTGATGCAAAACTGCTGTTCCAGCTGACGGACGACGAAAAGTTCCTCTACGGCCCGGACAGGACGCGCGACGAAATCAGAAAATATACGTACGAAAACGTGCTTGACATTATCGCAATCGGCTTTGACCCTAAAAAGACGAGGATAATAGTCGACACGAAGCACATCTCTCACCTGTACCCGCTGGCGACAGAGATAGCGAAAAAGATCACATTTTCAACAGCCAAAGCCGTCTTTGGCTTTACAAACTCGACCAACATTGGCATGATAGGCTTTCCGCCGGTGCAGGCGGCGCCTTGCTTTCTGCCTTCCATAATCGAGGGCAAGAACACGCCCGTCCTGATACCTGCCGCAATCGACCAAGACCCGTACTGGCGGATGACCCGAGACGTTGCCGACAGGATGGGCTACTACAAGCCTGCCCAGATACACAGCAAGTTTTTGCCCGGCCTCGGCATGACAGGCAAGATGTCGTCGTCAAAACCAGAGACCGCGATATTCACCACAGACGAGCCCGAGGTTGTGGACAAAAAAGTGGCGTCGGCGTTTACCGGCGGCCAGCCGACGGTCGCGCTACAGCGCCAGCTGGGTGCCAACGCCCTTGGCTGCCCAGTGTTCTGGTACCTGCGCTACTTTTTCGACACTGAAAAGCAGTCAGACGAGCGCATGCTAAAGTGCAAGAGCGGCAACCTGCTGTGCGGCGAGTGCAAGTCCGACCTTGCAAAGGGGACCAGGCCGTTCATTGCGGAATTTAAAAAGAGGCGGGAAAAGGCCAAGGACGTTGTTGCGATGTTTATGTACGACGAGAAGCCCCTAGAGCCATGAAGCTGAGATTCGAGTGCGACGGCAGCTACGAGGCCGAGAAACTCGCGGCCCTGGTCTCGGTGCAAAAGGACGACAGCAACTATGTCGCCGGCGTCGCCGCAGTCATCGGGAGTGAAATCGTGATAAAGCTAAAAGACAAGTCGTCGCACGCGGTCGTGATGAAGGACAGAGACAACGTCGTCAGGCTAAAGGCGCTTCTTGACGACTTGGAAAAAGGCGCCGCCGTAATTGTCGGAAGCGACTATTCCGGCGCGGTGGCGGAAATAACGATAAAGGACTAGCGAAGCTCCTTGTTCATCTCGTCCGTCAGCACTTCTTGGATCTTCCTAAAGTAAAGGCCGGTAGAGTAGGGCATCATGGGCACGTATTCTTCGATGACCTGCATGACGTACGGCACCGCCCTCTTTGAGACGTCCATCTTGAACTTCATCCACAGTATCCTGTCCTGCTCAAAGTGGACCTTGTCCTTGAGGTGCTCTGGCACCCTTTCTATCGACTTGTCCTCGATGCGCTTGTACCAGTAGGCCAGCACGTCGGGGTCGAGGCCCTCGCGGAGGTTCTTGACAGACGTGTTTATCTTGCTCTCTGCAAACCCTATGGGGGTATCTGGAAACGACACGGCCTTTTTTGCAAGCGGAAGATAAAATCCAGCTAATCAAAGTTATTTGATTACCACTGCTACAAAAAGCTAGATCATTTCGTAATATTTCTCGAGCCTTGCGGCCACCTTCCTGACGTCGTGGTTTTCCTCGGCATAGGCACGCCCTGCCTGCGCAAGCGCCCTCTGCGCCTTTTCGTCACTGACAAGCCTGGCCAGGTCTTCCTGGAAGCTCTCCTTGGTGGTCCTGTAGACCGGGGGCCTGTGTTTTTCGTAGAGCTCGTCTGACACGTAGGCGATGACCGGCTTGCCAAGCGCCATCGCTTCCAGCTCAAACTTGCCAAACCAGCCAATGTCCGGCAGAATCTTGCCGACCACGATGTCCGAGCTCGCAATCATCTTCAGCGCGTTGTCAAACGTCTGGCGCAGGACGTGCACCGTTTCTATCATTCCCTGCTTCTCAAGGCCCGAAAGG
>NZ_JBOGQF010000050.1:0-12609 GCF_050748925.1 Nitrososphaera sp.
GGGCTATGATACATCATATTGGGGGCCGGAAGTCGAGTTCTTTGTTTTTGATAAATTAGAAGTAGACACGATGACTCCGTACCGGGGCCAGAGCTACAGCATAAGCTCAAAGGAGGCGCCGTGGTCTGCTGACGGCGTGGGCTATACCCTCAGGCTAAAGGAGGCGTACCTGCCAAGCGCTCCGGGCGACACGCTCATGGAGTACCGCAACCAGTGCGTCGACGTGCTGTCAAACAACTTTGGCATAGTGACTGACGCGCACCACCACGAAGTGGCGACCGCGGGGCAGTGCGAGATAGACATCAGGTATGACACGCTGGTGAACGCGGCAGACAGCGTCCAGAGCTACAAGTACATTGTCAAGAACATTGCGAAAAAGAACAACATGATAGCGACGATGATGCCAAAGCCGATTGCGCTTGACAACGGCTCGGGCATGCACGTCAACGTCAGCCTGTGGAACAGGGGCAAGAACCTGTTCTACGACTCTGACGACGACTATGCGGAAATGTCGCAGACGGCCCGCTACTTTGGCGGAGGCATCATGGAGCACGCGCAGGCCCTTGCGGCCATCGTCGCGCCAACCACAAACTCGTACCGCCGGCTCGTGCCCGGCTACGAGGCGCCCGTTTACGTCGCATGGAGCACAGGCAACAGGTCTGCCATCATCCGCATCCCGGCGCATTTCAAGGGCGAAAAGTTTGCCTCCATGAAGAGGATAGAGTTCAGGGCGCCGGACCCGTCGTGCAACCCGTACCTTGCGTTCTGCGCTGTCATGGCGGCAGGCCTCGACGGCATCAAGAAAAAGCGCGAGATTGGCGATCCTGTCAAGGAGGACATTTTCAAGATGACGCCAAAGAGGAGGAAGGACCTCGGCATAACGCAGTTGCCGGCGTCGCTCAGGGAGGCGTACGAGGCCCTTGAAAGAGACAGCGCGTTCCTGAAACCCATACTGGACGGCGAGACCATTGAAAAGATAATCGAGCACGAGGAAAAAGAGCACGTGGAGGTCGCGGTCAGGCCGCACCCGCACGAGTTCTCGATGTACGCAGACGTCTAGTCACTCCCCAAAAGAGAGCCCCCAAAACATGTCCCGCAGGTGAACAGCGGCATGAGGCGGCGGCAAAAAGGGGCAAAAGGCAAGCGATAAGGCTGTGGCGCGCCAACACAATGCCGTGAAACAACTCGCGCTGTCTGCGATAATTGCGGCCGTGCTTTTCGGCGGCCTTGGGTCGCAGGCGCACGCAAACCAGCTGGACGCACTGATGCTGCCGGACGCCGACAGGTCGCAGATCCAGCTGACGGCCTTTCGCAACATAGAGATCCGCTACGCTGCGCAGAGCGCGATTGGCAAGATCCTGGACGGCGAAACCAAAAGGGTGGAATTCGTGGCAAGCGGCAAAGACGCGCAGGCAATAGTCGACAGGATAAACGAGATAATAAGGAGCGAAAGAAAGAGCCCAGTCACTATCCAGAACGCGACTGTGACCTATGTGGCGACGGTAAAAGGGTTTGCCGACAGGGCGCTTTTGTCCTATAACGTGGACGTCAAGGGCAACGTCACAGGCTATGTGCTGCAGGCGGAAAAGGGGAAGGAGCCTGCGATACTGGACCTTGACTGGAGGAACTTTAAGGTGGAAGGGCCCGTCGTGGCAGACACGCAACATGGCGCGATTGACGTCAACAGTCCCGCCGGCCCGCTGCATGTCCTCATGCCCGAGGTTGCCGACGAGCTTGCCGCGCTTTACATAATGCAAGACCCCATCCTGGATTTCAGCAGGTTCGGCCTGCCGATGAAGCAGTGGCACTACCTGTTTGACGTGACAGGCAAGCAGCTGGAGCAATACGACGTCTTTATCCCTGGCGAGGGCGGCACCGTGTCGATACACTCGATAGGCGAGAGCAGTTTCCGCGAAGGGACGTACCTGCCAGCTGAAAAAGACGAGGAGGCGACCGTCGCCGGCACGCAGGTGAAACTGCACGCAAGCACCCCGCCGCCGTCCGGCCACATAATTATTGCCGGCTACTCCAAGGTGCAGGAAAGCGAGGGCGCCGAGTATGCGCTTGTGAGCTCGAAATTCTCTGGCGGACCGGAATTCGGGTTCCAGTTCCAGGTGCTGATGGTGCTCGGGGGCATGATGGGCGCGATAGCGGTGTTTGTCCTGTACAAGAGCAGGCACTAGTACTGCCAGGCGCCGTCTATGCCGTTCCACCACGCCCGGTACGGCCGGGCGTCAGCGCCGATCTCTTCTTTTATCCTGTGCTCTATCGAAAAGAACATGTTTTCCATCGCGTCCGCTCCCCCGTCGGCATGCAGCTCCCTCCCGATGCCGACGACGCGCTCCTTGCCGGCGGCGCCCGGGTCCTTTATGCAGGCAGTCAGCAGGTCGTAGAGCTCCTCTTCGAGGTAGGCGTCCATCAGTCGACCCTCTTGATGATGTGGTAGCCAAATTCTGTCTTGACCGGCTCTGACATCTGACCCTTTTCCAGCTTGAACGCGGCTTCCTCAAAGGGCTTGACCATCATGCCGCGCGTGAAATAGCCCAAGTCACCGCCGCGCTTGCCGGAGCCCTTGTCTATCGACAATTCCTGCGCCAGCTTGGCAAAGCTCTCGCCTTTCTTTATCCTCTCTACGAGCGCGAGGGCCTCGCTCTGCTTTTGCACGAGTATGTGGGAGCACTTGATCTTGTTGGACATATGGCGCAATGAAAAGCGCGTGCAGAAATTAACTTTTTCGAATCAGAATTAGCCGTTGAAAGGGATGCAGCGTCGAATTATGGCGATGCGTTTAATGCGAGCGAGATGGAAAATAAAAAAAGAGAGGTGGAGCTAATTTTGCGCATTTGGCATCTTATCCAGCTATCCTTGCCGTTTGACAGGCATGCAAAGCCAGTTACAGAGAGTGTTGTTTATGTCTCTCCATGCCTTTTGCTTGACTTGCAGTATTTTGTTAGCGACGTTCAGTTTTCGAAATCAACATATAAGCGCCGTTGGACGTGCTCTTGATGTCCGAGGAACCTTTGCCGGCCGGGCCGATGCCTTTTCCAACGCTTACAATAATCTACGTGCCCTCAGAGGCGAGGGCAGTGGTTGAAGACGTGAGCCAGAAATACCCCAACGCGACGATAGAAGACTGCGTCGGGTTTTTCCACGGCAAGGAGCGGCAGTACAAGAAAGTGACGGTGTGGAGCCAAGGGATCGACAGCCTCTGGATGGACGCGGTGCTGGCAAGGACCAAGGAGCTTGCAGGCGTCGAGTTTGTGACTGTCGTTTCCGGCGGCATGATGCACATATTATAAGCCGCTTTTGTACAATCCAGGCGTGGACAAGAAAATAAGGCGGTGCCCGATATGCGGCTGCACCGAGCACTGGCTCGTTGGCTGCCATGCTCACAGGGGCAAGCACAGGCAGGGGCCCGACGGCCGATGCATCGTTGAATGACCATTTTTCAATTTTATTGCATAACGGGAGGCAGTCAGGCCCGAGGCAATTTAATACCACATAATACTATTGGCCTCATCCAATTACCTGTTGTCTTCCGATATATCGTTCAATTCGGCTGTCGAGTGTCATGACATGATATAGGAAAAACTTTTCAAGTTACTTGTGTGCTGGACGACTATTGCATGAGGACTCAGGATAGAACATGACCACCCTGGAATTGCTGGCTCAATGGAATTTGTACACAAACACCATAATTACAGTGGCTATTTTCGTTTCCTTGCGCTTACTTCTTTTCGACAAAAGGTCCTTGGTGTATCAGTTATCTGCGGACCTCTTGAGTAAGGAGTCGTGGACGCCGGAGACTCTGCCGGATTTAGGGCATTTTATTAGATCATTAGTAACGGCTTCTACAACTTTGGCAAGCATAGCGTTGGCAACAGTTGCATTCATTGCAACAGGACTCGCAAACTTGCCAGAAGCTCCCGAGAAGGTTGTCGGCATAGTGATGCTGCTTCTTTCATCTGTGCTATTTTTTTGGATTTTTGGCTTTACTATCACTGCAACATTGGCGGTTAGGAATCCGCAAAAGTTTGAACTTGTGATCAAAGTTTTAAAGATGTCGTATTTCCTCAATAGTATCGCAACGCTTCTATTTTTTGTCGGACTTCTTTGGGCAATTAGCATAATAAATCCGTTATATAGTATCATCACTGCCATCGGTTATTTCGTTTTGATTGGAGCAATGGTTGCAATCGATTCAGGGAAGCGATTATGACCCAATAAACATTGGGAACAAGCTACGGCACTGTCGTATTCTAATTTATCATAGTCCCCCTCGATAATTCTTTTAAGGCTACTCGCATTTTTGTATGCACTGGAAATACTGGAAACGCACACATATGCACTACTTGATTTCGTACAGCGCCACAGATAGCTTGAAGGCGAGCCGCTCGTCGGTGCCCTCTGCCAGCGGCACGACGTACTTTTGCGCCTCCTCTTTGAACCTGAGCGCCTTGTCGCGGTAGGCAAAATTCTTCATGGACCTTGCCATGTCGAGGCTTTCCGCGATTTTTATCAGCTTTGCCTCCCGGGGCTCTTTGGCAAGCCGGGCGAAATAGCGGTTTGTCTCTTCCTGTTTTTTTGCAGTAGAGCGGGCCAGGGACGCGACCTTGTCGCCGCATTCTGACTGGACGTCTTCTTCCGGCAGCGTGCCCAGCGCGTCGTGCAAGAGCGCGGCTGATGTAAGGTCAGCGTCGTGTATCTGCAGCTCTTCTGCCACCACGAGCGCCACCCTTATCGCATGGTTGACCGGGATCTCGTCGCCGCGCTGGCCCTTGTGCGCCTTGTTTGCAAGGGCAAAGGCGCGCGTCAATTTAACGACGTCGTCTGTGTTATCCTCGAAATGCTTCAAAAGGCGCGCAAATCCGGCCTTTGTAAAATCGTCAAATCCCCGTTCCATGCTTTTCGTGGCAAGGTGAGCCCTTATAATGATTCGGAACAAGACATAATAGTACTTGCCCGTACCTGACATGCAGTTATTTTGGCAGACAGCAAGGGCTACTATGCCATCCTGGGAGTTTCCGAGAGGGCTACGCAGCTAGAGATCAAAAAAGCCTACAGGCGCATGGCCAGAAAACACCACCCCGACAGGAACGGCAACGGCGCGCGCGGCGAGGACATGATCAAAAAGATAAATGCGGCGTATGAAGTATTGTCAGATGGCCACAGGCGTGCCCAGTACGACGAGGGCAACGTCGAGCACAAGGCAGAGCCGGAGCAGGCCCCCGATCACTTTCATGTTCGCGATCATCCCCACCAGGAGACCCGCGCGGAGAAGCTGAAGGGGAGGAAGGAGACCGGCGCTGCCGACCACTACCACGGCCCGACCCAGATAGAGACTCCAAAGAGCAGGTTCCACATCATAGTCGAGCCGTCGCTGTGCATGGCGTTTGGCAGCTGCGAGACGCTTGCGCCAAAGGTGTTTGTGGTGGAAAAGAACAAGAGGGTGAACCCAAAGGCGTGGGTGCAGTCCGAGGTAGGCGCCGACTATGAGACCATCCACGCCGCGGCGCAGATGTGCCCGACGAAAGCGATAAAGATTATCGACCGGTATACGGGCGAGCAGCTCTTCCCATAGGGATTTATTGCCGTAAACTTGCCGCAACCTCATGAAGCTATACTGCGTCGGGTGCGGGCCGGGAGACCCCGAGCTCTTGACCGTAAAGGCGGTCAACCTGATAAAAAGCGCCGAGGTGATATTTGCGCCGACGGCGAGGGAGGGCAAGCCCAGCATCGCGCTTTCCGTCGTCGACCAGTACGTTGACAAGTCCACGAAAACCGTGAGCCTCGTCTTTCCGATGGTAAAGGACAGGGAATCGCTCAAGGACTACTGGGTGCGCAACGCCGGCGAGATAGCAGACGCGGTGAGGTCCGGCAAAAAAGTGGTCTACCTCACGGTCGGCGACCCGGCGCTCTATAGCACGTGGATTTACATTCATCGCGAGCTGAAAAAGAGCCATCCTGACATCGAGGTGGACGTTGTGCCGGGCGTGGCGTCTGTGTTTGCAATAGCAAACAAGGCCAAGATATCGCTTGCAGAAGGCGAAGAGACGGTGGCAATAGTGCCGGCGTGCTATGACATGGACCGCGTAAAAAGGACGGCGGCTGCGTGCGACACGGTAATATTTCTCAAGGACGGGAGGTATTTTGACAACGTGATTGACATGCTGGGCGAGGCAGGCTTTCCCGACGACGCAATGATTGCGATAGCACAGGACGTGTCGGCGCCGGAAGGCGAGATACTGGAAGTAACGAGACTTGTCGACCAGCGCGGCAGGAAGGGGCCGACGGAAAAGTACTTTTCGATAATGGTGGCGAAAAAGAATGCAAGACAATAAGACGGTGTATTTCGTAGGATCGGGCCCTGGCGACCCGGAGCTGATAACGCTAAAGGCAAAAAGGCTGGTCGAGCAGGCAGATGTCATCATCTACTCCGGCTCGCTTTTCAACCCCAAGAACCTTGAATACGCGAGAAAGGACGCGGTGCTTTACGATGCCGCGGTAATCGACAGGGAAAAGATCTACCAGGTGCTGCGTGACTCGGCCCTTGAGGGCAAGCTTGCCGTCCGGTTCCACGATGGCGACCCCGCGCTCTTTAGCACCATCCGCGAGCAGATTGACAAGCTGGAAGCGGACGGCATCACCTGCAAGGTGGTGCCCGGCGTGACTGCCATCCTTGGCGCGGCAGCCGACCTGAAGCTGGAATTGACGCTGCCGGGCATAACCCAAAGCCTCATAATAACGAGAGCAGAGCTGCGGACGCCCGTGCCAGAGAGGGAGTCGATAGCGGAACTGGCAAAGCACGGCGCCACGATGGCCTTTTACCTCAGCGTGCACCTGATAAGCGACGTCGTAAAGGAACTATTGAAAGGCGGTGTATATACAGATCAGACGCCGGCTGCCGTCGTCTACCGGGCGACTTGGGAAGATGAAAAGATAATCAAGGGCACCCTTGCGGACATTGCCGAAAAGACGAGGAAGGAAAAGATAATCAAGACCGCGCTCATCATCGTGGGCGACGTGATTGCGCCCAAGAAATACGAATACTCCAAGGTCTATGACGCGGGCTTTACGCACGGATACAGAAAGGCGGAAAAGTAAAAACGCAAAAGTATTTTTTACGACAGAAATAGAGTAAAAAGAAAAAGAGGAGGGGTTTAGGCCCTTCTTGCCCACGCGGTCACCGTAATCGTGCTGACTGCTGCGCCCACGATGCCCGTGATGGAAGCAAATACGATGCTTGGGTCCACCATCAAGCTGGGTATCCATTCAGCGAGTGCCTGCCCGACCACTGGCGACGCGAGGAACGCAAGGAAGCCTATCGCAAACCCGATTGCTGCAAATATTCCTACTATGCCTGTTCTCGATGCCATCATGATCACCTATTGTTGCTGGTTGCCCTCCGACACGCGGTAGCCCGGCGCCGGGATGAAGGGGAACCTGTCGTTCACCTTCTGCTCTGCGACTGCGGACGCTTCCATCATTATCTGGTCGATGTCGCCTCCATAGCCGGTGTTCACCTCTACGCCCATGCCTCCGCCCTGGAGCGAGTCCATCATTATGCCGCTCAGCAGGTTCTGCATGTTGCCGATCTCGGCATCCGCGCCAGGGACAAATCGTCCTAGCGATGACTTTAATCCCTTTATCGAAGTCATTGCCGGGCCCAGTGCCACCATCGCGTCTCCGAGGTCGTGGATGGTCCCCAGCCTCATAGACACCTGCTCAAGGGCCATCTTGGCCTGAGAGAGCGTCTTTGAGATCTTGCGGACCTCTGCTAACTCGTTTGAGAGCACCTTTGCCGTGTCTGCGTCGTGTTTCTGCATGGCGTCAACGACGCGCCTGAACAGCGATGCGTCCCTCTCGTTCAGCTTGGCGATCATTGTGTCTAATTTTGATGTCTGTAACTGCAGTTTGTTGACTGCGGTCTCTATCCTCGGTTTCAGCGCTCCCTGCGGTCTCAGGGACTCCCTTAACTTGTCGCTGCCCGTGGCTCTGCTCTGGTTGCTCCAGTTCTTGTCGAAGCCAGTCATGGAAAGGCATGCTGATATTCGCTTTTAATTTCGGGTGTATAATCCGGTAAACCAGTAGGTTAGCTATCGCGCCAAGTTGTTGAGACGCGCCCGGCGGCGCGCTTTTCTAGAAAAAAGTATAGCGCGGCTTTAGTGGTATCTTTAACACTTGTTGCATGGCGACGTTGCCCCAGGCACCCATGCCCCTGCCCTGCCCGCCTTCGGCCGGCCCGGTAACCTGGCTTACTGCTATATCAGTTGGTGCCGTAGGCGGCCACAGCATCGCGCAGTATTCGCCTGCGCTGCCTGCCTTCTCGAGGCTTGCCATCTCCATGTTTTCCTTTTTGAAACCGGCCCCCGCAAGCTTCTCCTTCACCGGCTCTAGCATGTTGCGCTGGCCGTGGACAATGATGTAGACCTTTTTCGTGCTGTCTATAGCGGACATAGCACGAGAGGGCGCAAACGGCTACTTTAATGCTGCTAGGGTGCGCCATTCAGCAGGCATATAAGCGCGGCAGGGATTTTCTATCAAAAATTGATAGTTGCCGACTCGCACATGGCCATGGTCCTGCCCGACGACATTGCAGGGCGCATGGCAGATTTCATGTCAGGCAAGGCCGGCTTTCCCTTCATAGGTCGCGACGAGACCGTCTGCCTGATGTACCTGTACGGCAGGGCGGCAGGGGTAAAGCCCGAGGAGGTGGGTGAAGCGGCAGGCCTTGCGCAGCGCACCGCGGGCCAGATGGCCATCGACATCGACGGCTATGCCAACAGCTCTGCCGGCAAGCTCGACTCTGAATACATCAGGAGCAAGTACCTCAACAGGGAACTGCAGCTTGCAGTCGAGAACAAGCAGGCCAAGCTCGCAGGCGACCCGGCGATACTGTCGGACTGCTTTGCGCAGCACGTCGCGCACTACAAGCAGGATTATTTTTTCGGCCTGTACGGCCCGCTGAGGGAAGCAGAGCTCATTGCCGACGTCAGGCCGGCGCTTGCCGGCAGGATGGTGATGGTCGGCTATAACCGCAAGAGCGAGCAGGAACTGGGCAGCCATCCGCTGATACCGGTCTATGTATGGTTCAAGGAAAGGTAGTAATACGGTAGGCGGGCTTTTAACAGCGTTGCAGAAAAGGGCGCCCATCGTGCGGTTCTCCGAGTTTCTGGGCATGGGCTACTTTGGGGATGAAAGGCAGCACGTCATTGCCCCGATATTTGACTCGCGCCACAACGCGGAGAAGGGGTGGGCCAGGGTCATGGAGGGCATGGCGGCGTTTCACGCCGTCTTTGTAGAGCACGCGGCAAAGTACGAGTTTATCGCCTACCCGCTCGAAATGGGCGAGGACAGGATAAACTATGTCCTCTACAGGTCTTTTTCGAGCCTTTCAAGCGTAAAGAAATTCAAAGAGACGTACGGCGGGCAGACGTACATCAAGTTTGGCTGGCACGACCTCACGAGGCCGAACAAGTTCGACGTGATGGCAAGCTACGCGCCCGTGGACGGCGTAGAGTTTATGAAGATAGAAGAGGTCAAGCCCGGCTCGCTTGCAGACAGAGCAAGCAAGAACGAGCTGTAGGCATCATTTCTGCATCTGGATCTGGTGCAGCGGCAGGGTAAACGAAAACGTCGCGCCCCTGCCGTCTTTATTGTTTTCCGCCCGTATAGTGCCCCCGTGTGCCTCTATGATGTTTTTTGATATGAACAGCCCAAGGCCTGTCCCGCCTGCGTCAGAAAACGATGCGAACTTTTGGAACAGCAGCGGGGCGATTGCAGGGTCTATGCCTTTGCCCCCATCCCTGACGCTTATGACGGCATGGCCGCCCTCCCTTTTCAGGCTGACGGTTATCTTGCCGCCTTCGCTGAACCTGACCGCGTTTTTGATTAAATTGGATAGCACCTCGTACAGCCGTGACTTGTCGGCATCGACTACCAGTTGATCCGCCCCGGGTACAAGCTCTATCTCGACCCGCCTTTCTTCCATCGTGAAACCCCTGGTGTCGGCGATGATATCCGCGAGATTATTGTTGAGGGAAAATACCTCCCTGTTCAGGGCAAGGGTCTGGTTATCAATCCTCGCCACTTCCAAAAGGTCTGCCGACAGCTTTTGGAGCCTCTTGGCGTTGCGCTTTATGATATCAAACTGCTCGAGCGAAATCGTTACTTTTTCGTCGCCGTTTTCCGGCTTGACCATCTCAGTAAGCACTACTATCGGCGTGATGGGCGTCCGCAGCTCGTGCGCGGCGATATTCACAAATTCCCTCTGCGCCTTTTCCTTGCCTGCAAGCTTCTGGTTTGCGTCAGCCAGGTCCCTGTTAGAGGCCGCCAGCTGCTGGTTTGCCTGCGTGAGCAACTGGTTTGAATCGGCAAGCGACTTGTTGGTGTTTTTGAGTTGAAGAGTCTTTTCGCTGACCAGGTCTTTCAGCCTGTTGTTCCAGCTCAAAATCATCAATACTATAAACGCCGACACGGCGCCCATGGCCATTATCATATAGATGGTCGACTGCTGCTGTTCTTCCAGCAGTGCCCCGACGCGCGATTCAAGGTTGTAGGGGGCAGTCACGTACAGGGTAAAGTAATGCTTTCCGACTACGCTCACTGGCGAGTAGGCCACCAAGCTCGTCTTGCCAAAGACAGAGAACTCCTCGGAGCCCGGTGCGTATCCCTCTATTGACTTTTTCAAGAATCTGGAAACCCTTTCTTTCTCTGCCGCAGAGATGTCATTTCCGTAAACCTGTGACTGGATCTCTGGGCTAAGGGCACTCTGGCCTGTCAATTCCGGCAATCGCCCTTTTGCTATTGTCCCGACCTTGTCAATCACCGTGACAGTGCTAACGATCTCTTTTGAAATTTCGTCATCGAGCAAGGTTGCAAGATTGCTTGTCCTGATGGCAGCTACGACGACTCCGCGAAAGTCTCCCTGCGAATCAAGTATGGGCTGCGAGATATACATCCTAGAAACATTGTCTACAGATAGAGCCAGCGTGCTGGCAAAAGCGACGTGGTCCCGGGCAGGCACCTGAAAGTAATCCCTAAAGCTCAGGTCGCTCCCCCTGTACTCAGGGAACTTGCCGGTGTCTGCCTCGCTGTACGTTACCATCCTGCCGTTTCCGTCAAGCCAGTAGTATCCCTCCGTCATGTCCATGGTCGAGAGTTGCGCAGTATCTAGAAGCCCCTGCACCTGATTTCCAGACTGCACGGTAGGCGCCTTTGAAAGGATGATAAGGTTGGAAGATATCGTCTCGAATTTGTTGGTAAGCGAGTTTGCAAGATCGTATGCGGACACCTTTGCGGCCGTCCTTATCTCCTGGTTGGCAAGCTCGGATATCTTGCCTGAAATCCTTTCTGCATTTGTGAATGAAAATAGTGATACCATCGCGACGGATATAGCTATACTGATCATTATCGCAATGTTCAGTTTTGAGAAGGATACGGCGACAGGCAAGTTATTCTAGGCTAGAATACCCGAAGGGCATCATATAAAAATCGTATTGGAAGATGTTTCTTGGGAAAAGTTATGGTTGATTGTTTTAACGAAAAAGGTGGGTTAGGCCCTGCCCGGCGTTCCCGGGCAGGCGGTGATTTGAGACTTGCTGGTAGATGCCAACGCCAGACTTCCTGGAAATTAGGCACCATTAGTTAGGCCAGCCTAATATTTAAACGCCAATACGATTCTTGCCGGCGGTGAACTGCCCATATCCAAAGACATGGCTTCTTCAGGCTTGAGAGCAATTTGGGAAAAATCTTATCTTGCACCGGGAGGTCAGGGACGGTGCTTGGGACAAGATCTTTGCAGCAGTATAAGCGGGCTCCACGAAAACATTATCTCGGCCGTCCTCGTAAACGACGGCTCGATAGTCCAGTGGAAGGCAGGGCCGGGAGTAAAGATGCCGGGGCAAAAAGAGATGGAAGGCATTGCGCTCCAGCGCCTTATCATGATGTCTATTGCCAAGGCACATCAGAGCTCTGGCAACGTACATTTCAACGTGACGCGCTATGACGAATTTGATGTGTTGCTGTTCGACCTGCAGCAGGCCAGAAAGGACGCGTTGCTTCTAATAGTCAACGTCCGGAGGCCCTACGCGCTTGAAAGCCTGGCCGGTGGCATAATGAACATCGCAAAAGGCGCGTAGGCTGAAATTTATACCTCGTTCACAGCATGACAACGTTGACAAACAACCCCGTAGCGGTCTTTGACTCGGGCATCGGCTCGCTTTCCATAATCCGCGAGCTAAAGCGCGAGGTGCCTTACGAGGACCTGCTCTACTTTGCCGACAGGGCCCATTTTCCCTACGGCGGCAAGTCTCACCAAGAGCTGCGTGAGTTGATGGTCAACACAATAGGTTACCTGAAGCGGTTCAAGCCCAAGCTCATCGTCGTCGCCTCCAACACGCCTTCGGTGCAGGTGCTCGACGAACTGCGCAGGACGATAACAGACGTCCCCCTGATAGGCGTACGGCCGCCGCTAAAGGAGGCGTCCCGGCTCACAAAGAAAAGGCACATCGGGATAATGGCGACTGAAAGCACGCTCAGGAGCAAGGAGCTGGAGAACCAGATACGCAGGGAGGTGCCGCAGCACATACTCCTCACAAAGTTCAACGC
>NZ_JBOGQF010000051.1:0-12363 GCF_050748925.1 Nitrososphaera sp.
TCTGCGCCGTGCACGCACCTTGGCTGCACGGTCATGTGGAATAATTCCGAAAAGTCGTTTGACTGCCCGTGCCACGGCTCGCGCTTTTCGTATGCCGGCAAGGTAGTCAACGGGCCGGCCAACGACGGCCTGGAGCCTGCAGGCTAGGCAGCCAGGGCCAGAAAGTGGTCATTATGACTCGTCTTCCATTCCATCTTGCACTCGTGCTTGTCAAGCGGGCATGAAAAGCGCTCGCTGCAGTACTCGCACATGTGAGAATGGTCGCTTCCAAAACTCATAGAGGCAATTGCTCCCTGTTTGCTTATCAAGATAGTGTAGCATAACTAGAGAACCTCGTTCTATTTTTTGTAGGGGCACTGCATGTTGACGCACATGTTCCACTTTTTGCCCCGGCCAAAGCCCACCCAGACGATGGGCCAGCCGCACTTGCACACCTTGCCGTAGCCCTTGATGATGCCCTTTTGCGGCAGGGGCGCGCTGGCCCTGCACCCTGACGCATAGTTGGAGCAGCCGACAAACCTCTTTTTCGTCTTTTTTGAGCGTATCATGCGCAGCCTGCCGGTCTTGCATACCGGGCACTGGCCGATGGACGCGGCGGCCTGCGTCACGGCGCCTATCTGTTTGCCAATCTCGGCCTGGCTGCCGCGAAAAGCCGCAAGCGACTCTACCAGCCTGTCGACCGCGTATTCGATGACTGCCACCGAGTCGCCACCCTGCTCTACTTTTTCAAGCTGCTCCTCCATCGACCTTGTCAGCTCGGTGGAGACGATAGCCGGCACGCGCTCCCTCATCGATTCCACCACTGCAAAGCCGAGGTCCGTGGCCTTGATGCCGCTCTTTTCGGAAGATATGTACTCGCGCTTTATCAGGGTCGCAATGATGTCGGCCCTCGTCGCCTTTGTCCCGATCTGCTCGTGTTCCATTTTTGCCAGCAGGCTCGCCTGGCTGTAGCGCCACGGCGGCTGCGTGAACTTTTCCTCCATCGCGACCTGCCTGTTTGCAAGGGTGTCGCCCTGCGCAAGCGCCGGCAATTCTGCCTGATGCAGGTCGACGTACGGCCTGTAAAAGGCCATCCAGCCGTCGTACGTTGTCCTCCTGCCTTCCGCCAGAAACGCGTGCCCGTCAACGTCGATGGCCACTTCGGTGCGCTCTGTCACGGCGGCGTCGCCAAACGTGGCAAGGAACCTCTTTGCTACCAGGTCGTACACCTTGAATTCCAGGCCCGACAGCCGCGCAGCGACGCCGGTCGGGTATATCGCCGGGTGTGCGGGGTCGGTCATCGCGCCCTCGTTTGGGACGAGGCAGTCCCTTGAGAGCAGGATGGAAGCATGATTGTAACTAGAAGCAAGCCCTGACAGGATCTTGCGGTAGTTTATCGACGCCGGCAGTTTCTGGCTCGACGTCCTCGGGTACGAAATGAGGGCCCGGAGGTACAGCTTTTCTGCAATGGTAAGGGTATAGCCGGGCGCAATTTTGAACAGCCGGTATGCTTCTCGCTGCAGGTCGCCGATGTTGAAAGGCGCCGGGGGCCTGAGCATCACCTTTCTTGTTTCTGCCCTGCTGACCCTGCCGTCCCTGCCGGTGCACGCAGCAATTATCGCCTGCGCCCCTGCAAGCGTCCCTACCTTGCCTTTTTCATAGCTTGCATGGATCACCTGCCCGCTCTTCTCGAAATCCGCGGTTATGAGCCAGTAGGGGTCCGGGACGTGCAGCCGTATCTCTGATTCCCTGTCGGCTGCAAACGCAAGCGTCGGCCCCTGCACCCTGCCTATCGACAGGTTCCTGTAGCCCTTGTTGCCGGCCTTGAACGACTGGGCAAGCGCCCTTGACAGGTTGACGCCGTACAAAAAGT
The DNA here is from genome assembly GCF_050748925.1 of Nitrososphaera sp. Taxonomy (GTDB): domain Archaea; phylum Thermoproteota; class Nitrososphaeria; order Nitrososphaerales; family Nitrososphaeraceae; genus Nitrososphaera. Next base: position 1,853 of record NZ_JBOGQF010000051.1, read on the forward strand.
CGAGCAAGTGGCGCGACCTGCCGGCCTCGGCAAGGCCGGCGCTGGTCTTTAGCAGGTTGTCAAATGACTCTGTTATCTCGTCGTCGGTGAGGGTTGAAAACTTTGCGCGCAGCGCGCCGGCGTATTTGCCGCCGCAGGCGTACTGCAGTATGCTGTGGCCTATCACCTCGCCTTCCTGGTCATAGTCGCACGCGTGGATGAACCTGCCGGCGCCCTGCGACAGCTTTGCAATCACGCCGATTATCCTGCCGGCCCTGCCGTTTTCAACGGGCGCCCATTCCAGGTCAAGCACAGGGTACACGCTCCTGTTCTTTGTAGTGTCAACGATGCCGTACAGGTGGCCCGACGCCGAGCAGACCTTGTACTGCGTGCCGGAACGGCTGACGTCAAAGACGGAGACGCCGGCTGCCCTGGTCTCCTTTGCGTCGCCGAGCGCCTGCGCAATGCGCCTGGCAGCATCCGGCTTTTCGCAGACCACCAGCGTGTACAACGCATTGCTTGGCATGCCGGCGTTATAATACATATCAGCAGTGATTCTTCTGCATCGAGGGTGTCTAAGATATTTATAGCGCGAGGCGGCAATCATGCTCACACAATGACCAGCAAAGTTTGCGTTCTTGGTGCCGGCAGCACGAAATATGGAAAATTGAATGAAAGCATCATTGAAATTGCATTAACCGCCGCCAAAGACGCTATCGACTCTGCAGGCATCACCCCAAAAGAGATCCAGGCCGGCTACATCTCTAACGTATTCGGGGTTGCCGACAAGCAGGTGCACATGGCGCCTGTCATCATGAGCAACCTCGGCATATCGCACGTCCCGGGCCTCACAATAGAGTCCGCGTGCGGTTCCGGCTCGGTCATGTTCAGGGAGGCGTACGCCAACGTCGCGGCGGGCTTTTACGACTGCGTGCTTGCGCTCGGCGTCGAAAAGGTGACCCACACGGGCACGGCCATGAGCACAACCCTGTTTTCATATTGCTCTGACTTTTTCTACGAGGGCGGGAACGGCGCCTCTTTCCCAGGATTGTTTGCGTCGATGGCAAGGGCGTACATGACCACCCACAAGGCGACGGAGGAGGACCTGGCGCACGTGGCCGTCAAGAATCACGAAAACGGCGTCCTGAACCCAAAGGCGCACGTGCGCAAACGGATCACGGTCGACGAAGTGATGAAGTCGCCGGTGGTCGCGTCGCCGCTGAAACTTTTGGACTGCTGCCCGTTCTCTGACGGCGCGTCCGCGACGATACTCTGCTCGGAAGACTTTGCCAAGAAATCCGGCAGGCCATACATGGAGATTATCGGCTCTGGCCGCGGCGCCTCGCCGGCGGCTGTGCAGGGCAGGGAAGACATCACCACAATCCCAAGCACTGTTGCAGCGGCAAAGGCGGCATACAAGATGGCCGGCATCACCGCCAAGGATATTGACTTTGCAGAGGTGCACGACTGCTTTACGATTGCCGAAGTCATAGACATCGAAGACCTCGGGTTCTTTCCCAAGGGCAAGGCCGCCCACGCGGTGAGGGACGGCGCCACGAGGCTGAACGGCGAGATCCCGGTAAACCCGTCAGGCGGGCTAAAGTCAAAGGGCCATCCAATCGGCGCGACCGGCGTCGGTCAGGTGGTAGAGGTGTTTGACCAGTTCACCGGTGGGGCGGGCGAGCGCACCGTTAAAGACGCGGAAATCGCGCTGACGCACAACTTTGGCGCGACAGGCGCGAGCGCGGCAGTCCACATCTTCAAAAAGGTGGACAGGAAGTAATGGCAATGTCGATGCACGGAGTCCGCGAAAGGTTCATCGAGGCCGCCGGCAGGAAAAAGATACTGGCGCACAGGTGCGCAAAGTGCGGCCACCTCATGCTAGAGACGGTAATGTTTTGCGAAAAGTGCTCGGCCAGCAAGTTCGAAGACGCCGAGCTTGAAGGCGCTGGCACCGTCGTCACCTATACGATCCAGGCAGTCGCGCCGCAGGGCTTTGAGGACGCCGGCTCGTACGCGTGGGTGGTGTTCAAGATAGACAATGCAAACCTGCGCGCATCTGGCTTTTTGCCCGGCGTTGCCACACCCGCAGATCTGCCTGTCGGCGCCAAAGTGCAGGTCACCGGCTTTGACCAAAAGCACGGGCTGATGCTGGCTAAAGCCTAGTCAACCACTCTGAACTCTTGTTGCACCTTTTTGTGCAGGTGCTCCGCTATGACCACGTACGGGCCTGCTTGATGCGCGATTATTGGCGGTGAGTCTTCCGTATTCATCCTCATTCGTGACTCTGCCGGATTACCTTCCATGCTTATGCATCCAAGAAGCGCTGCATTGGCTTGTGTGCTGTTAAATCGCCATACAACACTATTCGTCTCCAAATTCTTGACGATGACGGTGTCGGGAAAAACGCACCCAGCCGCTCTCTGGGTGACGGCAAAATTAATCGTCTCGCCAACCTGGTATGTATCATTTAACCCCGTGATTTTCAGCTGTATGAGTGGCGCATAGTAACCCGGGTCAGGAAACTGCAAGGACCATCCTAATGACTGCGATGTAGCAATAGCAAGTAACACCACAAAAGCAATACCGACAGCAAGGCCTGCTATCGCAGGCGCTAGCGCGCCATCCTTCATGCTGCAATAACTGCTGCAACGGGGTTGTTAACTCTATTCATATCACTAGTAAAATTCCATCAAGGACACATTTCTTATTTCAGCTCGTTTCTATAATTTTCATACATGATGTCGGCTGACGTCAACTGCGGCAAGTGCGGCTCGGTGATCTATACCATGCGCATGCTAAAGTCGGTAAAAGACGCATTGCGCGCCACCAACAACCGCTGCCCCACCTGCGGCGCCGCGCTGAACCCATCTGACTTTTCCCTCACGGCGACCAAGCGCTAACCACCTGGCTTGTAGCTTAGCTATTTTGACAGCTCTTTGTCCACTGCGCTTGACACCGGGCCTTAACCCTGAATCAGGGAACTAGGCTGCAATAGCGATGGTCGAGCGCCAGCAGCTAGTTAGCCAGATTAACAATGCCACCGCAGTAGTGTACAACCAGCTTGGCAGGATGAATACGCTGGACAAAAAGTTTGCCTCAAGTGAGGCTTATTATCTCCAGCAGATAACGGGCAACATAAAGGCGGGCAACAACACGAGGGCCAAGATTCTGGCCAACGAGCTCGCTAATGTGAAAAAGCTGAGGCGCACGACGCAGCAAAGCAGCAATGCCCTTGAGGCGCTCGTGATACGGTTCAGCACCATCACCGAGCTTGCCATGATACTGGACACAATCGACCCGACGGTCGAGATGATAAAGGGCATACAGGCCGACATTGCCAAGGCCATCCCGTCTGCAAGCATGGCGCTGTCTGAAATGTCATCGGTGACTGCCGACGTCCTGTCAAGCTCTGAAATGAGGTCTGAGGTGGGCAAGATAGCGACCCCGATGGACGCTGATGCGATGAACATCCTCAACGAGATCGAGGGCGCGCTCGAGAGCGAAGCGAAAGCCAAGCTGCCCGAGATCCCGGCAAACATGCCCGTGCACCATGAGGAAGAGCAACAACAGGAAGAAGTGCTGGTCGAAGGCTGAAAAGGTTGACCTTTTGGTCTAACTTGCCCACATAGGGGCCGCAATACTGTTAGTTAAAAATATTTTACAAAGTAGTTTTAATCATTTACACTGGTAACGAGGCGCATGTCGAGCGATCAGGATTATTCTCAAAAAGAGCCCCGCAAGGGCGGCGTTTTAGAATCGGCGTCAAGGCGCGTCCGGATGATATTTTCCGTCATGGCAAGCCCAAACAGGATAGACATCCTGCGCATACTCAACACAAAGGGCCCCCTCACGTATTCCGAACTAAAAGCATTAGCTGGCTTCAAGTCGAAAAAAGAGTCCGGCAAGTTCGCCTACCACCTGCGCAAGCTGTTGAGGCAGCTGCTGGTGGCGCTCAACAAGGCCGAGCGCCGCTACACCATCACCAACCTTGGCAAGCTGGTGCTCAGCCTCGCCCGGCAGATTGAGGAGCGTTCCATCATCGAGAGCGGCAAGATGTACGTCCGGACCAGCCGGCAGTCGATAGAGGAGTTCAACTCCCACAAAATAATCCAGTCGCTTGTAAGGGAGGCGAACCTGCCACTTGAGCAGGCGCACAAGATAACCGAGGAGGTGGAGAACAAGATCTACAAGTTCCAGACCTCCTACCTCACGTCGTCGCTGATACGCGAAACTGTTAATTCTGTTCTCATAGAGCACGGACACGAGGAGTACCGCAACAAGCTTGCGCGCCTTGGCCTCCCGCCGTCAGACATTGCCGAGATGCTTGCAAGCGCGGAGGCGTCAAGGAACGGGGCGGAAGGCATAATGAACAGGACGGCAAATGCCGTATTTTCAGAGTACCTCATCTTTAACACGCTGCCAAAGGACATCGCCGACATGCACCTTGCCGGCGAGATGCACATCTCTGCCGCTGGCGCGTGGAGCCTCCTCCCAGACACGATATTTCTTGACCTGGCAGAAGTAAGCAACCTGGACATGCAGGGCAGGTTCCCGGCAGTCGCAAGGCTGGCGTCGTTGAAAACGCCTGACGACATGCTCACCGCCCTGACGGTGCTGATACCGCTCCTGGCGTGCGAGGCGTCGACAGAAGTCGTCCTGGAAGGCGTCGCCCCCGTCCTTGCCAAGGTAAAGGACGCCGACAGCCTGTCCAAAGAGTTTGCACGCGCCCTGATATCGTCGTCGGCCGCAGGCCCGGGCCCGATGACGGCAATAGCCATCCCCGCCGACATCGACGCCCGGCAGGTTAATGCCATGCTCGACGGCTACCGGAGGTACGTCGACGCCACGCCGACGCCCCGGATTGGCCTGTCGGTCGGATACGGGAAAAAGGACGCCCTTGACTACGTCGCCGCAGCGGTAAGGGCCGGCGGCATCATTGCGATGTCAAGCGGGCCGGCGCGCGCGGCCAGCGGCATACGCAAGTCGACTGGCAAAAACTCGCCGGCGGCAATGGCGTTCCAGTCGCTTTCGATAAACCTTCCAAGGCTCGCCTACGAGTCGAACAGGGACGAGACATATTTCAGGGCAAAGCTGGCGCTGATGATAAAGCCGGCGCTTGCGGCGCTGGCAGCCAGGAAAAAGGCTGTTACTGACGGCGCGCGTCGCGGCCTGCTTCCGGCCTTTGCATCGGCGACGCAGTCGATGCAGCACGCCAGTTCCGGCATAATGGCCAACCTTACCGGCGCAAAAGAATCGGTCTATGGCATCCTGGGCCATGAAGAGGCTGGCAATGGAGCTGAAATCCTCCAAAAGGTGCTTAAAACCGCAGTAGAAGTAGCCGCCGCGGAGGGCAAAAAGCTCGGCGAAGAATCCGCAGCAATCGCCATGGTTGCAGACGACAGCGCGGCACGGTTTGCCACGCTCGACTCGGAAAAGTACGGCAAGGTGTTGCTTGTCCAGTCGCAAAACACCCCGAGCTATTCGCAGGGGATGGTCATGTCAGGCAGGGAGATGCTGTCCAATGCTGCAATGGCCAAAGAGTGCGCCGCAATAGACAAGGTGCTGAACGGAGGCTTTGCGGCAGTAGCCGACGTCACGGACCTTTCTGCGGCAGACGTGGCAGGCGTCATCGAAGCGTCAGCGGGGCTTGCGTTCATTCGCCTACAGGCAAGGCTTGCGGTCTGCGCTGCCTGCGGCAGGAAATACAAGACATCGCTTGACAGGTGCGACGGGTGCAAGTCGCCGCACAGGCTGCAGTAGCAGCTGCTTCCCCCGCCATATCTTTTTTCTGCAAAATTATGATACAGGGGCATCGGCTATTGCCTGAAAAATGCCATAAACCTTTTTTCTATTTTTTTCAACAATAACCTGTACTACGTTCCAATATCGATGCTACATTACCATAATTGCAAGGTGTCTATATTTCCTAATAAGAAAGACCGAGAATTTGACACACAAAGAGTATAAGTACGGGTGGTTCGTCGGTAAGACGGGATGGCGGGAGTTACTGACTTTTCCAACTCGAAAGAGAGCTTAATCGCTAAAATTAAGAAACGGGACGGACGCGTCGTTAGTTTTGAGCACGCCAAGATAGCGAATGCTATTTACAAGGCGCTCGTGGCAACGGGCAAGCCGGACTACCCATTGGCAGAAAGGCTGGCGGCAAGGGTGGTGCAAAAGATGGTGCAGCAGAGCGAAAAAACTGGCGCGCCGAGCGTCGAAGACGTCCAGGACATGGTGGAGTCGATACTGATAGAGGAAGGGCTGTCAGAGACCGCCAAGTCGTACATACTGTACAGGCACGAAAGGCGCAAAGTGCGGGACGAAAAGATGAAGATCCTGAACAAGAAGGACCTCGACGAGGTTGACAAGGCGTTTGACGTCAACTCGCTGAGGGTGCTGGCTGCGCGCTATTTGCTGAGGGACGACAACAACGAGATAATTGAGGGCCCCAAGCAGATGTTTGAGCGCGTCGCGACGCTGGTCGCGCTTGCAGACGTCATCCACGACCCGCAGGTGTTCAACCTGGCAGGCGGTCAGGCCCAAGATATTGAAGAAGCAAGGAAATACTTTGCAAAAATTGCAGACTTTGACAGCAAGTTCAAGATAGGCGAATACTGGCTTAACCGGTACCACTTTGAGGCGCTCATCCGCGCCTACATCCACGCGGCAGAGACCGGCCAGATGAAGGTGTCGTTCAAGGAGCTGCTAAAGATGATAGCAGAGGGCAAGATGGCCGCGCACGGCGACAGGATAAGGGAATACAACAACCTGATGATCTCTCGGGATTTCCTGCCGAACACGCCGACGCTCATGAACGCAGGCGCAAGGCTCGGCCAGCTGTCCGCGTGCTTTGTCCTCGACATGCCGGACGACATGGAGCAGATCATGAAGTCGTCGACGGACGCGGCAATGATATTCAAGTCCGGTGGCGGGGTCGGCATCAACTATTCCGACCTGAGGCCAGAAGGCGACTTTGTGGCGTCGACTTCCGGCGTCGCGTCGGGGCCAGTGTCCTTCATGAACATCATTGACACCATCACTAACGTGGTCAAGCAGGGAGGCAAGAGGCGCGGGGCGAACATGGGCATCCTTGAAGCCTGGCATCCTGACGTGGAAAAGTTTGTCACGGCAAAGACCAAGCCCGGTGTGTTCGAGAACTTTAACGTCTCTGTAGGCATCTGGGAAGATTTCTGGAAGGCGTTGGTCAAGGAAGGCAACCACAAGTACACGCTGCGCAGCCCGCGCACCCACGAGCCGGTGAGGCAGATCGACGCGCAGCAGCTGATCGACCTCATCGCGCTGAGCGCGTGGAAGAGCGCAGAGCCGGGTATCATATTCTTTGACAACATCAACAAGTACAACCCGTGCATAGACGCCAAGGGCGGGCCGCTGCGCGCGACTAATCCGTGTGGCGAGCAGTCTCTCTACCCGTACGAGTCGTGCAACCTCGGCTCCATCAATCTGGCCAACTTTGTAAAGCGCAAGGCAGACGGCATGTTCGAGTTTGACTGGCAGCGCTACGAGCAGGCAGTCAGGCTGTCGACGCGCTTCCTCGACAACATCATCGACATGAACAAGTATCCTGTGCAAGAGATCGAGACCAACACGCGGGCGACAAGGAGGATTGGCCTTGGCATCATGGGCATAGCCGACCTGCTGTTCATGCTCCACGTCCCGTACAACTCCCAGGACGGCTACGAGTTCATGAACAAGCTCGCGGAGGCAGTGTCGTACCTGAGCATGGACGAGAGCGTTGCGCTTGCCAAGTCAAGGGGGCCGTTTTCCATGTTCAAGGACACCGACTATGTCAAGGGCAAGATACCGGTTGCGGGCTATTACGAGCTGCCAAAAGAGACGCACACTTACGACTGGGCGACGCTCATTGAAAAGATAAAGAAGAGCGGCATCCGCAACTCGTGGACCTCGACCATCGCGCCCACGGGGACGCTGTCAATGATCGCCGACACGGCAAACGGCGTCGAGCCGGTGTTTGCCCTCGTGTTTGAAAAGCGCGTCACGGTAGGCCGCTTCTTTTACACGGACAAGGTGTTCGAGACCGCGCTGAAGGAGGCCGGCCTCTACTCTGACGAGATATTGACAAAGGTCGCCAACAACTATGGCTCTGTCCGCGGCCTTGCCGAAATCCCAGAGTGGATGCAAAAGACGTTCGTCACCGCGATCGACATCCACTGGATGGACCACATCATGGCGCAGGGCGTGTGGCAGAAGTGGATCAGCAACGCGATTGCCAAGACCATCAACATGCCCGGCGACGTGACCGCGGAAGACGTGAAATGCTCGTACCTGCTGTCGCACGAGCTGGGCCTGAAAGGCGTCACGGTATACCGCGACGGCTCGCGCCACGAGCAGGTGCTGCACATCACCGGCAAGAACACGGGCGAGAAAGCCTTTACAGTCAAGCCGAGCAGGTACGTCGCCGACTATATCCAGAGCAGCATCGCAGAGCCGTACGTCGCGGACCAGATGGCCAAGATCCTGAAAGAGTCCGGCGTCGAGGACGGCAAGATGCCCCAGGTCCAGGTGGCAGCGCCGGCAGAAGTGCCGAAAAAGATGACGCAGCCGGCCGCGATGCAGGTCATGCCCTCAAACGAGGACGAGGTCTGCCCGTCGTGCAAGTCGCGCCTCATTATAACCGAAGGGTGCAACATCTGCATCGAATGCGGCTTTAGCAGCTGCGGGTCGGGGTAGACTCCCCTTCTCTTTTGTTTTTCACAGTCTGCAATTAGATAGTTTGCCGGTGGAATGCCATTTCGCTCTTGAGATTCTTTAGGATGGAAGCTAGTATGGCATTTGACGAAGCCCTAAAGAATTTGCCCAACACGTCTTCCAGAAGCGTCGGCTCTGATATTATCGACCTTTCGTCCAGCTTGTAAACTGATTTCAGAGTCTTTAACACGAGCGCCGAAGTGGTCGTGCCGAGGACCCTGTCAAATGCGGCAATCAATATGCTCTGCAATTTGTCGCCTTCCCATTCGGAATATTCTGCATTATCATGGATGGTATACTGGTGCGCATTCAGAATCGTAATTAGAGTGCCTGCTGACATGTCTGAAAGCGAGTCTGCATTGTAGCAGCATATGGCCTCCAATGGAACTTCGAACTTTTTGCCAATGTGCGTCTCGTATTCTGCCGAGCTCTTGTGCCGGCCGCGTTTGATAAAAGCATCCACGCTGCCTATCGCTATAACGCCCTTGACTTTTGTGTTGTTCATTATGTTTGACACGACACTTAGCCAGGACTCGATCGTCCGGGATGCATCGAGGTCATCGCCGTTAGAGACGTAGACCGATTCTCCAGATATTACCCTCAGCGTGCCGTTTCTGATATGTTGTTCAACTTGGAGACCAGCTTTGGCCATCTTATTAATAACCCACTCTGGATCCTGTTCGGCTGCGTAAATTACTCCATACCCCTCTGCGAGATACCTGCCAATTGTCTCGTAAAGACGCCCATAATCTGAGGAGCGTTCGAGGAGGCATATGGAGTGCGTTTGACGTAACATGATAATTGAGAGTCGACGCGCCTTAATCGCTTATAAACGTTCGAGGCATCTTTTTCGCTAATTCCGCTACTCTAGGATTGCGTTGTTTTCTGCGAATGAATAGCATATTATTCCGTTACGCGAGGAAAAGCCTGCAGCTTGCCTGGCTGGAAAGCCAGATCTGTTCTGATGCATTGGACTAGAAACCGACGGTGAAAATTTTAAACGTCTCATTAGACCGGATTCTTTTTCCGTGATGCTTAAATAGCATACATCAAGATAAAGGCGTGCCGTGTCAGGCAATAACATTGAAAACCCAGCGGACGTTCTAAACGTCATCGAATCCTCTCTTGATTTAACCGGAAAAGGTTCAAAGCAGATTATCCTCGATTACCTGAAGGTGCGATACGGGATGAATGCTGATCTGATTGTGCAGTACAGGGATGAATTCGAAAATTACCTTCGCGAAACTATCGGCGACAGTGCAGAAGTCATAATCTCCAAGATCAACGACGGCCTGTGCAAAAGCAGTTCTGACAAGCAGCAAGCCAGGCGAACGCCGGAGGTAGCCAATTTCTTGATCTGCGATAGCTGCTTCTGGTGTGCATCAGTTCTGAAAGAGAATTATGAATCGAAATGTCAAGCATGTGGTCGCCAGATAACTTCGGCGATACCGGTTATGCATGACGAACAATTCGCTGTCGATGTCGACAAAAAGCGCGGCATTACAGTGTCGTTCCGGTCAATCCGATGAATTATCGGTTTACTCGGCCAGTTGCAAAAATGCGATTCCTTCGTTAGGATTAAGGAGTATGGCCTGATACCTAGAGTTGTGCTGCGTACCGCGCAGCTTTCTGATCATTGCCCTTCTCTTTGCTTCGAGGCCCTCAATATATGATTCAAAGACTATCAGGCCATCTGCAACGAATTCCTCAATCCCCAAACCAATCTCTGTGCTGCCTGTGCTTTGCTCCAGTATGGCGACGACCGTGCATCCTTGATCTTTTATTATCCTGTTCAGGAC